>CAJNCX010000002.1:0-351578 GCA_905221365.1 bacterium
ACAAGCTTGAGCAACAGCGTGTCTGCCTCAATCAGTGCTAGCCAATCAGCAAGCACAAGCTTGAGCAACAGCGTGTCAGCATCAATCAGTGCATCTGAATCAGCAAGCAACAACTCAAGTAGTACTTCAGTTTCAACAAGTACTTCAGTAAGCTTGAGTAACAGCGTAAGCACATCTACATCACTTAGCAATAGCGTTTCAAGTAGTTTGAGTACAAGTGCGTCACAACAATCTAACTCATTCAGCTATAGTAAGGGTGATCCAACAAGCGAATCTAAGCCAGAGTTTAACCTTCCTAGCTATCTTGAATCTGTAAGTGCAAGTGAATCAGTTTCACTCAGCAAATCAGTAAGTGTGTCATTGAGCGATAGTACTTCAGCATCAATCAGCGCAAGTGAGTCAGTCTCAACAAGCACAAGCTTGAGTGACAGCATTTCTGCATCAATCAGTGCAAGCAACAACTCAGGTAGCGGTTCAGGTTCAACAAGCACAAGCAATGGCTCAGCTAGTCAATCAGCTTCAGCTAGCGCAAGCAAGACACCAACACCAAGTGGAGGCTTCCACTCAGCAAGTACAAGCACTGGCCCAGGTAGTGTATCAAATTCAGGAACTGCAAGTGATTCAGCTTCACTCAGCGTTTCTGTAAGTGCATCAATGAGCGAAAGTGCTAGTGCTTCTACCTCAAGTGCTTTGAACGGCTCACAAGCTCTCGGACAACAACCTGCTGGTTCAGGACGTTCAAACGGTAGAAAACTTCCAAATACAGGAACTGCAAGTAACCAATTTGCTGGTCTTGGATTAGGAGTAGCTGCCTTGGCAACTGCCTCTCTTCTTGGCAAGAAGAAGAAATCAGCAGCTTCTGAAATGGATTTAGAAGACTAAGTCCCAAAAATCGACTAAAATGAAATTGTTGATATCATTTTAGCGATGAAAACAAGAACCCCGGATAGCCTTAGGCTATCTGGGGTTTATTTGTGGACTTATTTTTAATCTATAGGCCTTTTTAGTTCTTTCTGTCTACCTTTTTTGTTATACTAGTAGGAGTGATTATTTATAGAAAGTTTATGGGAGGCTGTTACTAAAAGCCTGAAAAAGGAAGAACGGATTTTTCTCCCATAATGGTAAAAAAAGTCTTATGTCTCAATCTTATATCAATGTTATCGGAGCGGGATTGGCTGGTTCTGAAGCAGCCTACCAAATCGCAGAGCGTGGTATTCCAGTTAAACTCTATGAAATGCGAGGCATCAAGTCAACGCCCCAGCACAAAACAGACAATTTTGCTGAGTTGGTTTGTTCCAATTCCTTGCGTGGAGATGCTCTGACAAATGCTGTTGGGCTTCTCAAGGAAGAAATGCGTCGTTTGGGTTCTGTTATCTTGGAATCTGCTGAGGCAACACGAGTTCCTGCTGGTGGAGCCCTTGCAGTGGACCGTGACGGTTTCTCCCAAATGGTGACCGAAAAAGTAGCCAACCATCCCTTGATTGAAGTGGTTCGTGATGAAATTACAGAATTGCCGACTGATGTTATTACAGTTGTCGCTACTGGTCCTTTGACTAGTGATGCCCTTGCTGAAAAGATTCATGCTCTTAATGGCGGTGACGGTTTTTATTTCTACGATGCTGCAGCGCCAATTATCGATGTCAATACTATTGATATGAGCAAGGTCTATCTCAAATCTCGTTATGATAAGGGAGAGGCGGCCTACCTCAACGCTCCTATGACCAAACAAGAATTTATGGATTTCCATGAAGCCTTGGTCAATGCGGAAGAAGCCCCGCTCAATTCTTTTGAAAAAGAAAAGTATTTTGAAGGTTGTATGCCTATCGAAGTCATGGCCAAACGTGGCATTAAAACCATGCTTTATGGTCCTATGAAACCAGTCGGTCTGGAGTACCCAGACGACTACACAGGACCTCGTGACGGAGAGTTTAAAACCCCTTATGCAGTTGTCCAACTTCGTCAGGATAATGCGGCTGGTAGCCTCTACAATATCGTCGGTTTCCAAACCCACCTCAAATGGGGAGAACAAAAGCGTGTCTTCCAAATGATTCCGGGTCTTGAAAATGCTGAGTTTGTTCGCTATGGTGTCATGCACCGCAATTCTTACATGGATTCACCAAATCTTCTTGAACAGACTTACCGTTCTAAGAAACAACCCAACCTCTTCTTTGCTGGTCAGATGACGGGTGTGGAAGGCTATGTTGAGTCAGCAGCTTCAGGATTAGTTGCAGGTATTAATGCGGCTCGACTCTTCAAGGGTGAAAGTGAAGCTATCTTCCCAGATACCACAGCGATTGGAAGTCTGGCTCATTACATCACTCACGCTGATAGCAATCACTTTCAACCTATGAACGTCAATTTCGGAATTATCAAGGAGTTGGAAGGCGAGCGTATCCGTGATAAGAAGGCTCGTTATGAAAAAATTGCAGAGCGTGCCCTTACCGACTTAGAGGAATTTTTAACGGTCTAATTTTTTTGAAAGAATTGCTCATGGTACTATAAAAATCTTAGAAATTGTGATAAAATAGGTAGGATAAAAAAAGGAGAGTAAAAATGGCTAACCCCAAGTATAAACGTATTTTAATCAAGTTATCAGGCGAGGCTCTTGCAGGTGAACGTGGCGTAGGGATTGATATCCAAACAGTTCAAAAAATTGCAAAAGAGATTCAAGAAGTTCATAGTCTAGGGATCGAAATTGCCCTTGTTATTGGTGGAGGAAATCTCTGGCGTGGAGAACCTGCAGCAGAAGCAGGAATGGATCGTGTTCAGGCAGATTACACTGGAATGCTTGGGACCGTGATGAATGCTCTTGTAATGGCAGATTCATTGCAGCAAGTTGGCGTCGATACACGTGTGCAAACAGCTATTTCTATGCAACAAGTGGCTGAGCCTTATGTACGTGGACGTGCTCTTCGCCACCTTGAAAAAGGCCGTATCGTTATCTTTGGTGCCGGAATTGGTTCACCTTACTTCTCAACAGATACAACAGCAGCCCTTCGTGCAGCTGAAATCGAAGCGGATGCCATTCTTATGGCTAAAAATGGCGTAGATGGTGTTTACAATGCCGATCCTAAGAAAGACAAGACTGCCGTTAAGTTTGAAGAATTGACCCACCGTGACGTTATCAACAAAGGTCTTCGTATCATGGACTCAACAGCTTCAACCCTCTCTATGGATAACGACATTGACTTGGTTGTCTTCAACATGAACCAACCAGGCAACATCAAACGTGTCGTATTTGGTGAAAATATCGGAACAACAGTTTCAAACAATATCGAAGAAAAGGAATAAGAAAATTATGGCTAACGCAATTGTAGAAAAAGCTAAAGAGAGAATGACCCAGTCTCACCAATCACTTGCTCGTGAATTTGGTGGTATCCGTGCCGGTCGTGCCAACGCAAGCTTGCTAGACCGTATCCATGTAGAATACTATGGAGTCGAAACTCCTCTTAACCAAATCGCTTCAATTACCATTCCAGAAGCGCGTGTCTTGTTGGTAACACCATTTGACAAGTCTTCATTGAAAGACATCGAGCGCGCCTTGAACGCTTCTGACCTTGGTATCACACCAGCTAATGACGGTTCTGTAATCCGCTTGGTTATCCCTGCTCTTACAGAAGAAACTCGTCGTGACCTTGCTAAAGAAGTGAAGAAGGTCGGTGAAAATGCTAAAGTAGCTGTCCGTAACATCCGCCGCGACGCTATGGACGAAGCTAAAAAGCAAGAAAAAGCAAAAGAAATCACTGAAGACGAATTGAAGACTCTTGAAAAAGATATTCAAAAAGTAACAGACGATGCTGTGAAACACATTGACGACATGACTGCCAACAAAGAAAAAGAACTTTTGGAAGTCTAAAATTAAACAGAAAAACTCAGTTGGCATTGCTGGCTGAGTTTTATTCGAAAGAAGGAAATATGAATACAAATCTTGCAAGTTTTATCGTTGGACTTATCATCGATGAAAATGACCGTTTTTACTTTGTGCAAAAGGATGGTCAAACTTATGCTCTTGCTAAGGAAGAAGGCCAACACACAGTAGGGGATACAGTCAAAGGTTTTGCCTATACCGATATGAAGCAGAAACTCCGCTTGACCACTCTAGAAGTGACTGCCACTCAGGAACAATTTGGCTGGGGAACGGTAACGGAAGTTCGTAAGGACTTGGGTGTTTTTGTCGATACCGGTCTACCTGATAAGGAAATCGTTGTGTCACTCGATATCCTTCCTGAGCTCAAGGAACTCTGGCCTAAGAAAGGTGATAAACTTTACATCCGTCTTGAAGTGGACAAGAAAGACCGCATCTGGGGACTTTTGGCTTATCAAGAAGACTTCCAACGTCTGGCTCGTCCTGCCTACAACAACATGCAGAACCAAAACTGGCCAGCCATTGTTTACCGTCTCAAGCTATCGGGAACTTTTGTCTATCTGCCAGAGAATAACATGCTTGGTTTTATTCACCCAAGTGAGCGTTACGCAGAGCCACGTTTGGGACAAGTGCTAGATGCGCGTGTTATCGGTTTCCGTGAAGTGGACCGTACCTTGAACCTATCCCTCAAACCACGTTCCTTTGAAATGTTGGAAAATGATGCCCAGATGATTTTGACCTACTTGGAAAGCAATGGCGGTTTCATGACCTTAAATGATAAGTCGTCTCCTGAGGACATCAAGGCAACCTTTGGCATTTCTAAAGGTCAGTTCAAGAAAGCACTTGGTGGCTTGATGAAGGCTGGTAAAATCAAACAAGATCAGTTTGGTACAGAGTTGATTTAGGCCTTATAGACATGATAAAGAAACTTGAAGAAATGAGTTTAGAGGAACTCTGGCAACTTTTTCCTATTTTTCTAGTAGAGCACAAATCAGAGTGGAAAGACTGGTATGAATCGGAAAAAGCAAATCTGAAAAAAATATTGGGTGCAAATGTTATTAAAAGAATAGAACATATCGGTAGTACTGCTATCCCTAATATTTGGGCCAAAAATATCGTTGATATTCTGTTAGAAGTAGGTAGAATAGAGGATTTAGCAAGAGTTAGGGATTTATTGGTGAAGAATGGTTGGCTAGTAATGTCGGAGAATCCTAACAGGATTTCGCTAAATAAAGGATACACAGAGCAGGGATTTGCTGAGAAAGTTTTTCATCTACATTTGCGAATGATGGGAGATCATTACGAGATTTATTTTAGAGATTATCTCTGCCAGCATCCAGATATTGCCCAAGCGTATCAGGAATTAAAACTAAGTTTGTGGAAAAAATTTGAACACAATCGAGACGCCTATACAGATGCGAAAACAGATTTTATAAACCACTACGTTTCAGAGGCTAAGTCCAGTAATTTTCAAGAATCAGAAAAGTGTCATCAAAAAATTCTTGATAGGAGAAAGAATTGAGAAAATCATTTTACACTTGGCTCATGACCGAGCGCAATCCTAAAAGTAATAGCCCCAAAGCCATCTTGGCAGACCTCGCTTTTGAGGAGTCAGCCTTCCCAAAACACACGGATGATTTTGATGAGGTGAGTCGCTTTTTGGAGGAGCATGCCAGCTTCTCTTTTAACCTAGGAGACTTTGACGCCATCTGGCAAGAATACTTAGAACACTAGAGACAATGAGATGAGGCTAGTATTTTATTGTTCTCTTTGCTATAATAAAAAGAAATAAACGGATTAGAGAGGTTCTTTATTTGAAGGAACATTCAATAGACATTCAACTGAGTCATCCAGATGACCTGTTTCATCTTTTTGGTTCCAATGAGCGCCATCTTCGTTTGATGGAAGAAGAGCTCGATGTGGTGATTCATGCTCGCACAGAGATTGTCCAGGTTTTGGGAGAAGAGACTGCCTGTGAGGAAGCCCGTCAGGTTATCCAGGCTTTGATGGTTTTGGTGAATCGAGGAATGACCGTTGGCACGCCAGATGTGGTGACTGCGATTAGCATGGTCAAAAACGATGAAATCGACAAGTTTGTCGCCCTTTACGAAGAAGAAATCATCAAGGATAATACTGGGAAACCGATTCGTGTCAAAACCTTGGGTCAAAAACTTTATGTGGACAGTGTCAAACAGCATGATGTGACCTTTGGAATCGGACCAGCAGGGACAGGGAAGACCTTTCTTGCAGTGACCTTGGCAGTGACTGCCCTTAAACGTGGGCAAGTCAAGAGGATTATCCTCACTCGTCCAGCAGTGGAAGCAGGTGAGAGTCTAGGATTTCTTCCGGGTGATCTCAAGGAGAAGGTGGATCCTTACCTTCGACCAGTTTACGATGCCTTGTATCAGATTCTCGGAAAAGACCAAACGACCCGTCTCATGGAGCGTGAAATTATCGAAATCGCTCCCCTTGCCTATATGCGTGGACGGACCTTGGATGATGCCTTTGTCATTCTCGATGAGGCACAAAATACGACCATCATGCAGATGAAGATGTTCCTGACGCGTTTAGGTTTTAATTCTAAGATGATTGTCAATGGAGATATCAGTCAGATTGACCTGCCACGTAATGTCAAGTCTGGTTTGATTGATGCTCAAGAAAAGCTCAAGAGCATTCACCAGATCGACTTTGTTCATTTTTCAGCCAAGGATGTGGTTCGCCATCCAGTTGTCGCTCAGATTATCCGAGCCTATGAACCAGCTCCAGTTAAGATTGAAGAAAAGAACCAAGAAACAGAATAGCAAAAAAGAGCAGTTCAGATGGACTGCTCTTTATCGTATCTGTGTTAACTAGTTAATGTCTTTAGACAAGTTCATCAATCAAAGTGTAATCCTTATCTAGCCCCTGGGCAACTGGAAGACTAGTCAAGTAGCCTTGGTAAGTTGTCACTCCTTCGCGTAAGCCTTGATCTTCAGTGATTGCCTTCTTAAAACCTTTTCCTGCTAAGGCTTCGATGTAAGGAAGAGTGACGTTGGTTAGGGCAATGGTCGAAGTACGGGCAACCGCACCAGGGATATTGGCAACGGCATAGTGGAGAACACCGTGTTTTTCATAGACGGGTTCATCATGCGTGGTCACACGGTCAGCTGTTTCGATAACACCACCTTGGTCAACAGCAACGTCAACGATGACAGAGCCTGGACGCATTTGTTTGACCATCTCATCTGTCACCAGTTTTGGTGCCTTGGCACCAGGGATGAGAACTGCTCCAATCACAACATCAGCATCTCTCACACTTGCTTCGATGTTGAAAGAATTTGACATAAGAGTTTGGATTTGGTTTCCAAAGACTTCTTCTAGAACCGAGAGACGTTTGGCACTGATATCTAAAATAGTTACCTGAGCACCAAGTCCAAGAGCGATACGGGCAGCATGTGTACCAACGACACCGCCACCGATGATGGTTACTTTTCCTTTTGGAACACCTGGTACACCACCAAGTAGGACACCAGAACCACCAGCTTGCTTAGTAAGGAAGTGGGCTCCGATTTGAACTGCCATACGACCTGCAACTTCACTCATAGGAACGAGGAGTGGTAGGTGACCTAGGGAGTCACGGACAGTCTCATAGGCAATTCCTGTTGTTTTTGCTGCTAGCATGGCATCTGCTAACTCTGGAGCAGCAGCCATGTGCAAGTAGGTGAAGAGGAGAAGATCATCTCGCAAATAGCCATATTCAGAAGCTAGTGGTTCTTTTACTTTCACGACTAACTCAGCTGCCCAGGCTTCGCCAGCAGTAGCGACAATCTCAGCACCTTGCTTTTGATAGTCCGCATCAGTAAAGCCTGAACCGAGACCAGCATTTGTTTCGATGAGGACACGATGTCCACGGCTGACTAAACTGTGGACGCCAGCAGGAGTGAGGGCAACACGATTTTCATTATTTTTAATTTCTTTTGGGATTCCGATTAACATAGAGATAACCTACCTTTCAATTGACGGTCTTGTTTTAGTTGTCACATTCCAGTTCATAAATCAAAAATGTGATGGTTTTATTGTATATGAAACCGCTTCAAAAATCAAGAAAAACTTGTCATCCAAATTTATTTATGCTAGACTAGTGAGAATCAAGCTCTAATAGAGGAAAAAGTATGGAATCAATATTTGTGAAATTTGCCCAGTATCCAATAGTGGAGACAGAACGTTTATTGCTTAGACCTGTGACTTTGAATGATGCGGAAGCTATGTTTGAGTATGCTTCGGATAGAGAAAATACACGCTATACTTTTTCAACAAATCAAAGCTTGGAAGAAACCAAGAATAACATCGCCCAGTTTTATTTGGCTAGTCCCTTGGGCCGTTGGGGAATCGAACTAAAAAGCAATGGCAAGTTTATCGGAACTATTGACTTGCACAAGATTGACCCCATTCTCAAAAAAGCAGCTATTGGTTACATTATCAACCAAAAGTATTGGAATCAAGGATTGACGACAGAAGCCAATCGTGCCGTGATTGAGCTGGCTTTTGAGAAGATTGGAATGAACAAGTTGAGCGCTCTTCACGATAAAGACAATCCCGCATCAGGAAAGGTCATGGAGAAATCAGGTATGCGTTTTTCCCACGAAGAACCCTATGCCAGAATGGATAATAAAGAACCAGGTCGAATTATCACAAGAGTTCATTATGCCTTGACCAAGGAAGATTATTTTGCAAATAAGTGAGCAGTTGAAAAGATTTTTCAGCTGTTTTTTCTTCCTCTTACGAATAATTTAAGAGAGGAGAAAAAATGGAAGCAATTATCGAGAAAATCAAAGAGTATAAAATCATTGTCATTTGTGCTGTTTTAGGTTTGGCCTTGGGCGGATTTTTCCTACTAAAACCAACTTCACAAACACCTGTGAAAGAAACAAATTTGCAGGCTGAAGTTGCAGCTGTTTCAAAGGATTCATCGTCTGAAAAAGAAGTGAAAAAGGAGGAAAAGGACGAATCTCCTGAACAAGATCTGATCACAGTGGATGTCAAAGGTGCTGTTAAATCGCCAGGGATTTATGATTTGCCAGTAGGGAGTCGGGTTCATGATGCCGTTCAGAAGGCGGGTGGATTGACAGAGGAAGCAGATAGCAAATCGCTCAATCTCGCTCAGAAAGTCAGTGACGAGGCTCTTGTCTATGTTCCAACTAAGGGAGAAGAAGCAGCCAGTCAGCAGGCTGCCTCTGGAACGACTCCTTCGACAAGTAAAGATAAGAAGGTCAACCTCAATAAGGCCAGTCTGGAAGAACTCAAACAGGTCAAAGGATTGGGAGGAAAAAGGGCTCAGGACATTATCGACCATCGTGAGGCAAATGGCAAATTCAAGTCGGTAGATGAGCTTAAGAAGGTTTCTGGGATTGGCGCAAAGACCATAGAAAAGTTAAAAGACTATGTTACAGTGGACTAAGAGTTTCCCTATCCCCCTAATCTATCTGAGTTTTCTGTTACTCTGGCTTTACTATGCAATTTTAGGAGCGTCCTATCTCGCGCTGCTAGGTTTTGTTTTTCTGCTCGTCTGTCTCTTTTTCCAATTTCCATGGAAATCGGCTGGTAAAGTTCTAGCGATTTGTGGAGTTTTTGGATTTTGGTTTTTGTTTCAAAACTGGCAACAGACACAAGCTAGTCAAAACTTAGTCGCTTATGTTGAAAAGGTGAGGTTTTTACCAGATACCATCAAGGTCAATGGCGATAGTCTGTCCTTTCGGGGTAAGGCTGACGGCCACACTTTCCAAGTTTATTATAAACTCCAGTCCGAGGAGGAGAAAGAGCAATTTCAAGCCTTGACAGACCTTCATGACTTGGAATTAGAAGGGAAGCTTTCAGAGCCAGAAGGTCAGAGGAATTTTGGTGGATTTAACTACCAAGCCTATCTAAAGACCCAGGGGATTTACCAGACACTGACTATCAAGAGTATCCAGTCACTTAAAAAAGTTAGCAGTTGGGATATGGGAGAAAATTTGTCCAGTTTACGTCGAAAGGCTGTAGTTTGGATCAAGACGCACTTTCCAGATCCTATGCGCAATTATATGACAGGTCTTCTTTTAGGACATTTGGACACGGACTTTGAGGAGATGAATGAGCTCTATTCCAGTCTAGGAATTATCCACCTCTTTGCCTTGTCAGGTATGCAGGTGGGCTTCTTTATGGATGCCTTTAAGAAACTCCTCTTACGATTGGGCTTGACCCAAGAAAAGTTGAAGTGGCTGACCTATCCCTTTTCCCTTATCTATGCAGGTCTGACAGGATTTTCAGCATCGGTTATTCGCAGTCTCTTGCAAAAGTTACTGGCCCAACATGGCGTTAAGGGTTTGGATAACTTCGCCTTGACGGTGCTTGTCCTCTTTATCATCATGCCCAACTTTTTCCTGACAGCAGGAGGGGTCTTGTCCTGCGCTTATGCTTTTATCTTGACTATGACTAGCAAAGAAGGGGAGGGGCTCAAGGCTGTTGCCAGAGAAAGTCTGGTCATTTCTTTGGGAATATTGCCCATTCTATCCTTTTATTTTGCAGAATTTCAGCCTTGGTCTATCCTTTTGACCTTTGTCTTTTCCTTTCTGTTTGATGTGGTATTCTTACCGCTTTTGTCCATTTTATTCATCCTGTCTTTTGTTTACCCAGTCACTCAGTTTAACTTTGTCTTTGAGTGGTTGGAGGACATTATTCGCTTGGTATCGCAGCTGGCAAGCAGGCCTCTGGTCTTTGGTCAACCCAATGCATGGCTTTTGATTCTTCTCTTAGTTTCATTAGCCTTGGTCTATGACATGAGAAAAAACATCAAAAGAGTAGCAGGATTTAGTCTCTTTATTGTGGGGCTCTTTTTCCTGACCAAGCATCCATTGGAAAATGAAATCACCATGCTGGATGTAGGGCAAGGGGAAAGTATTTTCCTACGGGATGTAACTGGTAAAACCATTCTCATAGACGTGGGAGGCAAGGCAGAGTCTGATAAGAAAATCGAAAAATGGCAAGAAAAGGCGACGACCAGCAATGCCCAGCGAACCGTGATTCCCTATCTAAAAAGTCGTGGAGTAGCCAAAATTGACCACTTGATTTTGACCAACACAGACAAGGAGCATGTTGGAGATTTGCTGGAGGTGACCAAGGCTTTCCATGTAGGGGAGATTTTAGTATCAAAAGGAAGTTTGACACAGAAAGAATTTGTAGCAGAACTAGAAGCAAGCCAAACCAAGGTGCGCAGTGTGATAGCAGGGGAGAACTTGCCAATTTTTGGAAGTCAGTTAGAAGTTCTATCTCCAAGGCAGATTGGAGATGGAAATCTTGAAGATTCCCTAGTTTTGTATGGAAAACTTTTGGATAAGCACTTTCTCTTCACAGGAAATTTGAAAGAGAAGGGAGAGAAGGATCTTTTAAAGCAATATCCTGACTTAGAGGTGGATGTCTTGAAAGTCGGTCAACATGGTTCTAAAACCTCATCAAATCCAGCTTTCCTAGAAAAACTCAACTCAGAAATCACACTCATCTCAGTTGGAAAGAACAATCGTGCGAAACTCCCCCATCAGGAAACCTTGACGCGACTAGAAACCATTAAGAGTAAGATTTACCGAACTGACCAGAACGGAGCTATACGGTTTAAGGGATGGAATAGTTGGCAAATCGAAACGGTTCGATAAGATAGACAAAGTTTTTAAAAAATTGACTTTTTATCTTGACAAGGGATAGAAAACTTGGTATCATATAAAAGTTGAGAAAAGCAGAAGTGAGAGCTTCTCGCCTTGTGACATCAAGTTGCCTGGCCCTACGGATGAAAAGTTTCTAAGAAACGCTATCATAACGTGCGGGCTTGTATCATTACGAGCCCGCTCTTGTTTTTCTCTAATAATAAAAAAGAGGTGAAAACCATAGCAAAGCAAGACTTATTCATCAATGATGAAATTCGTGTACGTGAAGTTCGCTTGATCGGTCTTGAGGGAGAACAGCTAGGCATCAAGCCACTCAGCGAAGCGCAAGCATTGGCTGATAGTGCAAATGTTGACTTAGTATTGATCCAACCTCAAGCAAAACCGCCTGTTGCTAAAATTATGGACTACGGTAAGTTCAAATTTGAGTATCAGAAAAAGCAAAAAGAACAACGTAAAAAACAAAGTGTTGTTACTGTGAAAGAAGTTCGTCTGAGTCCAACTATTGACAAAGGTGACTTTGACACAAAACTTCGCAATGCACGCAAGTTCCTTGAAAAAGGAAATAAAGTTAAGGTATCCATTCGCTTTAAAGGGCGTATGATCACCCATAAAGAGATTGGTGCAAAAGTTTTAGCCGAGTTTGCTGAAGCAACACAAGATATTGCAATCATCGAACAACGAGCTAAGATGGATGGACGCCAAATGTTCATGCAGTTGGCGCCAGCAACTGACAAAAAATAATTGTCAGAAAGTTAAATAAAGGAGAAAAAATCATGCCAAAACAAAAAACACACCGCGCATCAGCTAAACGTTTCAAACGTACAGGTTCTGGTGGACTTAAACGTTTCCGTGCTTACACTTCTCACCGTTTCCACGGAAAAACTAAGAAACAACGTCGTCATCTTCGTAAAGCATCTATGGTGCATTCAGGAGATTTCAAACGTATCAAAGCAATGCTTACTCGCTTGAAATAATAGCCTAACAGTAAGTAAACAATTCTAGGAAATATTTGGAGGAAATAAAACATGGCACGTGTTAAAGGTGGCGTTGTATCACGCAAACGTCGTAAACGTATTCTTAAATTAGCAAAAGGTTACTATGGAGCTAAACACATCTTGTTCCGTACTGCAAAAGAACAAGTAATGAACTCTTACTACTATGCATACCGTGACCGTCGTCAGAAAAAACGTGACTTCCGTAAATTGTGGATCACTCGTATCAATGCGGCAGCTCGTTTGAACGGACTTTCATACTCACAATTGATGCATGGTTTGAAATTGGCTGAAATCGAAGTTAACCGTAAAATGCTTGCTGACTTGGCTGTTAACGATGCAGTAGCTTTCACAGCTCTTGCAGATGCAGCTAAAGCAAAACTTGGTAAATAATAACCTATGAGACTGGAACAGGATTGTCCCAGTCTTTTTGAAAATAAAGGAGAATATATGGCTTCAAAAATGCTACACACTTGCTTGCGAGTAGAAAACCTTGAAAAATCAATCGCCTTTTATCAAGACGCTTTTGGATTTAAAGAATTACGTCGTAAGGATTTTCCAGATTATGCCTTCACCATTGTCTATCTAGGACTTGAGGGTGATGACTACGAGTTGGAGTTGACCTATAACTATGATCACGGCCCTTACGTGGTAGGAGATGGTTTTGCCCATATCGCCCTTAGCACACCTGACCTTGAGGCACTTCATCAAGAACATAGCAACAAAGGCTATGAAGTTACAGAGCCAAAAGGCCTACCTGGAACCCCACCAAACTATTACTTTGTAAAGGATCCTGACGGTTACAAGGTCGAAGTCATTCGTGAAAAATAATCCAGTAAAGTCAAGTAGAATGTTCGTTTTCTACTTGACTTTTTTTCTTTGAAAGAGTATACTAATACAAATTTAACCTTTAAGGGGAGTCCAGAGAGACTCACAAGGTGTCAGATAAAAGGGATAGGGGCTCTCCTGTGGGGACTTTTTAAGTGTGCGCATGAGTTCTGTTCTATCCTAACTGAGGCCTTGCAATTGCAAGGTCTTTTCTTTATCTGGTCCCCTTAAATTTAAGGAGGAAAAGTCATGAATCCCACATGTAAGAAGCGCTTGGGTGCCATTCGTTTGGAAACCATGAAGGTGGTTGCACAAGAGGAAATCGCGCCAGCAATCTTTGAATTAGTCCTAGAAGGGGAAATGGTTGAAGCCATGCGAGCAGGCCAATTTCTCCATCTGCGTGTGCCCGATGATGCCCATCTCTTGCGTCGTCCTATTTCAATTTCGTCTATTGACAAGGCAAACAAGCAGTGTCATCTCATTTATCGGATTGAGGGTGCTGGGACAGCTATTTTTTCAACCTTAAGTCAGGGAGATACTCTTGATGTGATGGGGCCTCAGGGAAATGGTTTTGACTTATCTGATTTAGATGACCAGAACCAAGTTCTCCTCGTTGGTGGTGGGATTGGTGTTCCACCCTTGCTTGAGGTGGCCAAGGAATTGCATGCGCGTGGGGTGAAAGTAGTGACAGTCCTCGGTTTTGCGACTAAGGATGCTGTTATTCTCGAAATCGAATTGGCCCAATATGGTCAGGTCTTTGTAACGACAGATGATGGTTCGTATGGTATTAAGGGAAATGTGTCCGTCGTCATCAATGATTTAGAAAATCGGTTTGATGCCGTTTACTCATGTGGTGCTCCGGGAATGATGAAGTATATCAATCAAACCTTTTATGACCACCCAAGAGCCTACCTATCTCTGGAATCTCGTATGGCTTGTGGGATGGGAGCTTGCTATGCCTGCGTTCTAAAGGTGCCAGATAGTGAAACCGTCAGCCAACGAGTCTGTGAAGATGGCCCTGTTTTTCGCACAGGAACAGTTGTATTATAAGGAGAAAGTCATGACTACAAATCGCTTACAAGTTTCTCTACCAGGCTTGGACTTGAAAAATCCTATCATACCAGCATCAGGCTGTTTTGGTTTTGGTCAAGAATATGCCAAGTATTATGATTTAGACCTTTTAGGCTCTATTATGATTAAGGCGACGACACTTGAACCCCGTTTTGGCAATCCTACTCCCAGGGTTACAGAGACCCCTGCTGGTATGCTCAATGCAATCGGTTTGCAAAATCCGGGTTTAGAAGCTGTTTTAGCTGAAAAGTTGCCTTGGCTGGAAAGAGAGTATCCTACGCTTCCTATCATCGCAAATGTTGCAGGCTTTTCAAAACAAGAGTATGCTTCCGTTTCTCAGGGAATTTCCAAGGCAACTAATGTAAAAGCTATCGAGCTCAATATCTCTTGTCCGAATGTGGATCACGGCAATCATGGACTTTTGATTGGGCAAGACCCTGATCTAGCTTATGAAGTGGTAAAAGCGGCTGTGGAAGCCTCTGATGTGCCAGTCTATGTCAAGTTAACTCCTAGTGTGACGGATGTTGTCACCATTGCCAAAGCCGCAGAAGATGCAGGAGCAAGTGGCTTAACCATGATCAATACCCTTGTCGGTATGCGCTTTGACCTCAAAACCAGAAAACCAATTCTAGCCAATGGAACGGGTGGGATGTCAGGCCCAGCAGTCTTTCCAGTAGCCCTCAAACTCATCCGCCAAGTCGCCCAAACAACAGACCTTCCCATCATTGGAATGGGAGGAGTAGATTCGGCTGAAGCAGCTTTAGAAATGTATCTGGCTGGTGCCTCTGCCATCGGTGTTGGAACAGCTAACTTTACCAATCCATATGCCTGTCCTGATATCATCGAACATCTGCCAAAAGTCATGGACAAATACGGCATTAGCAGTTTGGAAGATCTCCGTCAGGAAGTCAAAGCCAGTCTGAGATAAGCTAGGTCTTCCTTATCGTCAACAAGAAATAGAATCTTCATCAATTTGTAATATTTCCGTCTGTTAACTATGTTACAATAGGGTTTATAAAATAGTAATAGTGTAGATAGTTTTCTACTGAGGAGAATAAAATGAAGAAGATACTACTTGCAAGTACTGTCGTTCTTTCTATGGCAGGATTTGCAAAGACATCTGTATATGCTGAAGAATCTCAAGTTACGAAAAAAACTCAAACCACAGATGTAGTCGAGAAAAAAGAAGAAGCTACTCCGAAAAAGGAAGTTCCCCAAGTGGAGCCCAAGAAAGAGCCGGTTGTAAAAGAGGAAAATTCTTCTAAAGATGACTCTTCTAAAAAGGAAAAAAACGAGGACGTTATCAAGGAAGGTTGGAGAAAAGAGCAAGGAAACTGGCGTTTTTATGAAAATAACCGGCCTGTCGTAAACTGGAAAAAAATTAGTGGCACTTGGTATTACTTTGACAAAAACGGTATTATGCTCAGTAATACTATAATTGATGGTTACCTTATCCAAGGTAATGGCGCAATGGCAGAAAACGCTTGGGTGAAAATATCTGACAAGTGGTACTATGCCACAGCTTCAGGCAAGATTTCTCGCAATAAGTGGGAAAAGATTGAAGGCAGCTGGTACTATTTTGATAAAAATGGAATCATGCTTAGTCGCACCATCTATAATGACTATCTCTTCCAAGGTAGTGGTGCCATGGCAGAAAACGATTGGGTGAAAATATCTGACAAGTGGTACTATGCCACAGCTTCGGGCAAGATTTCTCGCGACAAATGGGAAAAGATTGAGGGCGTCTGGTATTACTTTGATAAAGATGGTGTCATGCTTAGTCGCACCATCTATAATGACTATCTCTTCCAAGGTAGTGGTGCCATGGCAGAAAATGATTGGGTGAAAATATCTGACAAGTGGTACTATGCCACAGCTTCAGGCAAGATTTCCCGCAATAAATGGGAAAAAATCAAAGGAACATGGTACTATTTCAATAGAGATGGTGTGATGGCAAGTAGTCAGTGGAAAAGTGACTATTATCTGAAAGATAGTGGCGCAATGGCGGAAAAAGAGTGGATTTTTGATAAATCCTACAATAGCTGGTTCTACTTGAAATCAGGTGGGGCCTACGCTTCCCGTGAATGGATTGGATCATACTACCTTAAATCTGGTGGCTATATGGCCAAAAATGAATGGATTTTTGACAAAGATTACGATGCTTGGTACTATCTAAAAGATGATGGTCGATATGTAACAGGTACTTTTACGATCAAAGGTAAAGAGTATTCCTTCCAGAATAATGGGAAGTGGATCTCAGAGGCAAAATATTACAAAGTAAAACCGATTACTGCTTATGTTTATAGTGCTTCTGGTGAAAGATTGAGTTATGTATCACAGGGAACTATCGTCTCACTTGGAGATGCACAATCTAAAAAAGATAGTCAAATACCAGTCAATATTTCTGGTTTATCCGGCTTCATGAATAAAAGTGATTTAGTAGCTATTGATAAAGATAGTGAATTTGTCCCTCATTATACAAGTGATGGCAAGTATTTTTACCATGAGTTATCACCTTATGTAAGTCTCCGTGTTGCGCCACATAGCTCAGCTATGACTATTGGTAAGAAATATTATTCAACTGATGGAATTCATTTTGATGGCTTTACCATTGAAAACCCCTTCCTCTTTAGAAATTTGACTAAACCAAGTAATTACAGCGTAGCTGAATTGGATAAAGTTTATTCTTTGATGAATATTCGGGATAGTCGCCTCGCGGGTAAGGGTGCTATTTTTAAGGAAGCTGAGGAACGCTATGGTGTAAATGCTCTTTACTTAATGGCCCATAGTGCACTTGAGAGTGCTTGGGGACGGAGCCAGATTGCCAAGGATAAGAATAACTTCTTTGGAATTGCAGCTTATGATTCGAGCCCATATACCTCGGCCAAAAAATTTGATGATGTGGATAAGGGGATTCTCGGTGCGGCTAAGTGGATTCGTGAAAATTACATTGACTATGGCAGAGACCACCTTGGAAACAAAGCAACTGGAATGAATGTACGCTATGCTTCTGATCCATACTGGGGAGAGAAAATTGCCAGTATCATGATGACTATTAATAGCAAACTTGGTGGGAAAGACTAGGGAAGAACAAAATCGGGAACCATGATAGATTGGTTGTCGATTTTTTGTTATAATAAAAAAAGTAGACAACAAAGGAGAGCATCATGACATTTGAAGAAATCCTGCCTGGGTTAAAGGCTAAGAAAAAATATGTACGAACTGGTTGGGGAGGGGCTGAAAACTATGTGCAACTTTTTGACACCATCGAGCAGAATGGAGTTGCACTTGAAGTGACGCCTTATTTCCTAATCAACGTGTCTGGAGAAGGGGAAGGTTTTTCCATGTGGAGTCCGACACCTTGTGATGTTTTGGCGACGGATTGGGTAGAAGTGCATGACTAGACGTGTATTGATTACGGGAGTGAGTTCAGGGATTGGTCTGGCTCAAGCTCGACTCTTTTTAGAGAATGGCTATCAAGTTTATGGAGTTGACCAAGGCGAAAATCCACTTTTACAGGGTGATTTCCACTTTTTACAGAGAGATTTGACTTTGGACTTGGAGCCGATTTTTGACTGGTGCCCTCAGGTGGATGTTTTGTGTAATACGGCCGGTGTATTGGATGATTACAAACCACTTTTGGAGCAAACAGCTCAGGAAATTCAAGAGATTTTTGAAATCAACTACATAATTCCTGTTGAGCTAACTCGACATTATTTGACACAAATGCTGGAAAGTAAAAAAGGGATCATCATCAATATGTGTTCGATTGCTTCGAGTCTGGCTGGCGGAGGTGGACACGCTTATACTTCTTCCAAACATGCCTTGGCTGGCTTCACCAAGCAGTTGGCTCTAGACTATGCTGAAGCTGGGATTCAGGTATTTGGCATCGCACCTGGCGCTGTCAAGACTGGAATGACTGCTGCGGACTTTGAGCCAGGTGGGTTGGCTGACTGGGTGGCTAGTGAAACGCCAATCAAGCGCTGGATTGAGCCAGAGGAAATAGCAGAACTTAGCCTTTTCTTAGTAAGTGGAAAAGCAAGCGCCATGCAAGGACAAATCCTGACAGTGGATGGTGGCTGGAGTTTGAAGTGATGCTTTGGTACAATTTGCATTGTTCACTATTGGAGGTTAAAGATGGAACAAGATATATTTGGATTTGAGTTTCCAAGTTTCTACCATCAGTTTTTATTGGAATGGGACGAAGTGGATCCTTATGAGATTGGTGACTCAGGTATCTGTTTATATGCTAAGGAGGATCTCTTAGAGCGTAATGAGACCTATCAGATAGAAGTAGATGAACCAGACTTCTTTATGATTGGTCAAGAGGGAGATTTGGCCTACTTTATCAAGAAAAATGCTGATGATTGCATTTATGAAAATGATTTGGGTGCTTTGGACTCTTTAGAAATGCAAAAAGTTGCTGCAACTGTCTATGACTTTATTGACAAGGTCTTAGAAGAAAGATTGTAAAAACCGGAGGGATAATTATGCTGAGAGCAACAGATGCGAATGAGCCAATTACAAGAGAAGAACTTTTACAATTTGAGGAGAAGCTTGGAAAGAAATTGCCGGAAGCCATGTTAAACTTTTATCTCAAGTACAATGGTGGTCAATCTTGTGTGTCTGGTGTTCATGATGACAAACATCTCTTTCCTTTCAATGCTTTTTATTCATTAGAGGAGATGGAGAAGGCCCTCAACTGGTTTGACGATGAGGTTGTTCCTGCTGGATTTCAGGCTAAAGACCTCCTTCATTTTGCCTATGATCCTGGGTCTGGAAACTATGCTCTGTCTCTAAGGGAAGAAGATTATGGCAAGGTTTACTACTATGTTTTAGAAGAAAGAGCTGAGATTTTTGGTCAATGGCTTTCATTTGAGGCTTTTCTGACTAGTTTTGTGGAAGGTGAGTAGAAATAAAAGGAGCAATCATGCGTAAACACCAATTCTTTTCACTAGCAGATATTTTAGAGCAAGTTAAGTTAGAACAATGTACTCAAGATGACTTTTGCCTCTATGGCAATGATGAAGGGAATTTGGCTCTCGATAGCCTTTATTTTGGTGTCGGATTATCCAGTTGTAGTTGATGATAAAGATGTCTACCCTGTGGAAGTAGTAGAGAGAAATCTTAATCTGGTATATTATGGTGAGCATCTGATAGATGTCCTTCTAGTGCATTGGATGAAAAGCCAGACGCAAGCCCTGAATACTTGGTCGATGCCTTAATTTATTATAATCAACATGATACTTTTATTCCCTTTGCCTAGTAACTAAGCTGGATTTGCATAGTTCTATTAAACATAAGCGAATACAGTAAGGAGTCAAGAAATGATAGATTACAAAATGGTAAATAAAAAAATTTCACCTTTTAAATTTTTAGTCCATGATGAAGAGACACAAAGTGTTCGAGGGTCGCTCATTTATTATCCTGATGGAGAATACAGACAGGAAGTATTCGACACTCGGGAAGATGAGGGATTCGAAGGAAATGGATACGATTGGGCATCTCTTGCTTTGATATTTTTAGAGGAAAAAATGCCTGAATTAAGCGAATCTATTGACTTTGATCCAGAAGGAAGTATGTTTTGTGCCTATTCTTCCAATATTGATGCCTTAGCAACATTTGCTTTAGTTTTTAAGAAGTTTTGCGACGATTCTGAGTCTATGATAGACTTGTTTAGTCGAGCAGAGTTAGATTAGCTGATTAGAAAAGCTTTAACTACTAGATATTTGACTAGGGAAAAGACACAAAGGAGTTAAGATGAAGCTGTTAGAAGTATTTGAGCTAGTGGAAAATCATCCAGATTTAAAACCCTATGTAGAAAAGATTTTAAAAAAGCACATGAAGACCAACTGTTCCTATCTTGAGTCTCTTAATCACCTTGCTTATTTACTCTATCTAGATGGTCAAAAAGAACTAGCTAAAAAGTTGTTAGATATTTTGCTACAAATTCCCTTTGAAGGAGATTATAATAGTTGGACCTTTGTTGAGAGTTCAATAGTCTTGTTGGCCTATATGGAAAAGCAGACGGAAAATCAGGTATCCATCTATCAAAATCTCCTTTTAAGTCCACTAGATTCTGGGGAGGAATCAACTAGAAAAATAAGAAGGAGAGTACATCAGAGATTTTTGAATGGTGATACTTTGGAACAAAAGCTTGCAAAAATCGAGCAAGCTTCGACCTTTACATCTGAAATTGAATGGCGCTTACTTTACTTAGCAGACTTGTTAAAACTCCAGTTGTTTAGTGCGGAATCAACTCTGGACGAGGCGGATATCCAGTCTAAAATAGAAGAACAAATCGAAAGATTACAAAGCTTTATCAAGGAGCAAGGTATTGTTAGCCTTTTCCCTTTTAAGGGATGAGGAAGTGTGGCTAAATTTGAAGGATGGAAAGAGGTGAATGGCTATGAAAAACCAACTTGCCCTTAGTGGCGAGAAAATCGCTGAAAAAGTTTACCCACAACTATTGCATCATGTTGGTATGATTCGTGGGGAATACTTACTGAGAGAGCTCAATCAAAACATCCTGTTACCAAGTTGTCAGCAATTTGTAAAAGATTATCTAGACACTATCTGTTCCCTGTACTCAGATGAAGAGGTCTGGTATCGTTTTTCAGAATTAACAAATACAGAAGCTAATTGTCTAAAGGGGACTAAAGAGTATTTTGATGAACGCCATCCTTTGTTTGGTTATAGAGGGACTAGGCGTTTACTGGCGTGTCCGGATGAATTTCAGGCTGAGGCACATGTCGTTACAGAAGTTTATCAAACAAATCCCAATCTGTCTGTTATTTTTCCTTTTGTCAATGATGCCGACCAATTAAAACAAGCTATTAGAGTATTGCGTGAGCATGGTTTTACTGGAAAAGTCGGCACAATGATTGAATTGCCGTCAGCTTATTTTGACTTGGACAGGATACTGGAAACTGGTATTTCAAAGATTGTAGTTGGAATGAATGATTTGACTTCTTTTGTTTTTGCGACTGTGAGAAACAGTCAATGGCATGATATGGAAAGTCCAATAATGTTAGATATGCTAAGACAGATGCAGGATAAAGCAATGATAAAAAAGATTGACTTTGCTGTAGCAGGCTATCTGAATGATTCTTTCATACAAAAAATGAGTCAGATGGGTATCAAATGCATTATCCACTACAGTTCTATTCCAGAGATTTTTAATTTAGAGATTGATCATCCAGACCATATCAAACGTATAAAAGAAGTAAGTAAAAAATTACAAAGGAGCACTCATGACACCGCAAGAAATGTGGAATGCATACAAGCAAATCAACCCCTCGATTGGAGATGAGATAGATGCCTGGGCTTTTGGAGTGGAAGCCGATACCTTGGCAGATTTGGTACTAAGAGGCGAAAAGACAGCAACCGCCTCAGCCTATGACCTCTATGCAATAGAAGACGAACCTCTTCCGCGAGAAGGTACCTTCGATGTCATTTTAGACAGTCAAGATCAGGCTGTCTGCATTGTCGAAATTACCAAGGTTTCCGTTCAGCCTTTCAATCAAGTTTCTGCTGAACATGCTTTTAAGGAAGGGGAAGGTGATAAATCCCTAGCCTATTGGCGCCAGGTTCATGAGGACTTTTTCACCGAGTGGATGAGGGAGGCTGGACTGACTTTTACACCTGACAGTAAGGTTGTTTTGGAAGAATTTCGCAAGGTCTACCCTCTGTAGACAGATAGAAGGAAGAAAGTTTTGGAAATTGCCGTCCAATCCTTTTTTCTCAAGCAAAACATGATATAATAAGTTTGTTTGAAGAAGAGCAACAGCTCTTAAACTTAGAATAGGAGAAAACTATGCAAGCAGTTGAACATTTTATTACGCAATTTGTTCCTGAACATTATGATTTATTTTTAGACTTGAGTCGTGAGACCAAGACCTTTTCTGGGAAGGTGACCATTACTGGTCAAGCACAGAGTGACCGTATTTCCCTGCACCAAAAAGACTTGGAAATTGCTTCTGTAGAAGCTGGAGGTCAAGCTCGTCCATTTACAGTTGACCATGAAAATGAAGCCCTTCATATCGAATTGGCTGAGGCTGGTCAAGTGGAATTGGTCATCGCTTTCTCAGGAAAAATCACAGATAACATGACAGGGATTTACCCTTCATACTACACAGTGGATGGTGTCAAGAAGGAAGTCTTGTCTACGCAGTTTGAAAGCCATTTTGCGCGTGAAGCTTTCCCGTGTGTGGACGAGCCTGAAGCCAAAGCAACCTTTGACCTCTCTCTTCGTTTTGATCAAGCAGAAGGTGAAGTGGCCTTGTCGAACATGCCAGAAATCGATGTTGAAAACCGCAAGGAAACGGGTATCTGGAAGTTTGAGACAACACCTCGGATGTCTTCTTACTTGTTAGCCTTTGTTGCTGGTGATTTACAGGGGGTAACAGCTAAAACTAAAAACGGTACCCTCGTAGGTGTCTACTCAACGAAGGCACACCCCCTAGCTAACCTTGACTTCTCACTAGACATCGCTGTTCGCTCAATCGAGTTTTATGAAGATTACTACGGAGTTAAGTACCCAATTCCTCAATCTCTCCACATCGCCCTTCCTGACTTCTCAGCAGGTGCTATGGAAAACTGGGGTCTGGTAACCTATCGTGAGGTTTACTTGGTTGTGGATGAGAACTCAACCTTTGCCAGCCGTCAACAAGTTGCCCTTGTTATCGCTCACGAGCTTGCCCACCAATGGTTTGGAAACCTCGTGACTATGAAATGGTGGGATGACCTCTGGCTCAATGAAAGCTTCGCTAACATGATGGAATACGTCTGTGTGGATGCCATCGAGCCAACTTGGAATATCTTTGAAGATTTCCAAACAGGTGGGGTTCCAGCTGCGCTTAAACGCGATGCGACGGATGGCGTGCAGTCTGTTCACGTCGAAGTCAAACACCCAGATGAAATTAATACGCTCTTTGATGGCGCTATCGTCTATGCCAAAGGAAGCCGTCTCATGCACATGCTTCGTCGCTGGCTCGGTGATGCGGATTTTGCTAAAGGCTTGCATGCTTACTTTGAAAAGCACCAGTACAGCAACACCATCGGTCGTGACCTTTGGAATGCCCTTGGTCAGGCATCAGGACGTGATGTCGCAGCCTTTATGGATTCTTGGTTGGAACAGCCTGGCTATCCAGTTCTCACTGTCAAAGTTGAAAATGATGTCTTGAAGATTTCACAAAAACAATTCTTTATCGGTGAGCACGAAGACAAGAACCGCCTCTGGGTAGTGCCACTCAACAGCAACTGGAAAGGTTTGCCAGACACACTTGAAACTGAAAGTATCGAAATCCCTGGCTATGCCGCTCTTCTTGATGAAAATGAAGGAGCTCTTCGTCTCAACACTGAAAATACAGCCCACTACATTACAGACTATCAAGGAGACTTGTTAGATGCCGTTCTTGCTGAGCTAGAGACACTTGATAACACAAGCAAACTTCAAATCGTTCAAGAACGTCGTTTGTTGGCTGAAGCAGGGCACATTTCTTATGCAGACTTGCTCCCAGTCCTTGATAAACTTGCTAAGGAAGAGTCTTACCTTGTGGTTTCAGCTGTTTCTCAAGTGATTTCTGCCCTTGAGCGCTTTATCGATGAAGGAACAGAGACTGAGAAAGCCTTTAATACACTCGTTGCTAAATTGGCTCGTCACAATTATGACCGTCTTGGCTTTGAAGCCAAAGACGGGGAATCAGATGAGGATGAATTGGTTCGTCAGTTGACCGTTTCTATGATGATTCGCTCAAATGATGCAGAAGCTAGTCAAGTCGCTAGCCAAATCTTTGTAGCTCACAAGGGAAATCTTGCAGGACTTCCAGCAGCCATCCGTGCACAAGTTCTCATCAATGAAATGAAACACCATGAGACCAAGGACTTGGTCGCAACTTATCTTGACCTCTACACTCATGCCACAGATGCTGTCTTCAAACGTCAGTTGGCAGGAGCTCTAGCCTACAGTACAGATGCTGACAATATCCAAACCTTGATTAGTTCATGGAAGGATAAGTTTGTTGTGAAACCACAAGACTTGTCTGCTTGGTATTACCAGTTCCTAGATCATCAAACAACTCAAGAAACTGTTTGGGTATGGGCGCGAGAAAACTGGGCTTGGATCAAGGCAGCACTCGGTGGGGATATGAGCTTTGATAGCTTTGTTATCCTTCCTGCTCATGTATTTAAGACAGAGCAACGCTTGGCAGAGTACAAGGAATTCTTTGAGCCACAACTCTCTGACCTTGCGCTTAGCCGTAACATCCGTATGGGAATTAAGGAAATCGCAGCGCGTGTCGACTTGATTAAGCGAGAGAAAGCAGCAGAAGAAGCTGTTGTAGTCCAATATGCTAAAGCTTAATTCGTTCAAAATGTAAACAAAAACTCAACTTTCTATCTGAAAACGAGAGAGAGTTGAGTTTTTTTTAAGGCAATTTTGGTATAATAATCATAACAAGGAGGAGTTTCTGATGATAAAAATCTTATTAGTAGAAGATGACCTAGGTCTGTCAAACTCAGTATTTGACTTTTTAGATGATTTTGCAGATGTCATGCAGGTTTTTGATGGAGAGGAAGGTCTCTACGAAGCAGAAAGTGGCGTTTATGACTTGATTTTGCTTGACCTGATGTTGCCTGAAAAAAATGGCTTCCAAGTCTTGAAAGAGTTGCGCGAAAAAGGAATTACGACACCAGTCCTTATCATGACTGCTAAGGAAAGTTTGGATGATAAGGGACATGGTTTTGAGTTGGGAGCGGATGACTATCTCACCAAACCTTTCTACCTAGAAGAACTCAAAATGCGGATTCAAGCCCTTCTCAAACGTTCAGGTAAGTTTAACGAAAACACCTTGACCTATGGAGATATTGTCGTCAACCTTTCAACGAATGAAGTGAAAGTGGAAGATACTCCTGTGGAACTACTCGGAAAAGAGTTTGAGTTATTGGTTTATTTCCTTCAAAATCAAAATGTTATTCTTCCTAAGACACAAATTTTTGACCGTCTATGGGGATTTGATAGCGATACGACTATTTCCGTTGTAGAAGTCTATGTCTCAAAAGTTCGTAAGAAATTGAAGGGAACAGCTTTTGCTGAGAATCTTCAAACCTTGCGTAGTGTCGGGTATATTTTAAAAGATGTTCAATAAACTAAAAAAAACATGGTATGCGGATGATTTCAGCTATTTCATTCGAAACTTTGGAGTGTTCACCCTAATCTTCTCTGCTATGACCTTGATTATCCTCCAGGTCATGCACTCGAGTCTCTACACTTCTGTAGATGAAAAACTCCAAGCACTTAGTAGCAGTCCCCAAGCTGTTATCCAGTTAGCCCTGAATCGGGCAACTGAAGAGGTCAAGGATATTCAACCAGCAACAGCGGATGCCAACAAGGCTGAAATCAAGCCCAATGTCAGCTCCAATACGGAAGTCTTGCTCTTTGACAAGGATTTTAACCAACTCTTACTGGGCAATCGCTTTTTAGGCTTGGACAAGATCAAACTGGACAAGAAAGAATTGAATCATATTCGCCAAATCCAAGTTGTCAATAGCTACGGTCAGGAAGAAACCTATCGGATGATTTTGATGGAAACCAACTCTTCCTCTGTCTCAAGTAACGTCAAGTATGCGGCGGTTTTAATCAATACTAGCCAGCTCGAGCAAATCAGCCAAAACCACGAGCATTTAATTGTTGTAGTCATGGCTAGTTTCTGGCTCCTGTCTTTAATTGCCAGTGTTTACTTGGCACGTGTCAGTGTCAAACCCTTACTGGAAAGTATGCAAAAGCAGAAGTCCTTTGTTGAAAATGCGAGTCACGAATTGAGAACGCCTTTGGCTGTTTTACAAAATCGTTTAGAGACTCTCTTTCGAAAACCAGAAGCAACGATTATGGAGTCTAGCGAAAGTATCGCTTCTAGTCTTGAAGAAGTTCGGAACATGCGTTTCCTTACAACTAATCTTCTCAACCTTGCACGTCGCGATGATGGAATCAAACCAGAAATAGCAGAAGTATCACCACAGTTCTTTAAGACGACCTTTGCTAACTATGAGTTGATTGCTTCTGAAAATGATCGTGTTTTTGACTATGAAAATCGGATTTATCGTCCCTTCATGACTGATCAGTTGCTCCTAAAACAGCTCATGACCATCTTATTTGACAATGCCATCAAGTATACCGAAGAAGATGGGAAAATTGAGTTTGTGGTTTATGCTACAGATCGCCACCTCTATCTTACAGTAACGGATAACGGAATTGGAATCTCAGCTGCTGACAAGAAGAAAATCTTTGACCGATTTTACCGTGTAGACAAGGCGAGAACCCGACAGAAAGGCGGTTTCGGTCTGGGACTATCTTTGGCTAAGCAGATCGTAGATGCCTTACGAGGAACGATTAGTGTAAAAGATAACAAACCAAGAGGAACAATTTTTGAAGTTAAGATCGCTATTCAATCTCCTTCAAAACGTAAGAATAAATAAAAAAGACAGTTATATAACTGTCTTTTTTGATAACTAGAAAAAAGGCTGGTAGTAGTACCAACCTTTATTTTGAAAATTTTCGTTTCATCATCTTTCGTTGAAGTTGTAAAAGTGCGAAGCTTGTTCCCATAGCAGCAATAAATGATAAAGCTGTATTCAATTTTAAGGCTAAAAAGATAAAGCTAAAAAGCACCATAAAAATACAAAAACAAGCAATATTTACAAAAAATAAAATCTCTTTTAGGTTAGAGCCGACTGGGGCTTCTGGTGTATAATCTTGATAAAGCGGAGTTTGTTTCGATTCGGGAATTTGTTCAAACTCATAAGCTTCTAGTTTTCTTGCGGGCATGATTCTCTCCTTAACAGTACCTAACTATTTTATCATTTTTTATGCAGAGAATTGTTACAGAATGGTTACAAAACTACTAAAGTCTCTTATCATCTTCTAAGTTACTCTTCTTGACACCCACTAGAGAAAGTGATAACATGGATGCTACACTTAAAACAGATGACCTGACTTTCTCTATGATAAATATACTGAGAAAGGAAAGGATAACTTATATAAATTGATAGCAAGCTGAGGCTTTTTCCTAAGATGATTTGTTAAGTTGCTACCTTGATTCATTTTAAAAGAATAGGTAGGAGTTGTTTTGAATGGATGGAAGGACAGAGATTCTGTCTATTGGACTGGGTGGCTTTTTGCTACCTCTGGGGAAAGTAAAAGGAGATAAGCATGTATCTTGCTATCAAAGAAATATTACGAAACAAACTTCGATATAGTTTGATTCTAACTACCATTTTTCTTATCGCTTTTATGGTCTTTTTTATGACCAGTCTGGCTCTTGGTCTTGTGCGGAACAACCGAGCAGCTATTGATAATTGGCAAGCAACGGGTGTCGTTTTATCCGACTACGCAAATGATAATTTGACGGCATCCTTTATTCCTGAAAAGGACTACAAGGATAAGAGTTCTGAAGAGGCCGCTCCATTGGGCTATATGTTCGCTGTGACCAATCTAGTCGATGATAGTGAAAAGGTCAACGTTTCCATTTTTGCTCAAAACTGGGACTCTTTTATCTCTCCTAGTTTGACGGAGGGTCGTTACCCTGAAGGTGATGATGAGGTTATCGTGGATCAGTCTTTTGAGAACTATGGAATGAAGCTAGGTGATGCCATTCAGCTCAATGGAAGCGAGGCAAGTTACAAGATTGTAGGCCTGACTCAAGGAAATAAATTTTTCACCGAGCCGGTTGTCTTTACGGGTCTGACAACTTATTGGACCTTACAAGGAACCTTGAAAGCTAATCGTTCCATCTCTGCCTTGGTATTGAAAAATGGCATAGAAGTGGTCGGCGATGGACTGAAACAGATTTCCATTCCAAAAATGATATCGAAAATTCCTGGTTACACTCCTCAGGTTAATGTATTTTCAGGAATGATTCTTGCTATGATTGTTATCACAGGCTTGATTGTGGGTATTTTTGTTTATATCATTACCATCCAAAAACTAGGACTTTATGGAATAATGCGAGCTCAAGGAATACAGATCAAAACCATTGTATGGTCCCTTTTCTGTCAAATCTTCCTCCTAGCTGGTATGGGGATTGCTTTAGCCTTGCTGGCAATTGGAGGAGTGATTTTAGTCTTACCAGCGACCTTCTTTTTCTATCCAAGTTGGATAGCCTACTCTGTCCTAAGTTTGGTAATTTCCTTGATGGCCCTTCTAGGTGGTGTCATTTCACTTCCACGCTTGCTAAAGGTGGACCCGATTACTGCGATTGCAGAATGATAAGGAGAATAGTATGACAGCATTGATTGAAATGACTCAAGTGACAAAAACCTACGGGGAAGGAAAGATGAAAGTCGTTGCCCTGCATGAGACGAATTTTCAGCTAAATGCGGGAGAGTTCGTAGCTATCGTTGGGCCTTCAGGTTCTGGAAAGACGACCTTTCTAACAACTCTAGGACAACTTCAGGAAGCATCAAGTGGAAAGATTCTAGTAAAGGGGAAGGAAACAGGCAGTTTGACGGAGAAGGAAAAAACAGACCTCCGTTTTAGAGAGTTTGGCTTCATTCTTCAGGCTTCAAACTTAATTCCATTTCTAACGGTCAAGGAACAGCTGGATTTGATTGACAGACTAGATAAGGGAAAAAATAGTAAAAGTGACCGAAAAGAGCTGTTTGACTTGTTGGATTTAGAAAAGGTACAAGATCAGTATCCCAAGGCTCTATCTGGTGGTGAACGTCAACGTGCCGCGATTGCTAGAGCGCTCTATAACAATCCGAGCATCGTGCTTGCAGATGAGCCGACAGCCAGTCTAGACACCCAGCGTGCCTACCAAGTAACGGAGATGTTGGCCGCTATTGCCCATGAACAAGGTAGAGGAGTTGTTATGATTACGCATGATACTCGCCTTCTTGATAAGGTTGACCGTATTTATGTTATGAATGATGGCCATCTAGTTGAAGAAACACATACATAGTAAAGAGAGTGGACGGTACTGGTTACCGTTCACTTTTTGATTGGGAAAGATAGAAACAAGTTTAACTTTTTGTGAAACTCTCAGTAACCATAGCTGATTTTTGAGAAATGTGGTATAATTTTTCTTATGGAAAAGATTATCATTACAGCAACTGCTGAAAGTATTGAACAAGTTGAACAACTACTCGAAGCTGGCGTAGACCGTATCTATGTCGGTGAGAAAGATTTTGGCCTTCGTCTGCCAACAACCTTTAGTTATGACCAATTGCGTGAGATTGCTAAGTTGGTTCATGAAGCAGGCAAAGAATTGATTGTTGCGGTTAATGCCCTCATGCACCAAGATATGATGGACCGTATCAAGCCTTTCCTAGACTTCTTGGAAGAAATCAAGACAGACTATATTACTGTTGGAGATGCAGGTGTCTTTTATGTAGTCAATCGTGATGGCTATTCCTTCAAGACCATATACGATGCTTCAACCATGGTGACAAGTAGTCGTCAGATTAACTTCTGGGGGCAAAAGGCAGGCGCCTCTGAGGCTGTTTTGGCGCGTGAAATTCCATCTGCTGAGCTCTTCAAGATGCCTGAGATTTTGGAAATTCCTGCTGAAGTGTTGGTTTACGGAGCTAGTGTCATTCACCATTCTAAGCGTCCGCTCTTGCAAAACTACTATAACTTTACGCATATCGATGATGAAAAAACGCGTAAACGTGACCTCTTCTTGGCTGAACCAAGTGATCCAGAGAGCCATTACTCTATCTTTGAAGATAATCATGGTACCCACATCTTTGCCAACAATGACCTTGATTTGATGACTAAATTGACAGAGTTGGTGGAGCATGGTTTTACTCATTGGAAACTTGAAGGACTTTACACCCCAGGTCAAAACTTTGTTGAGATTGCAAAACTCTTTATCCAAGCGCGTGACTTGATCCAAGAAGGGAATTTCAGCCATGATCAAGGCTTTTTGCTGGATGAAGAAGTTCGTAAACTTCACCCTAAAAACCGTTTCCTCGACACAGGATTCTATGATTACGATCCTGATATGGTTAAATAGGACACCAAAACCCGAAATAAAAATGTTCGGGTTTTTCAAGTGTATTCATGAAATAAAAACGGATACATGTTATAATAAAAGTAGCTCTTTAATGGAGGTGTTTAAGTGGAGAATCTGAAAAAGATGGCAGGTATCAAGGCTGCTGAGTTTGTCAAGGATGGCATGGTAGTTGGACTCGGTACTGGATCAACTGCCTACTATTTCGTAGAAGAAATCGGTCGTCGGATTAAGGAAGAAGGTTTGCAGATTACTGCTGTAACGACTTCCAGTGTGACCAGTAAACAGGCTGAAGGTCTTAACATCCCGCTCAAGTCGATTGATCAAGTGGATTTTGTTGATGTGACGGTTGACGGGGCGGATGAAGTAGATAGCCAGTTTAACGGAATCAAAGGCGGTGGTGGTGCCCTTCTCATGGAGAAGGTTGTAGCGACACCATCGAAAGAATATATTTGGGTGGTGGATGAAAGCAAACTGGTAGAGAAACTAGGTGCTTTTAAATTGCCAGTAGAAGTGGTTCAGTATGGTGCAGAACAGGTCTTTCGTCGGTTTAAGCGAGCTGGCTACAAACCAAGTTTCCGTGAAAAAGACGGTCAACGTTTTGTGACCGATATGCAGAACTTTATCATTGACCTGGCCTTGGATGTCATTGAAGATCCAATTGCTTTCGGGCAAGAATTGGACCATGTCGTTGGTGTCGTAGAGCATGGCTTGTTCAACCAAATGGTGGATAAGGTCATTGTTGCTGGACGAGACGGGGTTCAGATTTTAACTTCAACAAAAACAAACTAATCAACATAATAAGGAGACAGACTATGTCAAAATTTAATCGAATTCACTTGGTGGTACTGGATTCTGTGGGAATCGGTGCTGCGCCAGATGCCAATAACTTTGTCAATGCAGGGGTTCCAGACGGAGCTTCTGACACACTGGGACACATTTCAAAAACAGTTGGTTTGAATGTGCCAAACATGGCTAAAATCGGTCTGGGAAATATTCCACGTGAAACTCCTCTAAAGACTGTACCAGCTGAAAGCAACCCAACAGGTTATGCAACAAAATTGGAAGAAGTATCCCTTGGTAAGGATACCATGACTGGACACTGGGAAATCATGGGACTCAACATTACAGAACCTTTCGATACTTTCTGGAACGGATTCCCAGAAGAAATCCTGACAAAAATTGAAGAATTTTCAGGGCGCAAGGTCATTCGTGAAGCCAACAAACCTTACTCAGGAACAGCTGTTATCGACGATTTTGGACCACGTCAGATGGAAACTGGGGAGTTGATTATCTATACTTCAGCTGACCCTGTTTTGCAAATTGCTGCCCACGAAGACATTATTCCTTTGGATGAATTGTACCGTATCTGTGAATACGCTCGTTCAATTACCCTTGAGCGTCCTGCCCTTTTAGGTCGTATCATTGCCCGTCCATATGTTGGTGAACCAGGTAACTTCACTCGTACGGCAAACCGTCGTGACTTAGCCGTTTCCCCATTTGCACCGACTGTTTTGGATAAATTGAACGAAGCTGGCATCGATACGTACGCTGTTGGTAAAATCAACGATATCTTTAACGGTGCGGGTATCAACCATGACATGGGCCACAACAAGTCAAACAGCCACGGAATTGATACACTTTTGAAGACCATGGGACTTGCTGAGTTTGAAAAAGGATTCTCCTTCACAAACTTGGTTGACTTTGATGCCCTTTATGGACACCGCCGCAATGCTCATGGTTACCGTGATTGCTTGCATGAGTTCGATGAACGATTGCCTGAAATTATCGCAGCCATGAGAGAGAACGACCTTCTCTTGATTACTGCAGACCATGGAAATGACCCAACCTATGCTGGAACAGACCATACTCGTGAATATATTCCACTTTTAGCTTACAGCCCTAGCTTTAAGGGAAATGGTGTCATTCCGGTTGGACATTTTGCAGATATCTCAGCGACGGTTGCGGATAACTTTGGTGTTGAAACTGCCATGATTGGGGAAAGTTTCTTAGATAAATTGGTATAAGATGACGCGCTATGCTTTACTGGTAAGGGGCATTAATGTCGGTGGGAAGAATAAGGTTGTCATGGCGGAGCTTCGTCAAGAACTGACAGAGTTGGGACTGGGAAAGGTTGAAACCTACATCAACAGTGGCAATATTTTCTTTACTTCGACAGATGCCAAAGCCCAATTGGTTGAAAAGTTAGAGGCTTTCTTTGAAGTCCATTATCCATTTATTCAGAGCTTTTCTTTGCTGAGTCTAGAGGACTTTGAAGCGGAACTTGAAAATTTGCCTGAATGGTGGACCAAAGATTTGGCACGAAAGGATGTCCTCTTTTACACGGAGGGTTTGGATGTGGCTCAAGTCATTGAGAAAGTTGAAAGTTTGGAACTGAAAGATGAAATCGTTCATTTTGGAAGACTTGGGATTTTCTGGGGGAAATTCTCTGAGGAATCCTACTATGCAACTGCCTATCATAAGCACCTGCTCAAGATGCCTTTCTATCGCAACATCACCATTCGCAATGCAAAAACCTTTGACAAAATCGATCAAATGCTAAAAAATAATAAAGGAGACACACAATGACATTTTTAGATAAGATCAAGGAAACAGCTGCTTTCCTGAAAGAAAAGGGAATACTAGCGCCTGAGTTCGGTCTAATCCTTGGATCAGGACTTGGAGAATTGGCTGAAGAAATCGAAAATCCAGTTGTAGTAGATTATGTAGACATTCCAAACTGGGGCCGTTCGACAGTAGTCGGTCACGCTGGGAAATTGGTATATGGTGAACTTGCAGGGCGCAAGGTCTTGGCTCTTCAAGGACGTTTCCATTTCTACGAAGGAAATCCTCTTGAGGTCGTGACTTTCCCAGTTCGTGTGATGAAAGTACTCGGATGTGAAGGTGTCATTGTAACCAATGCAGCTGGCGGTATTGGATATGGCCCTGGTACCTTGATGGCTATCTCAGACCATATCAACATGACGGGTCAAAATCCATTGATGGGTGAAAACTTGGATGACTTTGGTCCACGTTTCCCAGATATGTCTAAAGCCTACACACCAGAATACCGTACTACTGCCCATGAAGTTGCTAAAAAACTTAGTATCAAGCTTGATGAAGGTGTCTATATCGGTGTAACCGGTCCGACTTATGAAACACCTGCAGAGATTCGTGCCTATAAGACATTGGGTGCAGATGCAGTTGGTATGTCCACTGTTCCTGAAGTTATCGTAGCAGCCCACTCAGGCTTGAAAGTTCTAGGAATTTCATGTATCACTAACCACGCTGCTGGTTTCCAAGAGGAACTCAACCATGAGGAAGTGGTTGAAGTAACAGAGCGTGTCAAAGGTGATTTCAAAGGCTTGCTTAAAGCGATTCTTGCTGAATTGTAATGTCATGAGAGTTCACTTTATTTTGCATGAAACATTTGAGGTTCCGGGTGCTTATCTAAAATGGGCTCTGGAACGAGGCCATCACATTACATCAACAAAGGTTTATGAAAAAGAACCTCTTCCTGAAACAATTGACGGGATTGATTTTCTGATTGTCATGGGTGGTCCTCAATCACCTGATGAGGATAGAGAAAACTTCCCATATTATGACCCTAAGGCTGAGCTTGCTTTTATGAAAGAAGCGATTGCTGCAGATATCTATATCGTTGGTGTCTGTCTTGGTGCGCAGCTCCTGTCTGTTGCCTATGGCGCGGAGTATGAGCACAGTCCCGAGCGCGAGATCGGCGTTTATCCTGTGATATTGACGATGCAAGGTCTAACAGATCCTCATGTCAGCTTGTTCGGAGAAAACTTAGAAACTGGCCACTGGCATGGTGATATGCCAGGGCTGACAGAGGATGCTGTTGTTCTCGCGACCAGTCAAGGTTGTCCACGCCAAATTATTCGCTTCAGTCCAAAACATTATGCCTTTCAGGCTCATTTGGAATTTGATCCAGACGCAATAGAATTATTGATTGCTGCGGATGGTGAGGAGAAATTAAGAGAGCAAAGTGAAAAGTTGCCTTTTGTTCAAACACCAGAAGAATTACGTGGAAACGATTATTCTGAAATGAATGCAAAACTGTATGCATTTTTAGATTCATTGGTAAACTAGGAACTACAGAAAGGCAGGATTCCAACTTTGAAAGAGAACTTGGAATCATCCTACTATGAAATCAAAAGGTGTAGTAGGTATTTAATACTACCCCTCTTTAAACTTTATATAAAAAGAAAGGTAGAGTAGTTTGGTTTTGAATTGAACCCGTGCTATTCTCCTATTTATCATCTAAATTAAGAAAGAAAGGAATTGAACCCACCCTAAAAGCAGTGGGAAAAAGATAGTTGGTCTAGCGAGCATCGCTCACTGCGCCCAACTCCTATTTTCCCTTTGCTTTTTGACGGGTTTGGTATCTTATATTATGTCTATCCATATTACTGCTCAGCAGGGCGAAATTGCTGATAAAATTCTTCTTCCGGGGGATCCTCTTCGTGCCAAGTTTATTGCGGAGAACTTTCTTGAAGATGCTGTTTGTTTTAACGAAGTGCGTAACATGTTTGGCTACACTGGTACTTACAAGGGCCACCGTGTATCTGTCATGGGAACTGGGATGGGGATGCCATCGATTTCGATTTATGCGCGTGAGTTGATTGTGGACTACGGTGTGAAGAAATTGATTCGTGTGGGAACTGCGGGTTCTTTGAATGAAGATGTCCACGTACGTGAATTGGTCTTGGCGCAAGCAGCTGCTACCAACTCAAACATCATCCGTAACGACTGGCCACAGTATGATTTTCCACAAATCGCTAGTTTTGATTTGCTAGACAAGGCCTACCATATCGCTAAAGATCTTGGTATGACCACCCACGTTGGGAACGTTTTGTCATCAGATGTCTTTTATTCAAACTACTTTGAAAAGAACATCGAGCTTGGTAAATGGGGAGTCAAGGCTGTGGAAATGGAAGCGGCAGCCCTTTACTATCTTGCTGCCCAACACCACGTCGATGCACTTGCTATCATGACCATTTCTGATAGCTTGGTCAATCCAGATGAAGACACTACTGCAGAAGAACGCCAAAACACCTTCACCGATATGATGAAGGTTGGTTTGGAAACCTTGATTGCAGAGTAAAATGTAAAAGAAAATCCTGATTTCAATTGAAATCAGGATTTTTTCATAGATGCGATTTTTTCTGGGTCTGGCGTGACGCGGAGGGTCTTTTGTCCTGTGTAGGTTACAAAGCCGGGTTTGCCACCAGTTGGTTTGTTGAGTTTTTTGACCTCTATCATGTCTACTTGAACTAGATTAGACAGGCGCCCTTTGGAGAAGTAGGCTGCCAGTTCGGCCGCGTCTGTCTTAACTTCGTCAGATGGGTCAAGATTTCCTGAGATGACGACATGGCTTCCAGGAATATCCTTGGCATGGAACCAAAGTTCCTCCTTGCGAGCCATTTTAAAGGTTAATTCCTCATTTTGCAGGTTGTTTCGTCCGACATAGATGATAGTCTTGCCATCGCTCGCCAGATACTGTTCTGGTTTTTTGCGTTTCTGGATTTTTTCACGTTGGCGTCTTCTAATGAAGCCTGTTTGGATCAATTCCTCACGGATTTCAGCGATTTCCTCCAGCCCTGCTTGGTTGAGCACAGTCTCCACGCTTTCCAGATAGAGAATAGTTGCCTTGGTTTCTTCAATCAACTCAGTCAGGTATTTGACAGCTTCTTTGAGTTTCTGGTAACGTTTAAAGTAGCGTTGAGCATTCTGACTGGGAGTCAAGGCCTTATCAAGCGCAATAGTGATAGGTTGATTGGTGTAGTAGTTGTCTAGGATAACCTGATCTTGGTCATTAGGCACTTGGTGGAGGAAGGTTGTCAACAATTCTCCTTTTTGGCGAAATTCCTCAGCGTTGTCTGTCGCTAGTAACTCTTTTTCTTGTTTTTTTAGCTTATGTCGATTTTTCTGAAGTTCATTTTCAACACGTCGAATGAGTTCACTGGCTTGCTGTTTGACGCGGTCCCGTTCAGCCTTGTCCTTATAGTAGGTGTCCAGCAAGTCAGAAAGGCTGGCAAAAGGCTCTCCTACACGATTCGCAAAAGGAACTGGACTGAAAGAAGTCTCTGTTAAGCATGGCTTGGTTTCTTGACTGAAAAAGTTACGGAAAGTGGATAGTTTGTCACTAACCAATAGACTTTCCAGTTCGTTTGCCGTATCACGACCTAAACCTTGAAAGAGGCTTTGAATATTTTTTGCTGTTAGTTCCTGTGTTTGCAGGATTTCAAAGAGCTTTTCATCCTTGACAGTAAAAGGATTGAGAGACTCGGTACTTGGTGGAGCGATATAGGTCGAACCTGGAAGTAAGGTGCGGTAGCTATTTTGTGAAAAGCCAACGTGTTTGATGACTTCGAGGATTTTATGGCTACTTTTATCTACGAGGAGAATATTACTGTGTTTACCCATGATTTCGATAATCAAGGTAGCCTGGATATGATCTCCAATTTCATTTTTATTGGAAACGGTAATTTCCACAATACGGTCGTTTTCCACTTGCTCAATCGACTCAATCAGGGCGCCTTGTAAATATTTTCTCAAAACCATGATAAAAGTCGAAGGTTGGGCTGGATTTTCAAATGTTGTTTGGGTCAGCTGGATGCGACCAAAAACAGGATGGGCAGAGAGGAGCAGGCGATGGCTTTGGCGATTGCTGCGGATTTGCAAGACCAACTCTTGTTCAAAAGGCTGATTGATTTTCTGGATGCGACCATTGACCAACTCTCTTCGCAATTCCTCAACCATGTGGTGTAAAAAAAATCCGTCAAATGACATCGTTCTCTCCTTGTGATTGTATTCCATAGTATTATATCAAAAAGGTAGAATAAAATCATGGAAATGTGGTATAATAAAGCCAAGTAAAGAGAATCGAGAAGTACATGTATATTGAAATGGTAGATGAAACTGGTCAAGTTTCACAAGAAATCTTGCAACAGACCCAAGAGATTTTGGAATTTGCAGCCCAAAAAATAGGAAAAGAAGACAAGGAGATGGCAGTCACTTTTGTGACCAATGAGCGTAGCCACGAACTCAACCTCGAGTACCGTGATACGGATCGTCCGACAGATGTCATCAGCCTTGAGTATAAACCTGAGTTGGACATTGCCTTTGACGAAGAGGATTTGCTTGAAAATCCAGAATTGGCAGAGATGATGTCTGAGTTTGATGCCTATATTGGGGAGCTTTTCATCTCTATTGATAAAGCGCATGAGCAGGCTGAGGAATACGGTCACAGCTTTGAGCGTGAGATGGGCTTCTTGGCAGTACACGGCTTTTTACATATTAACGGCTATGATCACTACACTCTGGAAGAAGAAGCGGAGATGTTCGGTTTACAAGAAGAAATTTTGACAGCCTATGGACTCACAAGACAATAAACGAAAATGGAAAAATCGTGACCTGGTATCCAGTTTAGAATTTGCCCTTACAGGAATTCTGACTGCGATCAAGGAAGAACGCAATATGCGAAAACATGCAGTGACGGCTCTAGTAGTCATCCTTGCAGGTTTTGTTTTTCAGGTGTCACGAATCGAATGGCTCTTTCTCCTAATGAGCATTTTCTTAGTAGTAGCGTTTGAGATTATGAACTCCGCTATCGAAAATGTGGTGGATCTAGCCAGTCACTATCACTTCTCTATGTTGGCAAAGAAAGCCAAGGACATGGCAGCAGGTGCCGTGCTGGTGGTCTCTCTTTTTGCTGCAGTGACAGGTGCACTTATCTTTCTCCCACGCATTTGGGATATACTATTTTAAACAATAAGAGGAAATTATGACATTTAAATCAGGCTTTGTGGCCATTTTAGGGCGCCCCAATGTTGGGAAGTCAACCTTTTTGAATCACGTCATGGGGCAAAAGATTGCTATTATGAGTGACAAGGCGCAGACAACGCGCAACAAAATCATGGGAATTTACACGACCGATAAGGAGCAAATCGTCTTTATCGATACACCAGGGATTCACAAGCCAAAAACAGCTCTTGGGGATTTCATGGTGGAATCTGCCTATAGTACTCTGCGTGAAGTGGATACTGTTCTATTCATGGTGCCAGCTGATGAGCCACGTGGTAAGGGCGACGATATGATTATGGAGCGTCTGAAAGCTGCCAAGGTTCCTGTGATTCTGGTGGTGAATAAGATTGACAAGGTTCATCCTGATCAGCTCTTGGCTCAGATTGATGACTTCCGTAACCAGATGGACTTCAAGGAAATCGTTCCTATTTCAGCCCTTCAAGGAAATAACGTTTCTCATCTAATCGATATTCTGAGTGAAAATCTGGAGGAAGGTTTCCAGTATTTCCCAGCTGATCAAATCACAGATCATCCTGAGCGTTTCTTGGTTTCAGAAATGATTCGTGAGAAGGTTCTTCATTTGACGCGCGAAGAGATTCCTCATTCTGTCGCAGTAGTGGTCGACTCTATGAAGCGTGATGAGGAGTCTGACAAGATTCATATCCGTGCAACTATCATGGTGGAACGTGATAGTCAAAAAGGTATCATCATCGGTAAAGGTGGCGCTATGCTCAAGAAAATTGGGACCATGGCCCGTCGTGATATCGAACTCATGCTAGGGGATAAGGTTTTCCTAGAAACTTGGGTCAAGGTCAAGAAAAACTGGCGTGATAAAAAGCTAGATTTGGCTGACTTTGGCTATAATGAAAAAGAATACTAAGTAGAGGTGGGCTCATGCCTGCTTCTTGTTTTTACAGAAGGAGGAACTATGCCTGAATTACCTGAGGTTGAAACGGTTCGTCGTGGCTTAGAAAAATTGATTTTGGGAAAGAAGATTTCTAATATAGAGATTGCTTATCCTAAGATGATCAAGTCGGATTTGGACGAGTTTCAAAAGGAAGTGCCTGGCCAAGTAATTGAGTCCATGGGGCGCCGTGGCAAGTATCTGCTTTTCTACCTGACAGATAAGGTATTGATTTCCCATCTGCGGATGGAGGGCAAGTATTTTTACTATCCGGACCAGGTTCCTGAACGCAAGCATGCCCATGTTTTCTTCCAGTTTGAGGATGGTGGGACGCTTGTTTATGAGGATGTACGCAAGTTTGGTACTATGGAACTGCTGGCGCCAGATCTTTTGGGCGCCTACTTTGTTTCTAAAAAATTAGGACCTGAGCCAAGAGAGCAGGACTTTGATTTGCAGGTCTTTCAAGTTGCTCTATCCAAGTCTAAAAAGCCTATCAAATCCCATCTCCTAGACCAGACCTTGGTAGCTGGCCTCGGTAATATCTATGTGGATGAGGTTCTCTGGCGAGCTCAGGTCCATCCAGCCCGACCTTCTCAGAGTTTAACAGCAGCAGAAGCGACAGCCATTCATGACCAGACCATTGCTGTTTTGGGTCAGGCTGTTGAAAAAGGGGGCTCAACTATTCGAACCTATACAAATGCCTTTGGAGAAGACGGAACCATGCAGGATTTTCATCAGGTCTATGATAGGACTGGTCAAGTATGTTCACGCTGTGGTACCATCATTGAGAAAATACAACTTGGCGGACGAGGAACTCATTTTTGTCCTCAGTGTCAAAGGAGGGACTGATGGGAAAAATCATTGGAATCACAGGAGGAATTGCCTCTGGGAAGTCAACTGTGACAAATTTCCTAAGAGAGCAAGGCTTTCAAGTAGTGGATGCTGACGCAGTCGTCCACCAACTACAGAGACCTGGTGGTCGTCTTTATCAGCTCTTAGTTCAGCACTTTGGGCAGGAAATCATCCTTGAAAATGGAGAACTCAATCGCCCTCTCCTAGCTAGTCTCATCTTTTCAAACCCTGAAGAGCGGAAATGGTCTAAGCAAACCCAAGGAGAGATTATTCGTGAGGAATTGGCTGCACTGAGAGACCAGTTAGCTCAGACAGAAGCGATTTTTTTCATGGATATTCCTCTGCTTTTTGAGCAGAACTATGCCAACTGGTTTGATGAAACGTGGCTGGTCTATGTGGATCGAGATATCCAATTAGAACGTTGCATGAAACGGGATCATCTTTCTAAGGAAGTAGCGGAGTCGCGTCTGGCAGTCCAGTGGTCTTTAGAAGAAAAGAAAAAATTGGCGAGTCATATATTAGATAATAATGGCAGTCGTGACCAGCTTGTGGGGCAAGTAGTGAAGTTACTTGAAGGAGGCGATAGCTGTGCAAGAGATTAGTTGGAAAGATAATCTTCGTGTCGCCTGGTTCGGTAGTTTTCTAACGGGAGCCAGTATTTCCTTGGTCGTCCCTTTTATGCCTATCTTTGTAGAGCAGTTGGGAATCGAGAGTGACCAAGTTGCTTTCTATGCTGGATTAGCCATCTCAGTTTCGGCTGTTTCAGCAGCTTTGATTTCTCCTATCTGGGGTATTCTTGCTGACAAGTACGGTCGTAAACCCATGATGATTCGAGCTGGCCTTGCCATGACCATCACTATGGGAGGTTTGGCCTTCGTGCCGAATATCTATTGGTTAATCTTTCTTAGATTACTAAATGGCGTATTTACAGGTTTCGTACCGAATGCGACAGCTTTAATAGCCAGTCAAGTCCCCAAGGATAAGTCTGGCTATGCTTTGGGGACTTTATCAACTGGAGTAGTAGCTGGAACCCTAACCGGCCCCTTTGTAGGTGGCTTGATTGCTGAAATTTTTGGTATTCGCAATGTCTTTTTATTGGTGGGTGCTTTCCTATTTTTAGCTGCAATCCTAACCATTTTCTTTATCAAGGAAGATTTTCGACCAGTGGCTAAGGAGAAGGCAATACCAACAAAAGAGTTGTTTAGTTCTATTAAACACTCTCATCTTTTGATTAATTTGTTTTTAACCAGCTTTGTCATTCAATTTTCAGCTCAATCAATTGGTCCTATCCTGGCTCTCTATGTGCGGGACTTAGGGCAGACTGAAAATCTCCTCTTTGTATCAGGTTTGATAGTATCGAGTATGGGATTTTCTAGCATGATGAGTGCTGGAGTGATGGGAAAACTAGGAGATAAGGTGGGAAATCATAGACTTTTAGTTACAGCGCAGGTTTATTCAGTCATCATTTACCTTCTTTGTGCCCATGCGACCAGCCCTCTTCAGCTTGGTTTGTATCGTTTTCTCTTTGGTTTGGGAACGGGCGCTCTGATACCGGGGGTCAATGCCCTCATCAGCAAAATGACTCCCAAAGCAGGCATTTCAAGGATTTTTGCCTTTAACCAAGTCTTTTTCTACCTTGGGGGTGTTGTTGGTCCCATGAGTGGTTCAGCAGTAGCAGGGCAATTTGGCTACCACTCTGTTTTTTATGCGACAGCAGCCTGTGTGGCTTTCAGTTGTTTATTTAACTTAGTTCAATTTAGATCATTATTAAAAGTAAAGGAAATCTAGTGCGAGTAAAAATTAATCTCAAATGCTCCTCTTGTGGCAGTATTAATTACCTAACCAGTAAGAACTCCAAAACCCATCCAGACAAGATTGAGGTTTTAAAGTATTGTCCCAAGGAAAGAAAAGTAACCCTACATCTTGAATCTAAGTAGAATTTATGGTAAAATAATAGGGATTTTAAGGAGTTTGATATGTACAACCTATTATTAACCATTTTATTAGTATTATCTGTTGTGATTGTGATTGCGATTTTCATGCAACCAACTAAGAACCAATCCAGCAATGTATTTGATGCCAGCTCGGGTGATTTGTTTGAACGTAGTAAAGCGCGTGGTTTTGAAGCCGTGATGCAACGTTTGACAGGTGTTTTAGTCTTTTTCTGGCTAGCCATTGCCTTAGCATTGACGGTATTATCAAGTAGATAAGAAATGGGCGAGACTAGGTCTTTGCCTCTTTTTATTTTTATACTCTTCAAAAATCAAATTCAAACCACGTCAGCGTCGGCTTGTCGTACTCCAGTACTGCCTGCGCCTAGCTTTCTAGTTTGCTCTTTGATTTTTATTGAGTATTAAATGATGTTTGAGAAGGTCTTACAGTAAAAGAAAATTAAAAAATCTAGAAAGAAAACATGAAAGATAAAATTAAAGAATATTTGCAAGAGAAGGGGCGAGTGACGGTAAATGACCTAGCTCAGGCTCTCGGAAAGGATGGGTCCAAGGATTTCCGTGAGTTGATTCAAACCCTGTCTCTGATGGAAAGAAAGCACCAGATTCGTTTTGAAGATGATGGTAGTTTATGTCTGGACCAGAAGAAGAAACATGAAATTACCCTCAAAGGGATTTTTCATGCCCATAAAAACGGCTTTGGCTTTGTTAGTTTAGAAGGGGGAGAGGACGACCTTTTTGTAGGAAAAAACGATGTCAACTATGCCATTGACGGCGATACCGTTGAGGTGGTCATCAAGAAAGTTGCTGACCGTAACAAGGGAACAGCTGCAGAAGCCAAAATTATTGATATCCTAGAACATAGCCTGACGACAGTTGTCGGCCAAATCGTTCTGGATCAGGAAAAACCCAAGTATGCCGGCTATATCCGTTCAAAAAATCAGAAAATCAGCCAACCTATTTATGTGAAGAAACCAGCCCTCAAACTTGAAGGGACAGAAGTTCTAAAGGTCTTTATCGACAAGTACCCAAGTAAGAAGCACGATTTCTTTGTCGCTAGTGTGCTCGACGTGGTTGGGCACTCGACTGATGCAGGGATTGACGTTCTTGAAGTCTTGGAATCCATGGATATTGTCTCAGAATTCCCAGAAGCTGCTCTCAAGGAGGCTGAAAGTGTGCCGAATGCTCCATCAGAGAAGGATATGGAAGGTCGTCTTGATTTGAGAGATGAGCTTACCTTCACCATTGACGGCGCGGATGCCAAGGACTTGGACGATGCAGTTCACATCAAGCCTTTGAAAAATGGCAATATGGAACTCGGAGTTCACATCGCGGATGTTTCCTACTATGTGACTGAAGGCTCTGCCCTTGACAAGGAAGCCCTTAACCGCGCAACTTCTGTCTACGTGACAGACCGTGTAGTGCCTATGCTACCAGAACGGCTGTCAAATGGCATCTGCTCTCTCAATCCTCAAGTAGATCGCTTGACCCAGTCTGCTATTATGGAAATTGATAAACATGGTCGTGTGGTTAATTACTCCATTACCCAAACTGTTATCAAGACTAGTTTCCGAATGACCTATAGCGCTGTCAATGACATCCTGGCTGGCGATGAGGAAAAGAGACAAGAGTTTAAGAAAATTGTTCCTAGTATTGAGCTCATGGCCAAGCTCCATGAAACGCTAGAAAGCATGCGTGAGAAACGAGGTGCCCTTAATTTTGAGACCAGTGAAGCTAAGATTTTGGTGGATAAAAAAGGCAAGCCTGTGGACATTGTCCTTCGTCAACGTGGTGTTGCTGAGCGGATGATCGAGTCCTTCATGTTGATTGCTAACGAAACGGTTGCCGAGCACTTTAGCAAGCTAGATCTACCTTTTATCTATCGGATTCACGAGGAGCCCAAGGCTGAAAAAGTCCAGAAGTTTATTGACTATGCTTCAAGCTTTGGCTTGCGCATTTATGGGACTGCCAGTGAGATTAGCCAGGAGGCGCTCCAAGACATCATGCGTGCTGTTGAGGGAGAACCCTATGCAGATGTATTGTCCATGATGCTTCTCCGTTCGATGCAACAGGCTCGTTATTCAGAGCACAATCACGGTCACTATGGACTAGCAGCTGACTATTATACTCACTTTACCAGCCCCATTCGCCGTTATCCTGACCTTCTAGTCCATCGGATGATTCGCGACTATGGGCGTTCCAAGGAAATAGCAGAGCATTTTGAGCAAGTGATTCCAGAGATTGCAACCCAGTCTTCCAACCGTGAACGTCGTGCCATCGAGGCGGAGCGTGAAGTCGAAGCTATGAAAAAGGCTGAGTACATGGAAGAATACGTGGGAGAAGAGTACGATGCGGTTGTATCCAGCATCGTCAAATTCGGTCTCTTTGTTGAATTGCCAAATACAGTCGAAGGCTTGATTCACATTACCAATTTGCCTGAATTTTATCATTTCAACGAGCGTGACTTGACACTCCGTGGGGAGAAATCGGGTACAACCTTCCGTGTAGGACAGCAGATACGTATTCGTGTCGAAAGAGCGGATAAGATGACTGGTGAGATTGATTTCTCCTTTATCCCAAGTGAGTTTGATGTGATTGAGAAGGGCTTGAAACAGTCTAGTCGTAGTGACAGAGGGCGTGGTTCAAATCGTCGTTCAGATAAGAAGGAAGATAAGAGAAAATCAGGACGCTCAAATGATAAGCGCAAGCATTCACAGAAAGACAAGAAGAAAAAGGGAAGGAAACCTTTTTACAAGGAAGTAGCTAAGAAAGGAGCCAAGCATGGCAAAGGGCGAGGGAAAGGTCGTCGCACAAAATAAAAAGGCGCACCACGACTATACAATCGTAGATACGCTAGAGGCAGGAATGGTCCTGACAGGAACGGAAATCAAGAGTGTACGTGCTGCACGTATCAATCTCAAGGACGGCTTTGCCCAAGTAAAAAATGGGGAGGTCTGGTTGAGCAATGTCCATATTGCACCTTATGAAGAAGGCAATATCTGGAATCAGGAACCAGAACGCCGTCGAAAACTCTTACTCCATAAGAAACAAATCCAAAAGTTGGAACAAGAGACCAAAGGGACAGGAATGACCCTTGTACCCCTCAAAGTCTATATCAAAGATGGCTACGCCAAACTCCTTTTAGGACTTGCCAAAGGGAAACATGACTATGATAAACGGGAGTCAATCAAGCGTCGTGAACAAAACCGCGACATCGCTCGTGTGATGAAAGCTGTCAACCAGCGTTAAGAAGAGGAAGTAAAATGGAAAAATTAATTGCCTATAAACGGATGCCCTTGTGGAACAAACAGACCATGCCTGAAGCTGTTCAGCAAAAGCACAATACTAAAGTCGGCACTTGGGGAAAAATTACTGTCTTGAAGGGGGTACTCAAGTTTATTGAGCTGACTGAAGATGGTGAGGTTCTAGCTGAACACCTCTTTGAAGCAGGAGCAGACAACCCTATGGCACAACCACAAGCTTGGCACCGAGTGGAAGCTGCCACTGATGATGTAGAATGGTACTTGGAATTTTATTGTAAACCTGAGGATTATTTCCCTAAGAAATACAATACCAATCCAGTCCATTCAGAGGTCCTAGAGGCTATGCAGACAGTGAAACCAGGAAGAGCCTTGGATTTAGGTTGTGGTCAAGGACGTAACTCTCTCTTTCTCGCACAGAATGGTTTTGATGTAACAGCTGTTGATCAAAATGAATTGTCCCTTGAAATCTTGCAAAGCATCGTAGAGCAAGAGGATCTAGACATGCCTGTCGGACTTTATGATATCAATTCAGCCAGCATTAGCCAAGACTATGATTTTATCGTATCAACTGTTGTTCTGATGTTCCTACAAGCGGACCGTATTCCAGCTATTATCCAAAATATGCAGGAGCACACCACGGTCGGTGGTTACAACCTTATCGTCTGTGCTATGGATACGGAGGATTATCCTTGCTCAGTCAACTTTCCATTCACCTTTAAAGAAGGGGAGTTGGCGGACTACTACAAGGATTGGGAATTGGTCAAGTACAATGAAAATCCAGGCCATCTGCACCGTCGCGATGAGAATGGCAATCGTATTCAACTACGCTTTGCGACCATGCTAGCTAAGAAAATCAAGTAAATCAAACTTAACCCAGCGAATAGAAACCACTTTGCAAGGTTTCTATTCTTTTTGTTTGCGTTGGGTGATTGGGGCAAGCAGGATTTTATGCTATACTAGAAGTAGGAAAAATGAGCAGTAGAACTGTATTGCTGTCGCTCTCAGCGCAAGATGTTGTAGATGATGGAGGTGGTCCAATGACGAGTCTTTTGGTGGAACTGTATGATCGGCATGTATTGGAAAAGAATGTCTACCAAGCCTTTGTCAGTGATTGTGACGAGATTCTTTTTCTATCTTTGACGAAAATAAGCAATGAAGAGAAACTCTCTCTCCGTCATTTTATCCTGGATGAAGTCCCCCATATCCAACGAGTGACCTTTCGTCAGCTATCCTTAGAACAACTAGCGGACCAATTAGATTATTGCCTAGCAGGTTACGACCAAGTCCTTCTCGATGTTTTTGGCGGAGATTCTCTACTAGCCTTATCCCTCTATCAATACGGCTTGGATCGCCACCTCCCCATCGTTGCCATGGATGTCGAGCGAGGAAAACAATACAAGTGGGTAGCCGGTCAGTTAGAAAAAGAAGACTTGGACATTCCAACCCTAAGCATCCAAGAGTTGATAGCCTTGCGTGGTGGAAAAATGCTCAAATCAAAACGCCCTATCCACTCAGTTCAAGAAATTTCAGCCATCAAAAAATTAGCCAGCTCTGCCATTTCCAATCCTGCTCACTGGTATCAAGTGACCCAATTTTTCTCTCTAGCTAAGACCAATGACCTTCATGCTGAAACCGAAAAGATACTGGAAAACAATGGCAAGTATTATCACTACCCAGAATCTCTCATCCCTTTACTTGTGGAAGCGGGGATGCTTCGTATTGAAAGAGAGGACAAGGAGCGAGTAAGCTACAGCTTTCCAAGTCAAGAAGCTCAAGTCTTTTGTCGCAACAAAGGACATATTTTAGAGTTGTATCTCTATCTCTTGGCGCTCGAATCTCAGCTGTTTGATGAGTGCATGATAGGCGGTGAGATTGATTGGAATGGTATCTTTCCAGAGGCGGATAATGTCCAAAATGAGATTGACGTCATTCTGAGAAAGGGACGCTCGATTACCTTTATCTCTTGCAAGATGACAGATTTATCAGTCGAAGCTATCAATGAACTAGAAGTCTATGCCAATCATTTTGCTGGAGAGAGTTGCCTCAAGTTAATTGTCTGTACGGGGAAAATCAATCCCGTTTATGCCAATCGCTGCCAGGAATACGGCGTACTGGTCATTAGAAGTGAGCAGATTCCTAATCTCATTCCCATGCTAAAAAAATACTCTAAGAGATTTAAAAGATAAAAAAACAATATGAAAGGCTGGAATTCCAGTCTTTTTTATTTTTTTTTCGAATAAATGAGAAAAGGAGGTAGACCATGTTTGTAGCCAGAGATGTCAAGGGAAAATTGGTGAATGCCCTCGAAAAAGACGTAACTAAACAGCCCTACACTTGTCCAGCCTGTGGTGGCGGACTACGATTACGCCAAGGACAGAGTATTCGAACGCATTTTGCCCATGAATCTTTAAGAGATTGTGTGGCTATTTTTGAAAATGAAAGTCCAGAACACTTGGGCAACAAAGAGGCCCTTTATCACTGGGCCAAGAAGGACAATCAGGTGGTCTTAGAATATAGTTTGCCCGAGATCCAGCAGATTGCAGATATTCTCGTAAACGAGAGACTAGCGCTGGAGGTTCAGTGCAGTCCCTTGTCTAAAAATCTTTTAGGCAATAGAAGTCAAGGATACCGCAGTCAGGGCTATCAGGTTATCTGGCTACTGGGAGAAAAACTCTGGTTAAAAGAGAGACTTACACAACTGCAAAGGGGATTTCTTTATTTTAGTCAAAATATGGGATTCTATGTTTGGGAACTAGATTTCAAAAAGCAAGTTTTGAGACTCAAATATCTTCTGCATCAGGACCTACGTGGCAAGCTTCATTTTCAGGTCAAGGAATTTCTCTTTGGTCAAGGTAGTCTCTTAGAGATTTTACGCTTCCCCTATCAAAAACAAAGACTGTTAAGTTTTGCGGTTGCCCAAGATTCATCCATCTGTCACTACATTCGCCAGCAGTTGTACTACCAAACGCCTTACTGGATGAAAAAGCAGGAGGAAGCCTATCATCAAGGAGACAATCTATTAAACCGTCAACTAGACGACTGGTATCCCCAGGTCAGACCGATAGAGTCAGGAGATTTTTTGCAGATTGAAACGGATTTGACTAGCTATTATAGAAATTTTCAGGCTTACTATCAAAAAAATCCGAAAAATAATCGCCAAAAGCTCTATCCACCAGCCTTTTATCACTTATATTTCTCAAAAAATGTGGTAAAATAGAAAGGATGGAGGAATCTTATGGTATTACAACGACATGAAATAAATGAAAAAGATACATGGGATCTTTCAACAATCTACCCAATAGACCAGGTTTGGGAAGAAGCCTTGAAAGACTTAACTGAAAAAGTACAAACAGCAGCCCAGTATGAGGGACATCTCTTGGACAGCGCAGACAGTTTGCTTGAGATTACAGAATTTTCACTTGACTTGGAACGCCAAGTTGAAAAGCTTTATGTCTATGCGCATATGAAAAATGACCAGGACACGCGTGAATCCAAGTATCAAGAGTACTATGCTAAGGCAATGACCCTATACAGTCAGTTAGAACAAGCCTTTTCATTCTATGAACCTGAGTTTATGGAGATTAGCGAAGAGCAGTATGCGGCCTTCCTAGAAGCTCAACCAAAACTCCAAGTTTACAAGCACTTTTTTGACAAGCTCTTGCAAAAGAAAGACCATGTTCTTTCGCAACGTGAGGAAGAATTACTTGCTGGAGCAGGAGAAATCTTTGGTTCAGCTAGTGAAACCTTTGCTATTTTGGACAATGCGGATATTAGCTTCCCATATGTCCTTGATGATGAAGGCAATGAAGTGCAACTCTCACACGGTACTTACATCCGTTTGATGGAGTCTAAAAACCGTGAAGTGCGCCGTGGTGCCTATGAAGCCCTTTATGCGACATATGAGCAATTCCAACACACTTATGCTAAGACCTTGCAGACAAATGTTAAGGTGCAAAACTACCGTGCCAAAGTTCGCAACTATAAGAGTGCTCGCCATGCAGCCCTCGCAGCAAATTTTGTTCCAGAAAGTGTCTATGACAATCTAGTAGCAGCAGTTCGCAAGCATTTGCCACTCTTACATCGTTACCTTAAACTTCGTTCTAAAATCTTAGGGATTTCAGATCTCAAGATGTATGATGTCTACACACCACTCTCGTCAGTAGATTATAGCTTTACCTACGAAGAAGCCTTGAAAAAAGCAGAAGAAGCTTTGGCGGTTTTAGGTGACGACTACTTGAGCCGTGTCAAACGTGCCTTCAGTGAGCGTTGGATTGATGTCTATGAAAACCAAGGCAAGCGTTCTGGTGCCTACTCTGGTGGTTCTTATGATACCAATGCCTTCATGCTTCTAAACTGGCAGGACAATCTAGACAATCTCTTTACCCTTGTCCATGAAACAGGTCACAGTATGCACTCAAGCTATACCCGAGAAACCCAACCTTATGTTTACGGAGATTATTCTATCTTCTTGGCTGAAATTGCCTCAACAACCAATGAAAATATCTTGACAGAGAAATTACTGGAAGAAGTGGAAGACGATGCAACTCGCTTTGCTATTCTCAATAACTTCCTGGACGGTTTCCGTGGAACAGTCTTCCGTCAAACTCAATTCGCTGAGTTTGAACACGCCATCCACCAAGCAGACCAAAATGGAGAAGTCTTGACAAGTGATTTCCTCAATAAACTCTACGCTGACTTGAACCAAGAGTACTATGGACTCAGCAAGGAAGACAATCCTCAGATCCAATACGAGTGGGCACGCATTCCACACTTCTACTATAACTACTATGTTTATCAGTATTCAACTGGTTTTGCAGCAGCTTCAGCCTTGGCTGAGAAGATTGTCTATGGTAGTCAAGAAGATCGTGACCGCTATATCGACTACCTCAAGGCTGGTAAGTCTGACTATCCGCTCAATGTCATGAGAAAAGCGGGAGTTGATATGGAAAAGGAAGACTATCTTAACGATGCCTTTGCAGTCTTTGAACGTCGCTTAAACGAGTTTGAAGCTCTTGTTGAAAAATTGGGACTAGCTTAAGATGGTAGAGTCTTATAGTAAAAAAGCCAATCACAATATGCGACGTCCCGTCGTCAAGGAAGAAATCGTAGAACTCATGCGCCAACGTCAAAAGCAGGTGACAGGTTCCTTGAAAGAACTGGAGAACTTCGCTCACAAGGAAAATATTCCCATCATCCCTCATGAGACAGTTGCTTATTTCCGTTTTCTCATGGAAAGTCTGCAGCCTAAGAATATTTTGGAGATTGGAACGGCTATTGGCTTTTCAGCCCTCTTGATGGCAGAGCATGCGCCAGATGCTAAGATTACAACGATTGACCGTAATCCTGAGATGATTGGTTTTGCCAAGGAAAACTTTGCCCAGTTTGACAGGCGTCAGCAAATCACCCTCTTAGAGGGAGATGCAGTCGATGTTTTATCTAGTCTGACAGAAACTTATGACTTTGTCTTTATGGATTCGGCCAAGTCCAAGTATATCGTCTTTCTACCAGAAATCCTCAAACACTTGGAAGTCGGTGGAGTGGTGGTCTTGGATGATATTTTCCAAGGAGGAGATGTTGCCAAGGATATCATGGAAGTCCGCCGGGGTCAACGCACCATTTATAAAGGTTTGCAAAGACTTTTCGACGCAACTTTAGACAATCCAGGTCTAACAGCAACTCTAGTTCCACTTGGAGACGGGATTCTCATGCTGAGAAAAAATGTAGCAGATGTGCAGCTTCCTGAGAGTGAATGATTTTTAGAAAAATTTAAGACAATTTAGTAAAATAGAGAAGGTAACTTACCATAAAAGGAGTAAACATGAAGAAAAAACTATTGGCAGGAGCCATTACCTTATTATCTGTAGCGACTTTGGCTGCTTGTTCAAAAAGTTCTGAAGGGGCTGACCTCATCAGCATGAAGGGTGATGTCGTCACTGAACACCAATTTTATGAACAAGTCAAAAACAATCCAACTGCGCAACAAGTCTTGCTTAATATGACCATCCAAAAAGTATTTGAAAAACAATATGGTTCAGAAGTGACTGACAAAGAGGTGGATGATGCCGTTGCTGAGGAACAAAAGAAATACGGCGATAGCTACAACAGCGTACTTCAACGTGCGGGTATGACTCCTGAGACTCGTAAAGCTCAAATTCGCACAAGTAAGTTGGTCGAATTGGCAGTTAAAAAAGCCGCAGAGGGTGAATTGACTGACGAAGCTTACCAAAAAGCTTTTGAGTCTTATACACCAGATGTAACAGCTCAGATCATCCGTATGGATAATGAAGACAAGGCCAAAGAAGTGCTTGAAAAGGCAAAAGCAGCAGGAGCTGATTTTGCTCAGTTGGCAAAAGACAACTCAAACGATGACAAGACAAAAGAAAATGGTGGTGAAATCACTTTTGACTCAGCTTCTACAGAACTTCCAGAACAGGTCAAGAAGGCGGCCTTTGCCTTGGATGTGAATGGTGTCTCTGATGTTATCACAGCGACTGGAACACAAGCCTACAGTACCCAATACTACATTATTAAGCTAACCAAGAAAACAGAAAAATCATCAAACCTAGATGATTACAAAGAAAAATTGAAAACGGTCATCCTTGCTCAGAAACAAAACGATTCATCTTTCGTTCAGAGCGTTATCGGAAAGGAATTCCAAGCTGCAAATATTAAAGTGAAAGATCCTGTTTTCCAAAATATCTTTGCCCAATACGTTGGTGGTGCAGACTCAAACTCAAGCAGTAGCTCATCAGCAGAATAAAAAAGAAAATACAAACTTCGTCTTGAAGTTTGTATTTTTTAGTAATCAGTTTCGGCCAAATAGCAAAATTCGAAGGATTGGAGGATAAGAGTTTTTTTCTTTCTGAAAAAATGGTATAATAGCAATCAAAACTAGAAAATAAAACGGAATTAGGAACAGTTTTCTCTGTTTCTATTAGATTGGTGACATATGAAAATTAGTAAAAGGCACCTATTGAACTATTCCATTTTGATTCCTTACCTCCTTTTATCGATTTTGGGTCTAATTGTTGTTTACTCAACGACGAGTGCTACCTTGATCCAAGAAGGGAAAAGTGCTCTTCAGTTAGCTCGGAACCAAGGAATGTTTTGGGTAGTTAGTTTGGTTTTGATTGCCTTAATTTATAAACTGAAACTTGGTTTTTTAAGAAATGAACGCTTGATTTTTATCGTTATGTTTGTAGAGATGATTCTCCTAGCTTTGGCTCGGCTAATTGGAACCCCAGTCAATGGTGCCTACGGTTGGATTTCTGTAGGACCTGTAACGATTCAGCCGGCTGAATATCTTAAGATTATCATTATTTGGTACCTAGCCCATCGATTCTCAAAACAGCAAGATGAGATAGCTGTTTACGACTTCCAAGTCTTGACTCAGAATCAGTGGTTACCTCGAGCTTTTAACGACTGGCGTTTCATTTTACTGGTTTTGATTGGTAGTTTGGGAATTTTCCCTGACTTGGGAAATGCGACCATTCTGGTCTTGGTGTCGCTGCTTATGTACACTGTCAGTGGAATTGCCTATCGTTGGTTCTCGACTATTCTAACTCTCTTAGCAGGAAGTTCCATTTTAGTCTTGTCTGTCATTCGTCTTGTTGGCGTTGAGAAGTTTTCTCAAATTCCGGTATTTGGTTACGTTGCTAAACGTTTCAGCGCCTTCTTTAATCCCTTTACCGACCTGGCAGGCGCAGGACACCAGCTTGCAAATTCCTACTATGCCATGGTGAATGGTGGCTGGTTTGGACTTGGATTAGGAAATTCCATCGAAAAGCGTGGTTATTTGCCAGAAGCCCACACAGATTTCGTCTTTTCAGTTGTCATCGAGGAATTTGGATTTGTAGGAGCGGGTATGATTTTGGCACTCCTCTTCTTCTTGATTTTGAGAATCATCCTAGTCGGTATTCGAGCTAAGGATCCCTTTAACTCCATGGTTTCTATCGGTGTCGGAGGGATGATCCTTGTTCAGGTCTTTGTCAATATCGGTGGAATTTCCGGTTTGATTCCTTCTACAGGGGTAACCTTCCCCTTCCTTTCACAAGGGGGGAATAGTCTCCTAGTCTTATCTGTAGCCATTGCCTTTGTACTAAATATCGATGCTAGTGAAAAACGTGCCAAACTTATCAGAGAATATGAAGGTCAAACTTCTGTTACTCTATAAGGATTGAATGGAAAGGAAAGTTTATGTCACTTCAAAAATTAGAAAACTATAGCAATAAAGCCGTCGTCCAAGAAGAAGTCTTGATTTTGACAGAGCTATTAGAAGACATCACAAAAAATATGCTTGCGCCAGAGACTTTTGATAAAATCATGCAGTTGAAGGATTTGTCTACAAGCGAAAACTATCAAGGACTCAATAAATTGGTGACCAGCCTTTCAAACGAGGAAATGATCTATATTTCTCGCTATTTCTCAATCCTTCCACTCTTGATCAATATCTCTGAAGATGTGGATTTGGCTTATGAAATCAATCACCAAAATAATGTAGACCAAGACTATCTAGGAAAACTGTCAACAACCATTAAGATGGTGGCTGAAAAAGAAAACGCGGCTGCAATTTTGGAGCAGCTGAATGTGGTTCCAGTTTTGACGGCCCACCCGACTCAAGTACAACGCAAGAGTATGCTGGATTTAACCAATCATATCCATACACTCTTACGGAAGTACCGTGATGTCAAACTAGGCTTGATCAACAAAGAAAAATGGCACACAGATCTCCGTCGTTACATTGAAATTATCATGCAAACGGACATGATTCGCGAGAAGAAATTGAAGGTAACCAACGAAATCACTAACGTGATGGAGTACTATCAAAGTTCTTTCTTGAATGCTGTTCCACGTTTGACGGCTGAGTATAAGAAACTAGCTAAGGAACAAGGTATCGAGCTCCAACATCCAAAACCGATTACCATGGGGATGTGGATTGGAGGAGACCGTGATGGAAATCCTTTCGTAACTGCGGAAACCCTCAACAAATCAGCCCTAACCCAGTGTGAAGTCATTATGAACTACTACGATGAGAAGATTTATAACCTCTATCGTGAATTCTCACTTTCAACCAGTATTGTGAATGTTAGTGACAAGGTTCGTGAGATGGCGCTCAAGTCTCAAGATAATTCCATTTATCGTGAAAAGGAACTCTATCGTCGTGCTCTTTTTGACATCCAAGCTAAGATGCAGGCAACCAAGACCTATCTTATCGAAGACAAGGATGTTCATCCAAGATATGCCACTGCAGATGAATTCTACCAAGACTTGTTAGCCATCCGAGATTCTCTATTAGAGAACAAAGGTGAGTACCTGATTTCAGGAGAATTTGTCGAGTTGATGCAGGCGGTTGAAATCTTTGGCTTCTATCTTGCCTCTATCGACATGCGCCAAGATTCTAGTGTCCACGAAGCCTGTGTGGCAGAATTACTAGCATCCGCAGGTATCAACGACCACTATAGCGATCTGTCTGAAGACGAAAAATGCGCCCTTCTCTTAAAAGAGTTGGAAGAAGATCCTCGTATCCTCTCAGCAACTCATGCTGAAAAGTCAGAACTACTTGAAAAAGAACTCACTATCTTTAAAGCTGCGCGCAAGTTGAAGGATAAACTGGGTGAAAATGTCATTCGTCAAACCATCATCTCTCATGCAACCAGCGTGTCTGATATGCTAGAACTAGCAATTATGCTAAAGGAAGTCGGCTTGGTTGATGCCCAAAAAGCCCGCGTTCAGATTGTTCCTCTCTTTGAAACGATCGAGGACTTGGATCACTCAGAAGAAACTATGAGAAGATATTTCTCTCTTCCTTTGGCTAAAAAATGGATTGCTTCAAAAGACAACTATCAAGAAATCATGCTTGGCTACTCTGATAGTAACAAGGACGGTGGTTACCTATCATCATGTTGGACTCTCTATAAAGCGCAACAACAACTGACTGCTATTGGTGATGAATTTAGCGTTAAGGTCACTTTCTTCCATGGTCGTGGTGGTACTGTGGGTCGTGGTGGTGGACCAACTTATGAAGCTATCACATCTCAACCACTCAAGTCTATCAAAGACCGTATCCGTTTGACTGAGCAGGGAGAAGTGATTGGAAACAAATACGGTAACAAAGACGCTGCCTATTATAACCTTGAAATGTTGGTTTCTGCAGCTATTAACCGTATGATTACCAAGAAGAAGAGTGATACTAACACATCAAATCGTTATGAAGCTATCATGGATCAAGTAGTGGACCGCAGCTACGATATCTACCGTGATTTGGTCTTTGGAAATGAACATTTCTATGACTATTTCTTTGAATCAAGCCCAATCAAAGCTATTTCAAGCTTCAACATCGGTTCGCGTCCAGCAGCTCGTAAGACCATCACTGAAATCGGCGGTTTGCGTGCTATCCCTTGGGTCTTCTCATGGTCACAAAGTCGTGTCATGTTCCCTGGCTGGTACGGAGTGGGATCAAGCTTTAAAGAATTTATTGATCAAGATCCTGATAATATTGAGATCCTTCGTGATATGTACCAAAACTGGCCTTTCTTCCAATCTTTGCTTTCCAATGTAGACATGGTCTTATCTAAGTCTAACATGAACATTGCCTTTGAATATGCAAAGCTTTGTGAAGATGAAGAAGTGCAAGCCATCTATTACACTATTTTAGATGAATGGCAATTGACCAAGGACGTTATTTTAGCTATCGAAGGTTATGACGAACTCTTGGCTGAAAACTCTTACCTAAAAGACAGTCTAAACTATCGTATGCCTTACTTTAATATCCTGAACTACATCCAGTTGGAGTTGATCAAACGTCAACGTCGCGGCGAATTGTCAGCTGACGAAGAAAAACTGATCCATACGACTATCAACGGAATTGCAACTGGTTTGCGTAATTCAGGCTGATATTCTACAAGCTTCCTCTTTTTTCAAGGGGAAGTTTTTGAATAGTTTAAAAAATTCTAAAAATAGTCTTGACAAGTAGTTGAAAAATGATATAATTTAAACATTCAGAAAGTAATCATGCTCGTTTTTTAGAGAGTCTGTGGTTGGTGGAAACAGATAGATGAAAGTGATGAAAATTGGGCTGAATGTTATTAAGAATTTGAAATCATAAAAATTCGGTGAGCACACCTTACAGTGCAACTCGTGAATGCGAGAAAGAGTGATAGGGATATTCCCTATAATTGAGGTGGCACCGCGCATCGACGTCCTCACACAAGTTTTTTGTGTGAGGACTTTTTTGTTGGAGGAGACTTATGGAATTTAAACGATGGCGTCACTTGTTTTGAGTGAGAAGAGTATAGTACAAGTGATTTAAAGGAGAAAGAAAAATGAAAAATAAACGTTTGATTGGAATTGTCGCTGGATTAGCAGTATTGGTAGTGGCTAGCTTGATTTATTCATCTATGAACAAGCCTGCAGCTAAGGAAGAGCAAAAGGTCGCTAAGGTTGGTGTCCTTCAGTTTGTTAGTCACCCATCCTTGGACTTGATTTACCAAGGGATTCAAGATGGACTAGCTGAAGAAGGCTATAAGGACGACCAAGTAAAAATCGACTTTATGAACTCTGAAGGTGATCAGAGCAAGGTTGCAACCATGAGTAAACAATTGGTAGCAAATGGAAACGACGTTGTTGTTGGGATTGCGACACCAGCTGCTCAAGGACTTGCTAGTGCTACAAAAGACCTACCTGTTATCATGGCTGCTATTACAGACCCAATCGGTGCTAACTTAGTCAAAGATTTGAAAAAACCAGGTGGCAACATCACAGGGGTATCAGACCACAACCCAGCTGAACAGCAAGTGGAATTGATTAAAACTTTGACACCAAATGTCAAAACAATCGGCGCTCTCTACTCAAGCAGTGAAGATAACTCAAAATCACAAGTTGAAGAATTCAAGGCTTATGCTGAAAAAGCAGGTTTGACAGTCGAAACATTTGCCGTTCCATCAACCAATGAGATTGCTTCAACAGTTAATGTTATGACCAGCAAGGTCGATGCAATTTGGGTTCCAATTGACAACACCATCGCATCCGCATTTTCAACAGTTGTTTCAAGCAACCAAACAGCTAAAAAGCCAATCTATCCAAGTGCCACTGCCATGGTAGAAGCAGGTGGATTAGCATCTGTAGTAGTTGACCAACACGATCTTGGTGTGGCTACTGGTAAGATGATTGCCAAAGTTTTGAAAGGTGAAAAACCAGCTGATACGCCAGTTAATGTCTTCTCAACTGGTAAGTCAGTGATTAACAAAAAACTAGCGCAGGAACTTGGTATCACCATTCCTGAGTCTGTTCTAAAAGAAGCGGGACAAGTGATTGAATAAAGATAAAGGAGGAGCTGGACACATCTCCTCCCATTTTTACTAAAGAAAGAAATGAGTGAAAGATTATGATAGTATCCATTATTTCTCAGGGAATGGTCTGGGCGATTTTAGGTTTGGGAATCTTTATGACTTTTCGAATTTTGAATTTTCCAGATATGACTACTGAAGGCTCTTTTCCTCTAGGAGGAGCAGTAGCTGTAACCTTGATAACACAGGGAGTTAATCCATTTTTAGCAACCTTGGCTGCAGTAGGAGCAGGTTGTCTAGCTGGTATGGCGACAGGTCTCTTATATACCAAAGGAAAAATTCCAACTCTCTTATCAGGGATTCTGGTCATGACTTCTTGCCATTCCATCATGCTTATGATTATGGGGCGTGCCAATCTGGGGCTTCTTGGAACTAAGCAAATTCAGGATGTCTTGCCTTTTGATTCGGATCTCAATCAACTCCTGACTGGATTAATCTTTGTAGCTCTTGTAATTGGTCTCATGCTCTTTTTCCTTGATACCAAACTAGGTCAGGCCTACATCGCTACAGGTGACAATCCTGATATGGCTCGTAGCTTTGGTATCAATACGGGTCGTATGGAACTCATGGGTTTGGTTCTCTCAAATGGAATTATAGCGCTTGCAGGGGCCTTAATTGCTCAACAAGAAGGATACGCGGATGTTTCTCGAGGAATCGGCGTGATTGTCGTAGGACTTGCTAGCTTGATTATTGGTGAGGTTTTGTTCAAGAGTTTGACCTTGGCAGAGCGTCTCATGACCATTGTCGTAGGCTCTATCGCTTATCAGTTCCTCGTTTGGGGAGTGATTGCTCTTGGGTTTAATACAAGTTATCTTCGTTTGTACAGCGCCTTGATTTTGGCGGTTTGCCTCATGATTCCAACCTTCAAAAGCAAATACCTGAAAGGAGTCAAGTTTAGCAAATGACAGCAATTGTAGAATTAAAAAATGCTACCAAAGTCATTACGAATGGCTTTGACGAGGAAAAAATCATTCTGAATGATGTTTCTCTTGAAATTTTCGAACATGATTTCATTACCATCCTAGGTGGAAATGGAGCTGGGAAGTCAACGCTTTTTAACACTATTGCAGGTACCTTACCTTTAACAAGCGGAAGTATCCGTATCATGGGGGAGGATGTGACGCATTTTTCACCTGAAAAGCGGGCTAAGTACTTGTCTCGTGTCTTTCAGGATCCTAAGATGGGAACAGCTCCTCGTATGACGGTGGCGGAAAATCTCTTAATTGCCAAGTTTCGTGGTGAGAAGAGAGGACTCCTTCCTAGGAGACTTTCAAGCCATAGAGAAGAATTTCAGATAACCATTGAAAAAGTGGGAAACGGGCTTGAAAAACATCTGGACACTCCGATTGAGTTTCTTTCAGGTGGCCAGCGCCAGGCCTTGAGTCTCTTGATGGCTACCTTGAAGCGACCAGAGTTGCTCTTGTTGGATGAACACACAGCAGCTCTCGACCCTAAAACAAGTGTGGCCTTGATGGAGTTAACAGATGACTTTGTCAGCAAGGACCATCTAACAGCCTTGATGATTACCCATCATATGGAGGATGCACTGAAGTATGGCAATCGTCTGATAGTCATGAAGGAAGGTCGTATCATCCAAGACCTCAATAAAGAAGAAAAAGCTAAGATGAAAATCTCAGACTACTATCAATTATTTGAATAGATGAGTTAAATAATCATCAAAAATAGTGAAGATAAACTTAGAAACATGCGGATGTTTCTGAGTTTTTTTATCTCCTCTTTCTATCTAGAAAAATAAGGCAAAGAGAATTACGGAAAGCGTATGAAATGGTTTACTTTTTTTCAGAAATAAGCTATACTAGTTTACGTGAAACTATGATAAGATGGAGGTATTGTGTATGGTTGACAAGCAAGTCATTGAAGAAATCAAAAACAATGCCAACATTGTGGAAGTCATAGGTGATGTGATTTCTTTACAGAAGGCTGGACGGAACTATTTAGGGCTCTGTCCTTTTCATGGTGAAAAGACCCCCTCTTTCAACGTTGTGGAAGACAAGCAGTTTTATCACTGTTTCGGTTGTGGGCGCTCAGGAGATGTTTTTAAGTTCATCGAAGAATACCAAGGTGTGTCCTTTATGGAAGCCGTTCAGCTCTTAGGGGAGCGCGTCGGTATTCAACTAGCCATGCCTGTCCGGTCTCGTCCTAAACAGGCTTCCCCTCATCAAGCTTTATATGACATGCATGAAGAAGCTGCCCGTTTTTACCACGCAATCCTTATGACGACTAAGATGGGAGAAGAAGCAAGGGCTTATCTATATAAACGAGGCTTGACGGATGATGTTTTGAAGCATTTCCAGATTGGACTGGCTCCAGCAGAGAGAACCTATCTCTATCAACGTTTATCTGACAAGTTTGAGGAAAAGGATTTATTGGATTCGGGCTTGTTTTACTTGTCAGATGGCAATCAGTTTTATGATACTTTTTTCGGACGGATCATCTTTCCTTTGACCAATGACAAGGGGCAGGTCATTGCCTTTTCAGGTCGTATCTGGCAAGAAACGGATAGTCAGACTGCCAAATATAAAAATAGTCGCTCGACTGCAATCTTTAACAAGAGTTACGAATTGTATCATTTGGACAAGGCAAAAAAGGGAACAGGTAAGATCACAGAGCTCTATCTGATGGAAGGCTTCATGGATGTGATCGCAGCCTACCGCGCTGGTATAGAAAATGCTGTAGCTTCCATGGGAACAGCCTTAAGCAAGGAGCATGTTGACCACCTCAAACGCTTTACTAAAAAAATTGTTCTCAGCTATGATGGCGACAAGGCAGGGCAGGCAGCAACAGCCAAGGCTCTAGAGGAGTTAAAAGACTTTTCAGTGGAGGTTGTTCGGGTACCTGATGCCATGGACCCAGATGAGTATCTACAAAAGAATTCTGCTGAAGACCTAGCTTACCTTCTAACCAAGACTCGGATCAGTCCTATAGAGTTCTATATTCACCAGCTCAAGCCGGAAAATAGTGATAACTTACAGGCGCAAATCGAGTTCATTGAAAAGATTGCTCCCTTAATTGCCAAAGAAAAGTCTATCACTGCCCAGAATTCCTACATTCATATTCTGGCGGACAATCTACCTTCTTTTGATTATCAGCAGGTGGAGCAGATTGTAAATGAAAGTCGGATTGTTCAGAGGCAGGAGAGAGTCAAAGAACATCCTACACCAGCAGCGATTAGTTTGCCTGTGACGCGGCAACTGACATCAGTCATGAGAGCAGAGGCTCATCTCCTTTATAGGATGGCTGAGAATCCAGTTGTTCTAAATGACTACAGATTAAGAGAAGATTTTTTCTTTGATACCCCAGAATTTCAGATTCTTTACGAATTATTAAGTGAGCAGGGAGAAATCGGCTCAGAGGAGCTTTCTCATCAGACGCCTGAGGTTGAAAATGCTTGGTACCACGTGCTTAGCCTGGATTTGCCAGCTGAGATGTCGCCTCAGGAGCTAGTGGAAGTCGAAGCGACTCGAAACCGTGCCCTCCTCAGCAAGGACAACTTACGAATTAAAAAGAAAGTGCAGGAAGCTAGTCATGTAGGAGATACAGACACAGCCTTGGAAGAATTGCAACGATTGATTTCCCAAAAGAGAAGAATGGAGTAATAATGGCAACAAAACAAAAAGAAGTAACCACATTTGATGTGCAAGTAGCAGACTTTATCCGTAACCACAAAAAAACAGGAACAGCAACAGACGACGAAATCAATTCAAGTCTGGTCATTCCTTTTACCCTTGATGCAGACGGCATTGAAGACCTTTTGCAACGGATTCAGGATGCTGGAATTTCTATCACAGATAATGAAGGAAATCCAAGTGCGCGTGTTCTTAGTGCAGAAGAAGAACCAGAACTCAGTGATGAGGACTTGATTGGCTCAACTTCTGCCAAGGTTAATGACCCAGTCCGTATGTATTTGAAGGAAATCGGGGTCGTTCCTCTCTTAACCAACGAAGAGGAAAAAGAATTGGCCCTAGCAGTTGAGGCTGGTGATATCGAAGCCAAACAACGTCTTGCAGAAGCCAACCTTCGTTTGGTGGTTTCGATCGCTAAGCGCTACGTAGGGCGTGGCATGCAGTTTCTTGACTTGATCCAAGAAGGAAACATGGGCTTGATGAAGGCAGTGGACAAGTTTGACTATTCAAAAGGATTTAAGTTTTCAACTTACGCAACTTGGTGGATTCGTCAGGCAATTACTCGTGCCATCGCTGACCAGGCCCGCACTATTCGTATTCCTGTTCACATGGTTGAAACGATTAACAAGCTTGTCCGTGAACAGCGGAATCTCCTTCAAGAATTGGGACAAGATCCGACACCTGAACAAATCGCTGAGCGTATGGATATGACACCTGACAAGGTTCGTGAAATCTTGAAAATCGCCCAAGAGCCTGTATCGCTTGAAACACCGATTGGTGAAGAGGACGATAGCCATCTTGGGGACTTTATCGAAGACGAAGTGATTGAAAATCCAGTAGACTACACAACTCGTATCGTCTTGCGTGAGCAGTTGGATGAAGTCTTGGATACACTCACAGACCGTGAAGAAAACGTCTTGCGCCTTCGTTTTGGTTTGGACGATGGGAAAATGCGTACCCTTGAAGATGTTGGTAAAGTCTTTAACGTGACTCGTGAGCGTATCCGTCAGATCGAGGCCAAGGCTTTGAGAAAATTGCGCCAACCAAGTCGCAGCAAACCGCTTCGTGATTTTATTGAAGACTAAGAGTGAGGAATAACATGGCTTATACAGAAGAGCAAATTGAAACGATCAAAACACGCATTTTAAATGCTTTGGAAGAAGTCATCGACCCTGAGTTGGGGATTGATATTGTCAACCTAGGTCTGATTTATGAAATTCGTTTTGATGGTGAAACAGGTCACACTGAAATTGATATGACCTTGACAACTATGGGCTGCCCACTGGCTGACCTTTTGACAGACCAGATACATGATGCGATGACAGATGTGCCTGAGGTAACCAATACCGAGGTCAAATTGGTCTGGTATCCAGCTTGGACAGTTGAAAAAATGAGCCGATACGCACGTATCGCCCTAGGAATTAAATAAACAGTAAAAAATATGAGAGACGATTGGAAAATAGGGTAAATTCCTCTTTTTCCTCTGGTCTCTTCTTTCTTTTGCTGATTTTCTGGAAATAAAATGGTATAATGAATGATATGGAAAACGAAAAATTGCGTGTCAATATGCTAAGTTCAAGTGAAAAAGTAGCTGGTCAAGGAGTATCAGGAGCCTACCGTGAATTGGTGCGTCTCCTTCACCGCGATGCCAAAGACCAGTTGATTGTTACGGAGAATCTTCCTGTAGAAGCGGATGTAACTCACTTTCATACCATTGATTTCCCTTATTATTTATCCACTTTCCAAAAGAAACGCTCTGGGAGAAAAATTGGCTATGTGCATTTTTTGCCTGATACGCTTGAGGGGAGTTTGAAGATTCCATTTTTCTTAAAAGGAATTGTCAAACGCTATGTTTTTTCCTTTTACAACCGAATGGAACACTTGGTGGTGGTCAATCCCATGTTTATCGAGGATTTGGTGGCAGCTGGTATTCCACGTGAAAAAGTAACTTATATTCCAAACTTTGTAAACAAAGAAAAATGGCATCCATTGCCAGCTGACCAAGTTGCTCAACTCCGTAAGGAAATGGATCTAGCGGAAGATCAGTTTGTCGTAGTCGGTGCAGGTCAGGTTCAGAAACGTAAAGGAATTGATGACTTTATCCGCCTTGCGGAGGAATTGCCAGAAATTACCTTTATCTGGGCTGGTGGTTTTTCGTTTGGTGGAATGACAGATGGTTACGAACGCTATAAAAAAATCATGGACAATCCACCTAAAAATCTAATTTTTCCAGGTATTGTTCCTCCAGAGCGAATGCGAGAGTTCTATGCTGTAGCTGATCTGTTCTTGCTACCAAGTTACAACGAATTATTCCCGATGACTATCTTAGAGGCAGCAAGTTGTGAAGCGCCGATTATGTTGAGGGATTTAGATCTATACAAGGTTATTCTCGAAGGAAATTATCGTGCTACAAGTGATGTTTCAGAGATGAGAGAAGCCATTCTCGAATACAAAGATCATCCTGAAAAGTTGAAAGACTTGAAAGAAAAAGCTCGCGAGATCTCCAAAGAGTACTCTGAGGAGCATTTGTTGGAAATCTGGTTAAAATTTTATCGAGAACAGGCTGCTTTGGGCAAAAAGTGAGGTAATTTATGCGAATTGGTTTATTTACAGATACCTATTTTCCTCAGGTTTCCGGGGTTGCGACTAGTATACGGACGTTGAAAACTGAGCTTGAAAAGCAAGGGCATGCAGTTTTTATCTTTACAACAACTGATAAAGACGTGAACCGATACGAGGATTGGCAAATTATTCGCATTCCGAGTGTCCCTTTCTTTGCCTTTAAGGATCGACGATTTGCCTACCGAGGTTTTACAAAGGCGCTTGAAATTGCCAAGCAGTATCAGCTGGATATCATTCATACCCAAACAGAGTTTTCACTAGGTTTGCTTGGGATTTGGATTGCAAGAGAATTGAAAATTCCTGTTATCCATACCTACCATACTCAGTACGAAGATTATGTACATTATATTGCTAAGGGTATGCTGATTCGGCCAAGTATGGTAAAATATCTGGTGCGTGGCTTCCTTCATGATGTAGATGGCGTGATTTGCCCTAGTGAGATTGTTCGTGACCTTTTATCTAAATACAAAGTCAAGGTTGAAAAGCGTGTTATCCCGACTGGTATTGAGTTGGCTAAGTTTGAACGACCTGAGATTAAAGAAGAGAATTTAGCTGCTCTTCGATCTAATCTTGGGATTAAAGAAGACGAGAAAATGCTGCTGAGCCTTTCTCGTATCTCCTTTGAGAAGAATATCCAAGCGGTCCTAGATGCTTTTGCTGAGGTATTGAAAGAAGAAGATAAGGTGAAGTTGGTTGTTGCTGGAGATGGTCCTTATCTGGACAGTCTGAAGGAACAAGCAGTGAAATTGCAGATCCAAGATCATGTGATTTTTACTGGTATGATTGCTCCAAGTGAGACAGCCTTATACTATAAAGCGGCTGATTTCTTTATCTCTGCATCCACTAGTGAAACCCAAGGCTTGACTTATCTAGAGAGTCTAGCCAGTGGAACGCCTGTTATCGCTCATGGCAATCCTTATCTGGATAATCTGATCAGTGACAAAATGTTTGGAACACTTTATTATGGAGAACGAGAGCTTGCGGGCGCTATCCTCGAAGCCTTGATAGCTACTCCTGATATGTCTGAACAAAAGTTGGCGGACAAGTTGTATGAGATTTCGGCTGAGAATTTTGGGAAACGAGTTCATGAGTTTTATCTCGATGCGATGATTTCAAATAAATTTGAGCAGGAACTACGTGGCGACGAACCCATGACACAGCGATTCTTAAAAACTATTTTGTACTTACCTCAGCAGGCTGTTTCAGCTCCGGTTAAAGAGTCTAAACGAATATTAAAGGCTTCTAAAAAGCAATTGTCTAGCATCCGGGATTACTGGAGAGATTAGTAAAAATATGGGAGAATAAAATATGGCAAAAAAATTTATGAGAAGTGGTAGAGATCAAAAAATTGGAGGCGTTTGCGCAGGTGTAGCCCACTATTTTGATATTGACCCTACTATTGTCCGTGTGATTTGGGGCGTTCTTGCCTTTTGTTATGGGGCAGGGGTACTTGCTTACTTGATTTTATGGGTAATTGCACCTGTTTCTAGCGAATATTAAAAGAGAATCAGAATAGAACAAAGAGAAATAAAAAGGAGTCCAGATGGCTTTTGGAGATAATGGAAAACGTAAAAAAACAATGTTTGAAAAAGTAACGCTTTTTGTCGTGCTAATTATGTTGTTTGTAACCCTTGCTGGTATCTTTGCGACAGCGCTTGGAGCTTTTAGCAGATTCTAAGCAAGTTGCTAAGATAGGAACAATAACTAATGACTGGATTTTCCAGTCCTTTTTAAAGTGAGAAGAAAATATGAGTATGTTTTTAGATACAGCTAAGATCAAGGTCAAGGCTGGTAATGGTGGCGATGGCATGGTCGCCTTTCGTCGTGAAAAGTATGTCCCGAATGGCGGTCCTTGGGGTGGCGATGGCGGACGTGGTGGTAACGTTGTTTTCGTTGTGGACGAAGGCTTGCGTACCTTGATGGATTTCCGCTATAACCGTCATTTCAAGGCCGAATCCGGTGAGAAAGGGATGACCAAAGGAATGCATGGACGTGGTGCAGAAGATCTTCGTGTTCGTGTACCACAGGGGACTACTGTACGTGATGCGGAAACAGGTAAAGTCATTACAGACTTGATTGAACATGGTCAAGAATTTATCGTTGCTCATGGCGGTCGTGGCGGTCGTGGGAATATCCGTTTTGCAACACCAAAAAATCCTGCACCTGAAATCTCTGAGAATGGAGAACCAGGTCAAGAACGTGAGTTGCAACTGGAACTGAAAATCTTGGCGGATGTTGGCTTGGTCGGTTTCCCATCTGTCGGAAAGTCAACTTTGCTCAGTGTTATCACTTCAGCCAAACCCAAAATCGGTGCCTACCACTTTACGACGATTGTCCCTAATTTAGGTATGGTTCGTACGCAGTCAGGTGAATCTTTTGCAGTAGCAGATCTTCCAGGTTTGATTGAAGGGGCTAGTCAAGGTGTTGGTCTTGGAACCCAGTTTCTCCGTCATATCGAACGCACTCGAGTTATCCTCCATGTCATTGATATGTCGGCTAGTGAAGGACGTGATCCTTACGAGGATTACCTTGCTATCAATAAGGAATTAGAATCCTACAACCTTCGTCTCATGGAGCGCCCCCAGATCATCGTAGCCAACAAGATGGACATGCCTGAAAGTCAGGAAAATCTGGAAGCCTTCAAGAAGAAATTGGCAGCAAACTACGATGAGTTTGAAGAACTACCAGCCATCTTCCCTATTTCTGGTTTAACCAAGCAAGGCTTGGCTACCCTTTTGGATGCGACAGCTGAATTGTTGGATAAGACTCCAGAGTTCTTGCTCTATGACGAGTCTGATATGGAAGAAGAAGCTTACTATGGCTTTGATGAGGAAGAAAAAGCCTTTGAAATTAGCCGCGATGATGATGCGACATGGGTGCTTTCTGGTGAAAAACTCATGAAACTCTTTAACATGACCAACTTTGACCGTGATGAGTCTGTCATGAAGTTTGCTCGTCAGTTACGTGGTATGGGGGTTGACGAAGCCCTTCGTGCGCGTGGAGCCAAAGATGGTGATTTAGTCCGAATTGGTAAATTTGAGTTTGAATTTGTAGACTAGGAGATTGATATGGGAGATAAACCGATATCATTCCGAGATGCAGATGGAAATTTTGTTTCTGCAGCAGATGTATGGAATGAAAAGAAACTAGAAGAATTGTTTAATCGTCTCAATCCCAAACGTGCTCTTCGATTGGCACGAGAAAAAAAAGGCAATGAGAAGGCTGATAGAGAAGAAAAATAGCCTATCAACATTGATAAAACAAAACCCCGTGATCTTTTGATCACGGGATTTGTTTTATTCACTAAAGAAAAATGGTGGCGCAAATTTTTTAAGAATTTCAAAGCAAGTTTGTGCTTCTTCAGCGTTTTCACAGATAAGAAGGCAGACATCATCACCACATACGGTAGCAATGATTTGTTTAAAATTGAGAGCATCAAGAACAGCTCCAAACGATTGGGCAAGGCCTGGCAAGGTTTTGAGGACAACCTGATGCTGGACAGGACGTAGCATGACCAAGCCATCTTCCATATAGTTTTCCAAGCGTTTTTCCCATTTGGAGATGGAACCAGTATTTAAAACATAGTAAGAATGATCTGCTTCGCGAACCTTTGAAAGGTTCATAGTCTTGATATCGCGTGAGAGAGTAGCCTGTGTGACTTGGATGTCGTTTTCAGCTAGTAAAGCTTGCAACTCTGCCTGTGTATGAATCTTATTTTTAGCTACAAGTGCACGGATGAGTTGGTGTCTATGTTCAGATTTATTCATATGAGGCTGACTCCTTTTATGAGGGGATGGTGATGGAGGATTGTGTGAGATCGACTGTTAAGTGATAGTCTGTATTATCACGGACAGTGATTTCAAAGTCGGTAGTATAGAGAACAAGGCGAAGTGTGTCACCTTTTTTCAGCTTGTAAATCGTAGGTTGTAGGGCAAATTGGATTTCCATCCATTTTTTAGCTTCTATGCTCTCAACAGTTAGTAAATCATTTCGATTTTGTAAATTAAGGTAGCCTTTGGTGATGACACGTTGGGCGCTTGGAGTAAATGGCAATTCACAGAGATTTTCTAACATGTGGTAACGACCATTATCAATGGTTCTAGCACTTAAAACAGCTGGATAAGGCTGCAGATATTTCTTTTGCCCAAGTTCTAGCAGTTGAGCAGATAATAAGCCCTTGTTTGTACTTGATTTGACACGAAGTTTCAGCTCCACTCGACCATTTAAGTGAATATCTTGAGTTACTGGAAGATCAATGGTGATCTGATTGGCTTTTCCTTGGTAAAGCTCAGTGTTGAAGGTCTGGTAAGTCTTGCCATAACGCTCAAAATCTTTTTGATCATACTGGTTTTGAATCACTTTTTCTTCAGTTCCAAGAGAGAAGGTATGCAGTTCATCTTGCTTGCCAAAGTTATCAAGACTTTGCCATCTTTGCGGTGCAGTATTGTCCTGCCAGATGACAGTAGGGAGTTGATAGCTTGAGTCAAGTCCTAACAATTTCTTACTTAACAAGGCATTCATGGATTCGCGGAAGTCAATTGACTGCCAGTTGTTCATATAGACATGGGCACCATGATGGAAAAAGAGGTGCTTGCGAATATTGTCAGGAAGAGCATGAAACATCTGGTAAACATGAAGTGGTTTGACGTTCCAATCCTGGGAACCATGCGTAAAGACGACCTCAGCTTGAACCTTGTGAGCATTGAGCAGATAGTTGCGGTCATGCCAAAACTGATTGTAGTCACCAGTCTTGCGATCTAAATTTTCTTTTACCTTCTCTAAGTCTGCTTGGTGAGCTTCATTAGCACGAATATAGTCACCAGCTAGGAGATTGCGGGAGTAGGTCAATTCAGCAAGTGAGTCAAAATCCTCACCTGGATAACCACCAGGGCTAGTCACCAGACCATTTTCACGATAGTAGTTATACCAAGAGGAAATACCTGCTTCAGCGATAATCACTTCCAAGCCATCGACACCTGTGGTCGCGAGACCATTGGACATGGTACCTAGATAGGAAATACCTGTTGTTGCGACTTTCCCGTTTGACCAGTCAGCTTTGACTTGACGTTTGCGTGTGTGATCCGTGAAAGCACGGCAACGGCCATTAAGCCAGTCAATGACATTTTTATATGCCTCAATCTGCTGGTAGTCTCCATTGGTCATGAGACCTTGGGAATCCTTGGTACCAACACCCGATACATAGAGATTGGCAAATCCTCGTGGAAGGAAGTAATCGTTGAGAGTGTAAGAGCTATTGATGTGAGATAGTTTTTCTTCAGCCTCAGAAACGAGTTTGGCTTGACCAAGAGGCTCGACAAAATCAATCTCAGGCTTCTCAAGTTCAATAATGTGGGCAGGTTTGACCTCAAGATCTCCTTCCATTTTGTAGAGAGCCTTGTCGCTGGCTTTGTCGTTGGTGCCTTGGTGATAAGGACTTGCAGTCATAAGAGCAGGTAGTTGACCATCGTAACGTGGGCGGATAACGCTGACTTTGACTAAATCAGGGAGTCCGTCTTTATCAGTATCCACACGGCTCTCAACATACACGACTTCACGAATGACATCATGAGTAGTGAAGGTTGCCAAGCTCTTACCGTTAAAGTAGTGGTAGTGATTATCTTCTGCAATAAGCCCATCACTAACAAGTTGGTCAATGAGCGTATTTCCCTTTTTAGTTCGCGTATTGAGCAATTGATAAAGATTTTCAATGAGATCCCCATAAACAATAGGAAATCCAGTTTCTTTACGGAATTGTTCGGCGTCCTCAAAGTCAACAAGATAGCTAAATCCTAAAAGTTGAAAAGCCACAGTATAAAAAATCTCAGCAGTCAACTCTTTATCGGACTGAAAGAAGCTCAATAAATCCGTTTCTTTATCCGCAGTCAAAGTGGATAGAGCATAATCGGTATTGGTATAAGTGAAAAAACTCCAGCGAACAAATTGTTCAAGTTGTTTTTTTGATGCTTGTTCTGGTGCCAGCTTCAAACCAAGCTGGGATAACTCGCGCAAAACTTGCGAATGAGAAACGTGAAGATAGCTGAATTGATTAAAACGCATGGTTCTCTCCTTTAGAAATATTCTAAATTTAGTATATCAAAAATAAGGTAAAAAAGATATTGTTGACCTGTGATGAAGTCACTTTAAAAGGAATGGTCTTCTACCTTTTCATTCTAGTTTTTAAAATGGTATAATAGTATTATATCTAAAGCAAGGAGGAGATGGAATGATTGCACAGCTCGACACCAAGACTGTTTACAGTTTTATGGAAAGTGTGGTTTCGATTGAAAAATATATACAAACGGCTAAAGAGTATGGCTATTCTCACCTTGCTATCATGGATGTGGATAATCTCTATGGAGCTTATCACTTTTTAGAAGTGACTCGTAAGTATAGTATTCAACCTTTAGTCGGTCTGGAAATGACTTTGGTCAAAAATGAGGAGAATATCTCTCTTCGTTTTCTAGCCCTATCCACTAAAGGTTACCAAGAGTTGATGAAGTTATCCACTTTAAAAATGACAGGACGAAAAAACTGGTCTGACTTCACCAGCCACCTCGAAGATGTTGCCATTATTGTTCCTTATTTTGCTGGAATCGAACAATTGGATTTGGGGCATGATTATTATATCGGTGTTAGTCCAGATACTCCTCAAGAAGTTTTTACCAGACCCATTCTTCCACTCTATCAAGTCAATTCTTTTGAAAAAGAAGACCTACAGGTTTTACAAATCTTGTCAGCAGTCAAGGACAATGTCAGCCTGAGAGAAGTGGATGTGCATTCACAACAGGGAATCTTTCTACCAGCCTCAGATTTAGAAGCTCGATTTAAAAATCGCTTCCCTCAGGCACTTGCCAATCTTCAAGGTTTGATAGAGAATGTTGATTATCAACTTGATCCAAGTTTAAAACTCCCTCGCTTTAATCCTGAAAGACCAGCGGTAGAAGAACTTAGAGCCAGAGCTGAGCAAGGCTTGAGTGACAAGGGGCTAACCTCAGCTCTTTATCGAGAGCGGCTAAATGAAGAGTTGGCTGTGATTCATGATATGGGCTTTGATGACTATTTCCTTGTGGTTTGGGATTTGCTCCGTTTTGGACGTTCCCAAGGCTACTATATGGGAATGGGGCGTGGTTCTGCTGTGGGTAGTCTAGTGGCCTACTCACTTGACATCACAGGGATTGATCCGGTTGAAAAGAATCTGATTTTCGAGCGCTTTTTAAATCGTGAGCGCTACACCATGCCTGATATTGATATTGACATTCCTGACCTTTATAGGCCAGAATTCATTCGTTATGTTCGTGATCGCTATGGTAGTCAACACGTGGCGCAGATTGTCACTTATTCGACCTTTGGGGCCAAACAAGCAATTCGTGATGTTTTCAAACGCTATGGTGTTCCAGAGTACGAATTAACCAATATTACGAAAAAAATCAGTTTTCGAGATACGCTAACCATGGCCTATGAAAAGAATTTACAGTTTAGGCAGGTCATCAATAGTAAGATTGAATATCAAAAAGCTTTTGAGATTGCTCGGAAGATTGAAGGATATCCTCGTCAGACCTCTATCCATGCAGCTGGAGTCGTTATGAGTGACCAAGACCTGACGGACTATATTCCGCTCAAATACGGTGAGGATATGCTGATCACCCAGTATGATGCTCATGGTGTTGAAGCTAATGGCCTTTTAAAAATGGATTTCCTAGGTCTGCGTAACCTAACTTTTGTCCAAAAAATGCAGGAATTACTGGCTGAGTCAGAGGGTGTTCATCTGAAAATCGAAGAGATTGATTTGGAAGACAAGGACACTCTGGCCCTCTTTGCTGCTGGAAATACCAAAGGCATTTTCCAATTTGAACAACCTGGAGCCATCCGACTCTTGAAACGAGTCAAGCCGCAAGTCTTCGAAGAAGTGGTAGCAACGACATCCCTCAACAGACCAGGTGCTAGTGATTATATCGATAATTTTGTGGCTCGTAAGCATGGCAAAGAAAAGGTGACGGTGCTGGATCCTGCCTTGGAAGACATCCTGTCATCAACCTACGGTATCATGCTCTATCAAGAGCAAGTCATGCAGGTTGCTCAGCGTTTTGGAGGTTTCAGTCTTGGTAAAGCTGACATTCTCAGACGAGCCATGGGTAAGAAAAATGCTAAAGAGATGCATTTAATGAAGGAAGATTTTATCACAGGAGCTATGAAACTGGGGCATTCAGAAGAAAAGGCCAACCAAGTTTTTGCAGTGATGGAAAAGTTTGCGGGCTATGGATTTAACAGATCCCACGCCTATGCCTACTCAGCACTGGCATTCCAGCTTGCTTATTTCAAGACGCATTATCCTGCTATTTTCTTTCAAGTCATGTTGAATTATTCAAGCAGTGAGTATATTGTCGATGCTCTGCAGATGGGATTTCAAGTAGCGCCTTTAGCTATCAACAGTATTCCCTATCACGATAAGATTGCTCAGAAGAAAATCTATCTTGGTCTGAAAGCCATTAAGGGCATGCCAAGAGATTTTTCTTACTGGATTATCGAAAATCGTCCTTTTTCAAGTGTGGAAGATTTCGTCACACGTCTTCCTAAGAATTACAAGAAACTATCGCTTTTGACTCCTTTGGTTGAACTGGGGCTTTTTGATGAATTTGACAAGAATCGCCAGAAAATCCTAGTGAATCTGCCCAATCTATTTGTTTTTGTTGAGGAGTTAGGAGGGCTCTTTGCAGATGCAAACTATAGTTGGACTGAGGCTGATGATTTTACAGAGGCAGAAAAATTTTACAAGGAGCAGGAACTGATCGGGGTTGGTATCAGTTCCCATCCACTCCAAACTCTTGCTAAACAAGCCCTATATCCGACGACTCCAATCACTAATCTAACCGAGGGAGCTCAAGCCATTCTCCTAGTTGAAGTTCAAAAGATTAAAGTGATTCGAACCAAGAAGGGCGAGAATATGGCCTTTCTACAGGTTCATGATAGTAAGTCTCGGATGGATGTGACTGTATTTTCGGATCAGTATCGAAAATTCGCCCCCATCCTATCCGAAGGGAAATTTTACTATATCAATGGGAAGATTCAATCTCGAGATGGTCGTCTGCAAATGATTGCACAAGATTTGAAAGAAGCAGTCGCTGAACGATTCTGGATTCAAGTTAAAAATCACGACAACGATAAAGAGATTTCAAATATCTTGGAACAATATAAAGGCCCTATTCCTGTCATTATCAGGTATGTAGAGGAAGAAAAAACAATTGTTTCCTCCTGTCATTTTGTAAAAAAAGACCCTGCTTTACAGGAAAAATTAGAGGGAATTGCTATGAAAACGATTTATCGCTAAAAATACGAAAAATAGAAGAATTTTCAAATGAAATGTGGTATAATCAATAGGAATGTTAAAAGAAAAAGGAGCAAAACCAAATGAAACGTATTGCTGTTTTGACTAGCGGTGGAGACGCCCCTGGTATGAACGCTGCCATCCGTGCAGTAGTTCGTCAAGCAATCTCAGAAGGAATGGAAGTCTTTGGTATCTATGATGGATACGCAGGGATGGTTGCCGGTGAAATCTATCCACTTGATGCTGCTTCAGTTGGAGACATCATTTCACGTGGTGGTACTTTCCTTCACTCTGCTCGGTACCCTGAGTTTGCACAACTTGAAGGTCAACTTAAAGGGATTGAGCAGTTGAAAAAACACGGGATCGAAGGTGTTGTTGTAATCGGTGGTGACGGTTCTTATCACGGAGCTATGCGCTTGACTGAGCATGGATTCCCAGCTATCGGTCTGCCTGGTACAATTGATAATGATATCGTAGGTACTGATTTCACAATTGGATTTGATACTGCAGTTACTACTGCAATGGATGCGATTGATAAGATTCGTGATACATCATCAAGTCACCGTCGTACTTTCGTTGTGGAAGTAATGGGACGTAATGCTGGTGATATCGCTCTTTGGGCTGGTATCGCAACTGGTGCTGACGAAATTATCATTCCTGAAGAAGGCTTCAAGATGGAAGATATCGTAGCTAGTATTAAAGCTGGTTATGAGCACGGTAAAAAACACAACATCATCGTTTTGGCAGAAGGTGTCATGTCAGCAGCTGAATTTGGTCAAAAACTAAAAGAAGCAGGAGACACAAGCGACCTTCGTGTAACAGAACTTGGTCACATCCAACGTGGTGGATCACCAACCGCTCGTGACCGTGTATTAGCGTCACGTATGGGAGCACACGCTGTTAAACTTCTCAAACAAGGAATCGGTGGTGTCGCTGTTGGTATCCGTAATGAAAAAATGGTTGAAAATCCAATTCTTGGTACAGCAGAAGAAGGAGCTTTGTTTAGCTTGACTGAAGATGGAAAGATTGTGGTGAACAACCCACACAAAGCTGATCTTGAACTCGCTAGCTTGAACAAGAGCTTGTCCTAATCAACTTTCATTAATTTGGTAACATGACCATAAAGGTCGAATTATATAAAGGAGTCACAAAATCATGAACAAACGTGTAAAAATCGTTGCAACTTTGGGTCCTGCGGTAGAAATCCGTGGTGGTAAAAAATTCGGTGATGACGGATACTGGGGAGAAAAACTTGACGTTGAAGCTTCAGCTCAAAATATTGCGAAATTGATTGAAGCAGGAGCGAACACTTTCCGTTTCAACTTCTCACACGGTGACCACCAAGAACAAGGTGAGCGTATGGCAACTGTTAAACTTGCAGAAAAACTTGCAGGTAAGAAAGTTGGTTTCCTTCTTGATACAAAAGGACCAGAAATCCGTACTGAATTGTTTGAAGGTGACGCAAAAGAGTACTCATACAAAACTGGTGAAAAAATCCGTGTTGCAACTAAACAAGGAATCAAATCAACTCGCGATGTGATTGCTTTGAACGTTGCTGGTGCTCTTGACATCTACGATGATGTTGAAGTTGGTCGCCAAGTATTGGTTGACGATGGTAAACTTGGTCTTCGTGTTGTTGCTAAAGACGATGCAACTCGTGAATTTGAAGTTGAAGTTGAAAACGACGGAATTATCGCTAAACAAAAAGGTGTAAACATCCCTAACACTAAAATTCCTTTCCCAGCACTTGCTGAACGTGATAACGATGATATCCGTTTCGGTCTTGAACAAGGTATCAACTTCATCGCGATCTCATTCGTACGTACTGCAAAAGACGTGAATGAAGTTCGTGCAATCTGTGAAGAAACTGGTAACGGTCACGTTCAATTGTTTGCGAAAATCGAAAACCAACAAGGTATTGACAACTTGGATGAAATCATCGAAGCTGCTGACGGTATCATGATCGCTCGTGGTGATATGGGTATCGAAGTACCATTCGAAATGGTTCCAGTTTACCAAAAAATGATTATCACTAAAGTTAACGCAGCTGGTAAAGTTGTTATCACAGCAACAAACATGCTTGAAACAATGACTGAAAAACCACGTGCCACTCGTTCAGAAGTATCAGACGTATTTAACGCTGTTATCGACGGTACTGACGCTACAATGCTTTCAGGTGAGTCTGCAAACGGTAAATACCCACTTGAATCTGTTCGTACAATGGCAACAATTGACAAGAATGCTCAAACCCTTTTGAAAGAATACGGTCGCTTGTCGTTTGTTAACTTGTCACGTAATTCTAAGACTGAGGTTATGGCTTCAGCTGTTAAGGATGCGACAAACTCTATGAATATCAAGTTGGTGGTTACTCTTACTAAGACAGGTCACACTGCTCGTTTGATTTCTAAATACCGTCCAGATGCTGATATCTTGGCAATCACTTTCGATGAATTAACTCAACGTGGATTGATGTTGAACTGGGGTGTTATCCCAGTAACAACTGAACGTCCATCAAACACTGATGATATGTTCGAACTTGCCGAAAAGATTGCAGTAGAACAAGGTTTGGTAGAATCTGGTGATGATATGATTATCGTTGCAGGTGTACCGCTTGGAGAAGCTGTCCGTACAAACACAATGCGTATCCGTACAGTACGTTAATCTAAACTTTTAAAAGCCTATCATACCAAGCTTTTGTGCTTGTGTGATGGGTCTTTTTTCTATTTTAGAAGATAAAAAGAGGGAGATTTTTATTAAACAGAAATGGGAAAAATAGGAGAACTATGGTATAATAGAACGTAGAGACCTTTTTAGTAAATTTTGAAAGAGTATAACATGAGAAAAATTGTCATCAATGGTGGACATCCATTGCAAGGTGAGATCACCATTAGCGGTGCTAAGAATAGTGTTGTAGCATTAATCCCTGCTATTATACTGGCAGATGATGTTGTCACTTTGGATTGTGTCCCAGATATTTCAGACGTTGCTAGTCTTGTAGAAATTATGGAAATCATGGGAGCGAAAGTAAAACGCTACGATGATGTTTTGGAGATTGATCCGAGAGGTGTTCAGAATATTCCAATGCCTTACGGCAAGATCAATAGCCTTCGTGCTTCTTATTATTTTTATGGTAGTCTTTTAGGTCGTTTTGGTGAAGCCACGGTTGGACTTCCTGGCGGATGTGATCTGGGACCTCGTCCGATTGACCTTCACTTAAAAGCCTTCGAAGCTATGGGAGCCAAGGTGAGCTACGAGGGAGATAATATGAATTTATCTGCCCAAGGTAAGGGACTTCACGGCGCAAGTATTTACATGGATACCGTCAGTGTTGGTGCAACGATTAATACCATGATTGCGGCTGTTAAGGCTAAGGGACGGACTGTTATTGAAAATGCGGCTCGTGAGCCGGAAATCATCGATGTAGCTACCCTTTTGAACAACATGGGAGCCCACATTCGTGGTGCTGGTACAGATCTTATCATTATTGATGGTGTTGAGAAACTTCATGGAACGCGTCACCAAGTAATCCCAGATCGTATCGAAGCTGGAACCTATATTTCACTTGCTGCAGCGGTTGGTAAAGGAATCCGTATTAACAATGTTCTCTATGAGCATTTAGAAGGTTTTATCGCCAAACTAGAGGAAATGGGCGTTCGTATGACCGTCTCTGAGGATAGTATCTTTGTTGAAGAACAATCTGATTTGAAGGCCATCAATATTAAAACTGCTCCTTATCCTGGTTTTGCAACCGATTTGCAACAGCCAATCACACCACTTTTACTAACTGCTCAAGGTCGTGGTACTATTATTGATACCATTTACGAAAAACGTGTCAATCATGTCTTTGAATTAGCAAAAATGGATGCAGATATTGCGACTACAAATGACCATATTTTCTACACTGGTGGGCGAATTCTACATGGTGCCAAGGTGAAAGCTACAGACTTGCGAGCTGGTGCTGCACTTGTGATTGCTGGACTGATGGCTCAAGGCCAGACTGAAATTACAAATATTGAGTTTATCCTTCGTGGCTACTCAGATATTATTGAAAAATTACGTAGTCTTGGAGCAGATATTACACTCGTCGAAGACTAAGCCGTTGAGGTGATTATGAATATTTGGACCAAATTAGCAATGTTTTCTTTTTTTGAAACGGAGCGCTTGTATTTGCGTCCTTTCTTTTTTAGTGACAGCAAAGCTTTTTATGAAATTGCTTCTAATCCTGAAAATTTGCAGTTTATTTTTCCCAGTCAAGCAAGTTTGGAAGAAAGTCAGTACGCACTTGCTAACTATTTTATGAAGAATCCTCTAGGTGTCTGGGCAATTTGTAGCCAAGACAATCAGGAAATGATTGGTTCCATCAAGTTTGAAAAAATAGACGAAATCAAAAAAGAAGCTGAGATTGGATATTTCTTAAAAAAAGATTCTTGGTCACAAGGTTTTATGACAGAAGTAGTTACCAAACTTTGTCAGCTTTCATTTGAAGAATTTGGTCTCAGACAGCTGTCAATTATCACCCATTTGGAAAATGAGGCTAGCCAAAAAGTGGCTCAAAAAGCAGGTTTTAGTCTCTTTCGCCAATTCAAGGGGAGCGATCGCTATACACGTAAAATGAGAGACTACCTTGAATTTCGATACGTTAAAGGAGAATTCAGTGAGTAAACACCAAGAAATCTTAAGTTATCTGGAAGAGTTACCAATAGGAAAACGTGTCAGCGTTCGCAGTATTTCCAATCATTTGGGTGTTAGTGATGGAACGGCTTATCGTGCTATTAAAGAAGCTGAAAATCGTGGAATTGTAGAAACCCGTCCTCGTAGTGGAACCATTCGTGTCAAATCTCAGAAAGTGGCTATTGAGAGACTAACCTATGCTGAAATTGCAGAAGTAACTTCCTCTGAAGTCTTGGCTGGTCAGGAAGGGCTTGAGAGAGAGTTTAGTAAATTCTCCATTGGGGCTATGACAGAGCAGAATATCTTGTCCTATCTGAATGATGGTGGTTTGTTAATCGTCGGAGACCGTACTCGTATTCAACTTTTAGCCCTGGAAAATGAAAATGCTGTCCTCGTAACCGGTGGTTTTCATGTGCACGAGGATGTACTGAAACTTGCTAATCAGAAAGGAATTCCTGTTTTACGAAGTAAGCATGATACTTTTACAGTTGCGACCATGATCAACAGAGCTCTCTCAAATGTTCAAATCAAAACCGATATTCTGACAGTTGAAAAGCTCTATCGTCCTAGCCATGAGTATGGTTTCTTAAGAGAAACGGACACAGTGAAAGATTATCTAGACTTGGTACGCAAGAATCGAAGTAGTCGTTTCCCTGTCATCAATCAGCACCAAGTGGTTGTTGGGGTTGTTACCATGCGTGATGCAGGAGACAAATCACCTAGCACGACGATTGATAAGGTGATGACGCGCAGCATTTTCGTAACAGGATTAGCGACCAATATTGCCAATGTCAGTCAACGAATGATTGCAGAAGACTTTGAGATGGTCCCAGTCGTGAGAAGCAATCAAACTTTGCTCGGAGTTGTAACGAGACGAGATGTTATGGATAAGATGAGTCGTTCTCAAGTTTCAGCCTTGCCGACTTTTTCAGAGCAAATCGGTCAGAAGTTGTCTTATCATCACGACGAAGTTGTGATTACAGTTGAGCCCTTTATGCTTGAGAAGAACGGGGTTTTAGCAAATGGTGTTCTTGCTGAAATTTTAACTCACATGACACAGGATTTGGTGGCAAATAGTAGACGCAATCTCATCATCGAGCAGATGCTAATTTACTTCTTACAAGCTGTTCAGATAGATGATACTTTGCGGATTCAGGCACGTATTATTCACCACACGAGACGCTCAGCCATTATTGATTATGATATTTATCATGGTCATCAAATTGTATCAAAAGCAAATGTTACAGTTAAAATCAATTAGAATCTAGGAGAAAAAATGATAACTTTAAAATCAGCACGTGAAATCGAAGCCATGGACAAGGCTGGTGATTTCCTAGCTAGTATTCATATCGGCTTACGTGATTTGATTAAGCCAGGCGTGGATATGTGGGAAGTAGAAGAGTATGTTCGTCGCCGTTGTAAAGAGGAGAATTTCCTTCCTCTACAGATTGGCGTGGATGGCGCAGTCATGGATTATCCCTATGCCACTTGTTGCTCTCTCAACGACGAAGTAGCTCATGCTTTTCCACGCCATTACATCTTGAAAGATGGCGATTTACTCAAGGTTGACATGGTACTGGGTGGTCCGATTGCCAAATCCGACCTCAATGTCTCTAAACTCAACTTTAACAATGTTGAGCAAATGAAAAAATACACTCAGAGCTATTCTGGTGGTCTAGCTGACTCATGTTGGGCTTATGCGGTTGGTACACCGTCTGAAGAAGTGAAAAACTTGATGGACGTGACCAAGGAAGCTATGTATAAAGGGATTGAGCAAGCAGTTGTCGGCAATCGCATCGGAGATATCGGTGCAGCAATTCAAGAATACGCTGAAAGTCGCGGTTATGGTGTCGTGCGTGATTTGGTTGGTCATGGTGTCGGCCCAACTATGCACGAAGAACCAATGGTTCCTAACTACGGTATTGCAGGCCGTGGACTCCGTCTCCGTGAAGGAATGGTGCTAACCATTGAACCCATGATCAATACTGGTGACTGGGAAATTGATACAGATATGAAGACTGGCTGGGCTCATAAGACCATTGATGGTGGTCTATCGTGCCAATATGAACACCAGTTCGTGATTACCAAAGATGGACCTGTTATCTTGACCAGTCAAGGTGAAGAAGGAACGTATTAAAATGAAGGGAGCTTGTACCGCCCTCAAAAAGTTAGACAGAAAAAATCAGCTCTTTGTCAACTGTAGTGGGTTGAAGTCAGCTAAGATCGAGAAAGGACGGATTTCGTCCTTTCTTTTTTGATGTTCAGAGCGATGAAAATTCTTTTATTGAAGTTTTCAAAGTTCCGAAAACCAAAGGCATTTCGTTTGATGAGTTTAATGAGGTTATTAGTCGCTTTTCATTATAGATCTTATGGGACTTTTTTGTACAAGGTTTCTAAATAAACTGATTAAATTCCTATTTTTCCCTATCATTGTCCCTGTTTTTTCTGGAGTTTTGGGGATATAATAGACCTATCAAATCAAAGAATGGAGGAAGGCAATGGACAATGTAATCTTTTTAATCAGTGTTTTTCTTGCTGGAATTCTTTCCTTCTTTTCTCCTTGTATTTTACCCTTGTTACCGGTTTATGCAGGGGTCTTACTGGATGACAAAGATGGTGCTCGGGTTTCTAGTGGAAAATTTTCAATCTCACTTGTTAGTTTAGTGCGAACTCTGGCCTTTATAGCAGGAATTTCCTTTGTCTTTATCTTACTGGGCTATGGAGCTGGTTTTTTAGGCAATTTGCTGTATGCTTCTTGGTTTCAGTATGTGACGGGTGCGGTTATCATTCTCTTGGGCTTGCACCAGATGGAAGTTTTACATTTGCAGGGGCTCTACAAGGAAAGAAGGCTACAATTAAAGAGACAGGAGCAAAAGGGTAACGGCTATAGTCAGGCATTTTTACTGGGGTTAACCTTTAGTTTTGCTTGGACGCCATGTGTGGGGCCGGTTCTGGGGTCTGTTTTGGCCTTAGCGGCTTCAGGTGGCTCAGGTGCTTGGCAGGGAGCTGGTCTCATGTTGGTTTACACGCTGGGTTTGGCGCTACCATTTTTGGTTCTAGCTCTCGCCTCCAGCTATGTTTTGAAACATTTCCGAAAACTCCATCCTTATCTCGGAACCCTCAAAAAAGTCGGTGGTTTCCTCATTATCGTGATGGGAATCTTGGTGCTTTTGGGAAATGCTTCCATTTTGACTACACTATTTGAATAGAGAGGAAAAAGAAATGAAAAAATGGCAAACATGTCTACTTGGAGTAGGCTCAATCTGTTGTTTGGCAGCCTGTTCGGCTAAAAACATGTCAGACCAATCTACTATGAAGGAGCAAACCAAAACAGAACAAGTTAGTTCACAAACTGCGACTAAAGGTCAGGCAGTCGCTGATTTTGAACTGACAGGTGTAGATGGCAAGACCTATCGTTTATCTGACTACAAAGGCAAGAAAGTCTATCTTAAATTCTGGGCTTCTTGGTGTTCCATCTGTCTAGCCAGCCTTCCAGATACGGACGAAATCGCTAAGGATGCTGGTGATGACTATGTGGTCTTGACAGTGGTGTCTCCTGGTCACAAGGGAGAACAAGCTGAAGCGGACTTTAAGAACTGGTACAAGGGATTGGATTATAAAAATTTTCCAGTTTTGATTGACCCGTCAGGTAAACTCTTGGAAAGTTATGGTGTTCGTTCTTACCCAACTCAAGCCTTTATAGACAAGGAAGGCAAGCTGGTCAAAACACAACCAGGTTTTATGGATAAGGATATGATTTTAAAGACATTGAAAGAAATGGGGTAGAGAAAGGCTATGAACGATAAAGTAAAACTTTTTGTCTTGGCAGGAGTCATTCTCCTAGCCATAACCGGTTTTCATTTTCTATTGATGCGAAATGCAGGGCAGACAGATAGCTCGCAAATTGAGAAAGCGTCAGTTAGCCAAGGAGGAAAAACAGTGAAGAAAACAGAAGTGAGTAAAGACGCAGACTTGCACGAAATTTATCTAGCTGGGGGATGTTTCTGGGGAGTGGAGGAATACTTCTCACGCGTTCCCGGAGTGACAGATGCCGTTTCAGGCTATGCAAATGGTAGAGGGGAAACAACCAAGTACGAATTGATCAATCAAACAGGTCATGCGGAAACCGTCCATGTCACTTACGACGCCAATCAAATTTCCCTCAAGGAAATCCTGCTTCATTACTTCCGCATTATCAATCCAACCAGCAAAAATAAACAAGGAAATGATGTGGGTACCCAGTATCGTACCGGCGTTTATTACACAGATGATAAGGATTTGGAAGTAATAAACCAAGTCTTTGATGAAGTTGCTAAAAAATATGACCAACCTCTGGCAGTTGAAAAGGAAAACTTGAAGAATTTTGTGGTGGCGGAGGATTATCACCAAGACTACCTCAAGAAAAATCCAAATGGCTACTGTCATATCAATGTCAATCAAGCTGCCTATCCCGTCATTGATGCCAGCAAATATCCTAAACCAAGCGATGAAGAATTGAAAAAGACCTTGTCGCCTGAGGAGTATGCAGTTACCCAGAAAAATCAAACAGAACGGGCTTTTTCAAACCGCTATTGGGATAAATTTGAATCCGGTATCTATGTGGATGTCGCAACTGGTGAACCCCTCTTTTCATCAAAGGACAAGTTTGAGTCTGGTTGTGGCTGGCCTAGTTTCACCCAACCAATCAGTCCAGATGTTGCTACCTACAAGGAAGATAAGTCCTACAATATGACGCGCATGGAAGTGCGAAGCCGAGTTGGAGATTCTCACCTTGGCCATGTCTTTACAGATGGGCCTCAGGACAAGGGTGGCTTACGCTACTGTATCAATAGTCTCTCTATCCGCTTTATTCCCAAAGACCAAATGGCAGAAAAAGGCTATGCTTATTTACTAGATTATGTTGATTAAGAAGTCTTTCCTAAGCAGTTAGTGGAGAATTTTGCTATACTGATACTAGTAAGTGGTAAAGGAGCAGAGCATGACCTACACAATCTTAATCGTAGAAGATGAGTATCTGGTAAGACAAGGTTTGACCAAGCTGGTTAATGTAGCAGCTTACGATATGGAAATCATCGGTCAGGCTGAAAATGGAAGACAGGCTTGGGATTTGATTCAAAAGCAGGTGCCAGATATCATTTTAACCGATATCAACATGCCTCAGCTAAATGGCATCCAGTTGGCCAGTCTGGTACGAGAAACTTATCCTCAGGTGCATTTGGTTTTTTTGACTGGCTACGATGACTTTGATTATGCCTTGTCTGCTGTCAAACTCGGTGTAGATGATTACCTGCTCAAGCCCTTTTCTCGTCAGGATATTGAGGAAATGTTGGGGAAAATCAAGCAAAAACTAGACAAGGAAGAAAAGGAAGAGCAGTTACAAGATTTATTAACCGATAAGTTTGAGGGAAATATTGCCCAGAAAATCCAGTCCCATCTGGCTGATAGCCAGTTTAGTTTGAAGTCTTTGGCCAGTGACCTAGGTTTTAGTCCGAACTATCTGAGTTCCTTGATTAAGAAAGAGTTGGGCCTGCCTTTTCAGGATTATCTGGTGAGAGAGCGTGTCAAACAAGCCAAGCTCTTGCTTCTGACCACAGATTTAAAGATTTATGAGATAGCCGAAAAGGTTGGATTTGAAGATATGAACTACTTTACCCAACGTTTTAAACAGATTGCAGGTGTGACACCTCGTCAGTTTAAGAAGGGAGAAGGCCGATGAAGCGTTCTTCTCTCCTAGTCAGAATGGTTATTTCCATCTTTCTGGTCTTTCTCATTCTCCTAGCTCTGGTTGGGACTTTCTACTATCAATCGAGTTCATCAGCCATTGAGGCTACTATTGAGGGCAATAGCCAAACGACCATCAGCCAGACTAGCCACTTTATTCAGTCTTATATCAAAAAATTAGAAACCACCTCGACTAGTTTGACCAAGCAGGAGGATGTTTTATCATATTCTGAGAATCCCAGTCAGGATAAGGTCAAGGGAATTCGAGATCTGTTTTTGACCATCTTAAAGGCTGACCAGGACTTGAAAACGGTGGTACTGGTAACCAAATCCGGTCAGGTTATTTCTACAGATGACACTGTGCAGATGAAAACTTCCTCAGATATGATGGCTGAGGATTGGTACCAAAAGGCTATTCATCAGGGAGCTAAGCCAGTTTTAACCCCAGCTCGTAAATCAGATAGTCAATGGGTCATTTCTGTTACTCAGGAACTTGTTGATGAAAAGGGAGCCAATCTTGGCGTACTTCGTTTGGATATTTCCTACGAAACTCTGGAAGCCTATCTCAACCAACTCCAGTTGGGCCAGCAGGGCTTTGCCTTTATCATCAATGAAAACCATGAATTTGTCTACCATCCTAAACGTACTGTCTATAGCTCAGCGAGTGAAATGGAGGCCATGAAACCCTATATCGAGACGGGGCAGGGCTATACGCTGGACCATCAATCCTACGTTAGTCAGGAACAAATTGCAGGCACTGATTGGACGGTTATAGGCGTGTCTTCGTTGGAGAAGTTAGACCAGGTTCGGAGTCAACTCATGTGGACCTTGCTTGGTGCTAGTGCCTTATCTCTTCTTGCCTGTCTCTGCTTGGTGTGGTTCAGTCTCAAACGCTGGATTGCTCCTTTGAAGGATTTGAGAGAAACCATGCTGGAAATTGCTTCTGGGGCTCAAAATCTTCGTGCCAAGGAAGTTGGTGCCTATGAACTGAGAGAAGTGACTCGCCAGTTTAATGCCATGTTGGATCAGATTGATCAGCTGATGGCAGATGTTCGCAGGCAGGAAGAAACGACTCGGCAGTATGAACTTCAAGCACTATCAAGCCAGATTAACCCCCATTTCCTCTACAATACTTTGGACACTATCATCTGGATGGCTGAATTTCAGGATAGTCAGCGAGTGGTTCAGGTGACCAAGTCCTTGGCAACTTATTTCCGCTTGGCGCTCAATCAAGGAAAGGATTTGATTTGTCTGTCTGATGAAATCAATCATGTTCGCCAGTACCTCTTTATCCAGAAACAACGCTATGGTGATAAACTGGAGTATGAGATTGCTGAAAATCCTGACTTTGATAACCTAGTCTTACCCAAGTTGGTGTTGCAACCTCTTGTAGAAAATGCTCTTTACCATGGCATCAAGGAGAAGGAAGGTCAGGGCCATATTAAAGTTTCTGTTCAGAAAAAGGATACAGGGCTTGTCATCCGCATTGAGGATGATGGCGTTGGTTTCCAAAATCCTGACGATAGTAGTCAAAGTCAGCTCAAACGTGGGGGAGTTGGCCTTCGAAATGTCGACCAACGACTCAAACTTCATTTTGGAGACAATTACCAGATGAAGATCAATTCTGCACCCAAAAAAGGGACGACGGTTGAAATATACATCAATAAAATAGAAACAAGTTAGCTCCCAGTCAATTCTGGGAGTTTTGCTTTTTAAAATCAGAATGATTAGTTGACCTTGATAAAATCAGTAAAAAAAGATATGATAGATAGTGACAAAAGAGGTATCAAGTATGAAGGAAAAAGACATTCAAAGAGCAACAAGCTAGATTGTAGAAGATGTATTAGAAAAGGCTAATTTGAAGCAAGGAGCTATCTTTGTTTTGGGCCTTTCTTCTAGCGAAGTTTTAGGTGGCCATATTGGCAAGGAATCCAGCCAAGAAATTGGGGAAATCATTGTGAAGACCATACTAGATATCCTAGAGGAAAAAGGAATTCATCTAGCTGTTCAAGGTTGTGAACATGTCAATCGTGCACTCGTTGTTGAACGTCAGGTGGCAGAGCAGTTTGGTCTGGAAATCGTCAGTGTCCTTCCTACACTTCATGCAGGAGGTTCGGGTCAGTTGGCAGCCTTCAAGTTTATGCGGGATCCAGTTGAGGTTGAATTTATCAAGGCCCATGCTGGATTGGATATCGGAGATACTGCGATTGGCATGCATGTCAAGCATGTTCAGATTCCGATTCGACCGGTACTACGTGAGATTGGGCATGCCCATGTAACGGCTCTAGCTAGTCGTCCAAAACTCATCGGAGGTGCGCGTGCACAGTATCCAGAAGACTTCATAAGAAAGTCATAAGTGGGCTGAAAATTATCGTAAGAAGTATGTAGAGGTATAAGGTTGGAAAATTGTGTTTATATCATTTCAGGGCCCCCAGGCGTTGGAAAGAGCACTGTTAGCAAAGAGTTGGCCTATTCTTTTGACAAAAGTGCAGTGATAGAGGGCGACATGATTTACTTAATGATTAAAGGAGGTCTCGTAGCTCCTTGGGAGGATGATGGATTTTTCATGGATTTATTCTGGGATAATATTATCAGTCTGACCAATAATTTCTTGGATCGTGGCATTACTGTCGTGATAGAGTATGTCATATTTGAAGAGCAACTGAAGAAAATTGCAGCCTTCTTAAAAGAAAAACGAATTAAGCTAAAATATTGTGTCCTAATGGCTCAAGAAGAAACCTTGAAAGATAGGGACTCTTCTCGAAAAGAAATTGAGAGAACAGGCGATTTATCAATCCAAGCAAGAAATGAGTTTCTAGCTAAAAATAGTGAGAAACATCATTTTCTATTCACAGATGATTTAGATGTCAAGGAAACGGTAAACATCATTAAAACTTCAAATCAATTTTTAATTTCTGAACAGTAAAAGACAGGGAGAGTAAGGGTACAGAAACCAAGACTCTCCCTGTTTTTTGTTGAATTCTTGTGCAAAGTACTCCAAACAAGACCATCTTTTAGAAGAAGAAGGGATGCTATCTGATGGAAAATTGCCAAAAGTAGAAAAAGCAACTTAGAGAAGATTTTTCGTTATAGAAATCAGTAAACAAAGCTGGATTTAGCTGTTCTAGGTCGGCTTTTTTGTGCTATACTTAAGATATGCATAGAAAAACAGTGATTGATTTTAGGGCTTTGGGAGAGAGATACACCTTTACCCAGCCGATCAAAGAGTTAAAAACGAGAGATTTAGCAGAAGTGGCGGACTTGCTGGCACAAGTGGAAAGCTACCAAGAGCATGGAACGGATACCGTAGAAACATTGGATGAGAGGGATTTTAACTAGCATAACAGGGTCTAAACTAGGACGACCTTTATCTTCAGAATAAGTATCTGCGACTAAGTCATAGATGAAGGAAAAATCGACCACTTGCTCAACCTGATGAAGAAAATGGGCTTGCGGAACGAGTTCATCTAGTTTGTAAAAACCAACTTGATTGCGGATATATTATAGATTTTCTTTGTGAAACATAGGGAACACCTCACAACTTTTCTTACCTCTATTATACGACTTTACACAAAGAAAAGCCCTTAGAAATTTGTAGTCTAAGGACTTTGTCTTCAATCTGAGGAGCTTAGCTCCTTTTTTGTGTTAAATTTAGTCAAAATAAATAAGCGTAGCAGACTTCTTACAAATTTTTTCTTTTGTAGTAAAATAAGATTAGAATTTTGTGAAAGTAGGTAATTCGTTGGAGTCGATTATATTTCTAGTATCCGTTTTTTTAGCAGGTATCCTGTCCTTCTTTTCACCCTGCATCTTCCCTTTGCTACCTGTCTATGCTGGTATTCTGCTAGATGATCAGGGAAATTCGAAAAGTTTTCGCTTTTTTGGAAGAGACGTTGCATGGTCAGGTTTAATTCGGACCTTGTGCTTTATTGCTGGAATTTCCCTCATTTTCTTTATTTTAGGATTTGGAGCTGGATTCCTAGGGCACATGCTCTATGCTGACTGGTTTCGTTATGCTATGGGGACAGTCATTATCCTTTTAGGCCTTCACCAGATGGAAATCTTGCATTTTAATAAACTGGAAGTTCAAAAGACAGTCACCTTCAAACAATCAAAGTCTAATCACTATCTGTCAGCCTTTTTGCTTGGGATAACCTTTAGTTTTGGTTGGACCCCTTGTATCGGACCAGTTTTGAGTTCGGTCTTGGCTCTTGCAGCTTCTGGAGGGAATGGTGCTTGGCAAGGAGCCTTACTAACCTTAGTGTATACGTTGGGAATGGCCCTTCCTTTCCTTGTTTTTGCCTTGGCTTCGGGCTGGATCATGCCCTATTTTAGTAAACTAAAACCCCATATGATCCTACTAAAGAAAATCGGGGGAGCTTTGATTGTTTTGATGGGATTATTATTAATGCTAGGGCAGTTAAATGCCTTGTCAGGAATTCTTGGATAAAAGGAGAAAAAGATGAAAAAAGTTATTTTTACGGGATTGAGCCTCATGTCTCTATTCTTGTTGATTGCCTGTGGTGAAAAAGAAACCAAACAAACGGAAAATCCCAAACAGTCTACTGTACAGCAAATCGCGGTCGGTAAGGATGCGCCAGACTTCACCTTGCAGTCTATGGATGGCAAAGAAGTCAAGTTATCAGACTATAAAGGGAAAAAGGTCTATTTAAAATTTTGGGCTTCTTGGTGCGGACCATGTAAAAAAAGCATGCCTGAGCTGATGGAATTAGCTGCCAAACGAGATCGAGACTTTGAAATCTTGAGTGTCATTGCACCAGGTCTACAAGGTGAAAAAACAGTTCAAGACTTTCCAAAATGGTATCAAGAACAAGGATACAAGGATATTCCAGTTCTATATGATACGCAAGCAACTACCTTCCAAGCCTATCAAATTCGTAGTATTCCAACGGAATACTTGATTGACAGTCAGGGTAAAATCGGAAAAATCCAATTTGGTGCTATTAGCAATGCTGATGCAGAAGCGGCTTTTAAAGAGATGAAATAAAGAAAAAATCGCGATTGTTCGCGATTTTTTTTATAGTTTTTCATTGATAAAGCGGATAAATTGATTCCACCAAACTTTTAAGAAGAAGGCTTTTTCAACTTTCTTTTCAGAAACCATTTCAAAAGATGGTTTGTCGGAAGTGAGATATCCCTGTCCGACCAAATCTTGGTCATCATAGGTTAGATGACCAACAACAGTTTCAGCTTCTAGTGGCGCTGTCTCGGCCTTGGTTTTTGGAGTAAACTGCAGGTTTGATGATGCTCGACTTCCCAATCGTTGTATGACAGTGATATCAGATTTAGCAACAGCAGTTACGGTATCTTCCTTCCCATCAAGTACAGAAACTTTGCTATCTTTGTAGGCCTCTCCCTTCTGGACAATCGTTTTGAGAGCATAATTAGATGTTATATAGTCCAAAAGAGAAGAAGTAGCAGTAAAGCGAGCGTAAGGATTACTGTTTTGCTGGTCAGCGTTTAAGACAACTGTGATGATTCGCATACCTTTTTCGGTAGTTGTTCCAACGAAAGAAGCCCCCGCCTTGTCTGTTGTACCAGTTTTGAGCCCATCAACTCCACCTCGATATGCTGGCATCCCTTCCAACATATAGTTAGTAGAGTGAATTTCCATACCAGCAAATGTTGATGAAGATTTCTTGGTTATTTCTAAAACTTGAGGGTAATCTCTGATGAGGTTTCGAGCGATGATTGCAACATCGTAAGCACTTAGTTTGTTTTCCTCATCCTTTTTGGAACCAGGATAGATATTATTTCCAAGTGTTTCGTTATTAAGTCCAGTAGTATTGACAATAGTAGCATCTTGGATACCCCATTCAAGAAGTTTCGCCCTCATCTTGTCAACGAAGTCTTTCTCTGAACCAGCAATTTTTTCAGAAAGAGCAATGGCTGCACTATTGGCACTTGATACTAGAGTTGCTTCCAACAATTGTTCCACTGTATACTTGCGTGCTTCCATAGGAACATTGCTAGCCTCAGAATTGGTTGTGAGTTGGTATGGATAGTCGGAGATATCAACTGGGGTAGATAGGCTAATGGTCCCTTGCTCCAAGGCTTCATAGACTAGGTAGACCGTGAGAATCTTGGTGATAGAGGCAATTTCTACAGGTTGATTTGCATCTTTCTCGTAGAGGATTTTTCCAGTTGTAGTTTCGACAGCAATGGCATGCTTGGCAGCAACATCAAAATCTTGCGCAGATACAGTAGGGATGGCTGTACCAAAAATGATAAGAGTTAGTAAGGATAAAATTATTTTCTTCATAGTAGTTTTATTCTATCACAAAGCGAAAAAATATTCTCGTTTTTATAGTAAAGCCATCTTATCTTTTTGAAGAATTATGGTAAAATAGAAAGAAGGAGGCGCCTATGTTCCGTAGAAACAAGTTATTTTTTTGGACAGCTGAAATTTTACTATTAACTCTTATTTTCTACCTTTGGAGAGAGATGGGAGCGATTGTCACACCTTTTGTGATGGTAGCTAATACCATTATGATTCCATTTTTGCTCGGAGGATTCTTCTATTACCTGACAAATCCTATCGTAACATTTCTAGAAAAGAAATGTAAAGTCAATCGTTTGATAGGTGTGCTCATCACTCTTTGTGCCTTGATTGGTACAATAGTAGTAGGGGTAGTCTACTTGCTACCGATTTTGATTAATCAGTTGACAAGTTTGATTATTTCTAGCCAGAATATCTATAGCCGCTTGCAAGATTTGATATATGATTTATCAATGAATCCAATCTTTCAAAATATTGATATTCAAAAAACTATTCAACAGTTGAATTTATCTTACGTTGATATTTTACAAAATATTCTCAACAGTGTGAGCAATAGTTTAGGCAGCGTTCTTTCAGCCTTGTTTAGTACTGTTTTGATTCTCATTATGACACCAGTCTTTTTGATTTATTTCTTGCTTGATGGTCATAAATTCCTTCCGATGTTGGAACGAACAGTCCTAAAACATGATAAATTAAACTTCTCCAGTCTCTTGAAGAATTTGAACGCCACTGTCGCACGTTATATCAGTGGAATTGCGATTGATGCTGTTATTATCGGATGTTTGGCTTATATTGGATACAGTACGATAGGGTTGAAATATGCTCTAGTCTTTGCTATTTTTTCTGGTTTGGCAAATCTGATTCCTTATGTTGGACCAAGTATCGGTCTGATTCCCATGATTATTGCCAATGTCTTTACTGATCCGCACAGAGTTCTCATTGCAGTAATTTATATGCTGATTATCCAACAAGTGGATGGGAATATCCTCTACCCTCGTATCGTCGGAGGGGTTATGAAGGTTCATCCAATCACTATTCTGGTCCTTCTCTTACTTTCTAGCAATATTTATGGTGTTATCGGAATGATTGTAGCAGTACCAACATATTCTATCCTAAAAGAAATTACGAAGTTCTTGGCGAAATTATATGAAAATCATAAAGAAGCTAAAGAAAAAGAACTGGAAAAATCAGAATCAATCTAAAAATCAGGGAGACCTGATTTTTTTTGATAAAAAGACTTGAGGTTAGACTGGTCAAAAGTGTTTTAAATGATTCTGTTGGAGAAGGAAAAGAATGGGAAATTATGAGATTTAGAATAATTCACAAAATGTGTGTAAAACACTTGCAATTTAGCTGAAATTTGATAAAATAGTAAGGAAAGTTAGACTGTATTGCCTACTGTCTATCTATAAAATATATTTTATTGGAGGCTTTTACTCAAATGGCAAAAGAAAAATACGATCGTAGTAAACCACACGTTAACATTGGTACTATCGGACACGTTGACCACGGTAAAACTACCCTAACTGCAGCTATCACAACTGTTTTGGCACGTCGCTTGCCTTCAGCAGTTAACCAACCTAAAGACTATGCGTCTATCGATGCTGCTCCAGAAGAACGCGAACGCGGTATCACTATCAACACTGCGCACGTTGAGTACGAAACTGAAAAACGTCACTACGCTCACATCGACGCTCCAGGACACGCGGACTACGTTAAAAACATGATCACTGGTGCTGCTCAAATGGACGGAGCTATCCTTGTAGTAGCTTCAACTGACGGACCAATGCCACAAACTCGTGAGCACATCCTTCTTTCACGTCAGGTTGGTGTTAAACACCTTATCGTCTTCATGAACAAAATTGACTTGGTAGACGACGAAGAATTGCTTGAATTGGTTGAAATGGAAATCCGTGACCTCTTGTCAGAATACGACTTCCCAGGTGACGATCTTCCAGTTATCCAAGGTTCAGCTCTTAAAGCTCTTGAAGGTGACTCTAAGTACGAAGACATCATCATGGAATTGATGAACACTGTTGATGAGTACATCCCAGAACCAGAACGTGACACAGACAAACCATTGCTTCTTCCAGTCGAAGACGTATTCTCAATCACTGGACGTGGTACAGTTGCTTCAGGACGTATCGACCGTGGTACTGTTCGTGTTAACGACGAAATCGAAATCGTTGGTATCAAAGAAGAAACTCAAAAAGCAGTTGTTACTGGTGTTGAAATGTTCCGTAAACAACTTGACGAAGGTCTTGCTGGAGATAACGTAGGTGTCCTTCTTCGTGGTGTTCAACGTGACGAAATCGAACGTGGACAAGTTATCGCTAAACCAGGTTCAATCAACCCACACACTAAATTTAAAGGTGAAGTCTACATCCTTACTAAAGAAGAAGGTGGACGTCACACTCCATTCTTCAACAACTACCGTCCACAATTCTACTTCCGTACTACTGACGTTACAGGTTCAATCGAACTTCCAGCAGGTACTGAAATGGTAATGCCTGGTGATAACGTGACTATCGACGTTGAGTTGATCCACCCAATCGCCGTAGAACAAGGTACTACATTCTCTATCCGTGAGGGTGGACGTACTGTTGGTTCAGGTATGGTTACAGAAATCGAAGCTTAATTCGATTTAGTTCCCAGAAGAACAATTATTTAAGTCAGACACTAAAAGAATCTTGCTTTGCAAGGTTCTTTTTTTGTGTTCGAATTATTTTAGAAGGCTTTCTAGTATAGCGATATGATAGATTTTTTGGTATAATAAAAGTTATGGAAATCGAAAAAACCAATCGAATGAATGCGCTTTTTGAATTTTATGCTGCGCTTTTGACAGACAAGCAGATGAACTATATTGAACTTTATTATGCAGATGATTACAGCCTTGCTGAGATAGCTGAAGAGTTCGGTGTCAGTCGTCAGGCTGTTTATGATAATATCAAGCGGACAGAAAAGATTCTAGAAGATTATGAGATGAAATTGCACATGTACTCTGACTACATTGTTCGCAGTCAGATTTTTGACCAGATCTTGGAGCGCTATCCTAAGGATAACTTTCTACAGGAACAGATAGAAATTTTAACAAGCATTGACAATCGGGAGTAATCATGGGCAGTCTAGTTATTTATCAAGGATTACCTTGCAAACTATTAGCCGCAGAGGAACCATTTCCTACTCGACTACAGATTATCTCGCCCAATGATATCTCCAAAGCTATGCAAATAGGTTTTAGCTGTTGGGGATATCCAAATGAAATCATGAAAGAAATCACACCCGAAGAACTTGAGTGTTTGCAACATTTCGGACGATTTCCACTGAATTGAGAAAATAGGAGAAAAAAATGGCATTTGAAAGTTTAACAGAACGTTTACAGAACGTCTTTAAAAATCTACGTAAAAAAGGAAAAATTTCTGAGGCGGATGTCCAAGAAGCGACCAAAGAGATTCGTTTGGCCTTGCTTGAAGCCGACGTTGCCTTGCCTGTTGTAAAGGACTTTATCAAGAAGGTCCGTGAACGTGCTGTCGGGCATGAGGTCATTGATACTCTTAATCCTGCCCAACAGATTATTAAAATCGTTGATGAGGAACTGACAGCTGTTTTAGGTTCTGATACGGCAGAGATTATCAAGTCACCTAAGATTCCTACGATTATCATGATGGTCGGTTTGCAGGGGGCTGGTAAAACAACCTTTGCTGGTAAGCTAGCCAACAAACTAAAGAAGGAAGAAAATGCTCGTCCTTTGATGATTGCGGCGGATATCTATCGTCCAGCAGCCATCGATCAGTTGAAAACACTTGGACAGCAGATAGATGTGCCTGTTTTCGCTCTTGGTACTGATGTTCCAGCGGTTGAGATTGTTCGTCAAGGTTTGGAGCAAGCACAAGCCAATCACAACGACTATGTCTTGATTGATACGGCAGGTCGTTTGCAAATTGATGAGCTCCTCATGAATGAGCTTCGTGACGTAAAAGCCTTGGCTCAACCAAACGAAATTCTGCTCGTCGTTGATGCTATGATTGGTCAAGAAGCGGCCAATGTTGCCCTTGAGTTTAATGCTCAGTTAGAAGTGACTGGGGTTATCCTTACCAAGATTGATGGGGATACACGTGGAGGTGCGGCCCTATCGGTTCGTCACATCACTGGTAAACCAATCAAGTTCACTGGTACGGGTGAAAAGATTACAGATATTGAAACCTTCCACCCAGACCGTATGTCAAGCCGTATCCTTGGTATGGGGGATATGCTCACTCTTATTGAGAAAGCTTCTCAAGAGTACGATGAGCAAAAGGCCCTTGAAATGGCTGAAAAGATGCGTGAAAACACCTTTGATTTTAATGATTTCATCGATCAGTTGGATCAGGTGCAAAACATGGGGCCAATGGAAGATTTGCTCAAGATGATTCCAGGTATGGCCAACAATCCAGCCCTTCAAAATATGAAGGTGGATGAGCGCCAGATTGCGCGCAAACGTGCCATTGTGTCGTCAATGACACCTGAAGAACGTGAAAATCCTGATTTGTTAAATCCAAGTCGTCGCCGTCGTATCGCTGCAGGTTCTGGAAATACCTTTGTCGAAGTCAATAAATTCATCAAGGACTTTAATCAGGCCAAACAGCTCATGCAAGGGGTCATGTCTGGTGATATGAACAAGATGATGAAACAAATGGGCATCAATCCAAATAACCTCCCTAAAAATATGCCAAATATGGGCGGGATGGATATGTCTGCCCTTGAAGGAATGATGGGACAAGGTGGCATGCCAGATATGTCAGCTCTTGGAGGAGCTGGAATGCCAGATATGAGCCAGATGTTTGGTGGCGGACTTAAAGGTAAAATCGGTGAATTTGCCATGAAACAGTCTATGAAACGTATGACCAACAAGATGAAAAAAGCTAAGAAAAAACGCAAATAAAAAGGGAAGCAGAAGTGCTTTCCTTTTTTATATAAAATATGTGCTTTCTATGATTAGGCAATTTTCTTAATCGAAAAATTACGAAATAGAAAGAGTGATTTCAAATCCTTGCATCCATTCGGATTTTACTGTGATGTCGATTTTTAAAGCATCTGCTAATTGTTTGACCAGATAGAGGCCCATGCCTGTTGATTTTTTCCTTGTGTCTCCTGAATCACCTGTAAAGCCTTTTTCAAAGATATGGGGGAGGTCGCAAGCTTTAACTCCGCAACCATTATCCCTAATAATCAGACTTGTACGTCCCTTGTCTTTTGACATAGAAATGCTGAGTTTGGGCTTGTCAGAGCTATATTTAAGGGCGTTGGCGAGGATTTGAGAGAGGATAAATTCAAAACTGCGTTGATCGGTGTAGCAGGTTCCTTGTATATTTTTTAGCTGAATCGTAAAATCTTTTTCTTTGAGCAAGGGATCAAAATTTTCCAATAGATCTTGGATACATTCTTCTAGATAAAGGTCTTCAAATAGAAAATCATTTTTCTCACTTTTTACCCTGTAGTAGAATAGGATCTGTGATACATTTCCTTGAATTTGATTTTTCACATAGTCCAACTTAAATGCTGTATCTTCAGGTAACTGGTCACTTTGGTTGTCCAAAAGGAGGGAAAGAAGCGATAGAGGGAGTTTAATCTCATGTGCCCATTTTTCAACATAGTCCTCGTACTCGGCTAGTAATGAGTTGAGCTTTCCTATTTCAACCTGCTTTTGATAAAGTGTATCTGCCATTTGTTCAATGCTTTCTTTCTCTGAGGCACTTGATAAATGCAATAATTCAAGCTCAGTATCGACCTTGGGATTGGCTATGAAGGATTTATAGGCAGACGATTTTTTTCTTTCTTTTCTTATCAGTAGGAGTGATAGGATGAAAAAGAGCAGGACGGTAGCTAAAATATAGAGTAGGCTGAGGGCTTGAAACATTCTCACATCTGAAAGCCAAAGCAGGACAGCTGTAAATAGATCAAATGCTAAGAGAATAAGTAACCAAGGTAGGTAAGTAGATAGATATTTTAGATTATGTTTCATCTGGACTTACCTCTTCTAGCTTGTAACCAATACCTCTGACGGATTTGACTTGAAGGGCAATGCCAGCCTGTTTCATAACTTTTTTCAGCCTTGCAATGTTTACTTGTAGGGCATTTTCATCGATGAACTCAGTTGTATTCCACAGTTTCATGCTTAATTCTTCTTTTGTGACGACAGAATCAGTTGCCACTAATAAGGTTTCTAGCAATTTCCCTTGATTTTGAGGGAGTAAAATCGAATGTCCGTTGATATAAAGGGTATAGGTATTTCTATCCAGCAGGAAATTATCTTTTTCAAGCAAATTTTGTCTACCTTCATAGCGTTTCAAGATATTTTCTATACGAGCCAAAAATCTTTCTTTCTTGAAAGGTTTTGTTAGGTACTCATCAGCCCCTAATTTTAGGGCATAGATCTCATCTTTTAGTTGTTCACGGGAGGTGAGAACCAATATGGGCACAGAGCGTTTTGACTTGAGATTTTTACAAATTTGAAAACCTGATTCTCCCGGTAAATTCAAATCCAGTATGATTAGATCCGTGTCGTATTGCAGTACTTGCTGGCTTGTATCTTTGAAGTCTGTCAACTTATCAACTTGATAACCAGCTTTCTCTAATAAGATGACAATTTCATCTCGAATCAAGGCTTCATCCTCAATAACCAGAATATGCTTCATATCGGTTCCTCCTTTTCCTATTTTATTCTACCTTATTCATCTCTTTTGGGTTCCATCAAGGACAACAAGTACTTGTTGCTATTTTTCTTTACAATTCTGATATAGATGACTTCAAATCCAGCTAAGAGCAGTACTATCAGCATGGCTGTGATAAATTTCTGCCCCATGGCCATTCTTGCACTGGCTGGTACTATTCCTGTGAGGAGGGAGCCCACTCCGAAGCTACTACTGATAAGTGCAAGGGCTATTGGCAGACCGAAATACCAATTGATTTGCTTTTCTGACGATTTACAAAGAGTTTCGTAGTTGGCTCCGAGATGGATCAAGGTTTGGTATCGTCTGTAGGATTGTCTTTGTCCCATCAAAAATTGAACGCCAATGATTGTATTTGCCACAACAAGGAAGATGATAGCTAGATAGATAGTGATATAGCTGGCAGAGATAATGTAAAATAATTGTCTCCCCATATTTTGTATATAGCTTTCATAGCCAAGAGAGGTTTGATTTAGCTTTTCATTCGTATCTGAGATAGCTCTCATCAGGCCTTTTTCCTTGACCAGCTCAGGAGCCAAGATACCGCTAACATAGTTCGAATAGCGACCGTCTGTATAACTCATAAAGGTCTCATCTGGGACTATGAGGGCAACAGAGAGGGTGATTTCACGATCCGTTACGATTGGTAAAGATTGTACCTCTCCAATCAATTTTACATCATTTCCCATGACTTTGATTTGAGGCTTCGTCTTCAGAACAGAGTTGACGAGACTTTCATCTGGGAGAAAATCTTTTCCCATATACAAGTAGGCTTCCTTGCTAGTTAGTTCTAGAGGAGGAAGATTGGCAGCCTTTCTAAGTTCATTGTATTCGGAAACTGGCATGAGGTGGGAATTAGTAGACGGTTTAAATTTTTGTAGCAAAATTTCCTTGTTCTTGCTGTCTTTTTGATTTTTTAACTCCTTAATGACCTCTTCAAAGGACACGGACTCGTGTTCTTTCGGTTTGCTGACTTTGATTTGCAGAATCTTTGAAAACTGTGATGCTAGACCAGCAGCTTCAAGCTCTTTTTTTACTGTACTTACATCAAGATTTTCATCTGTTTCCTGCTTGTTGTCTCTAAATGTATAATCCAATACGTGGGTTTGATTGCCTGAATTGCCACTTGCAATGGCAACACCTGCTCCAAAGAGGCATAAGGCAGAGAAGATTAAGAGGGAGCAGATGGCCAGTATAGTTGAGCGCTGGATAACTAATTCCTGAATCTGTCTAAAATTATAGGCATGAAGTTTTCGATTGCTTCCAAGATTGACCAAAATGTCTATAAATAAACGCATACCAAAGAAGAGGAGGATAGTTCCTAGAGTCCCCAAGAAAACAGTGATGCCCATGGTGATGACACTCTCCCAAGCTCGTCCGCTCATACCCAAGTAATAGGCTACGCTAAGAAGCATAATCCCTAGAACAGAAGCAAGAAGGTACACACCCTTTGGGAGTAGTTTCTTCATTCCAGAGGGTGAATAGGCAAGCAGGTTTCCGATTTCCTTATTGGCCGTCTTTGCACTTAAAAGGACAAAAACAGCTAATTTTACGGCTAGGAAGCCAATGACTGTATAGAGTAGAGCTGTAGTAGATAGAGAAAATTGATGCTCAATAATCCCTAGTCCCACAATTTTAGCGGTTATTAGGCTGATCAGTTCTGAAATCAAGATTGAAATTGGAAGACCTATTCCAAGGGCAAGGACACTGTTTCTCAAATCCTCGAGCAAGAGCAGCAAGAACAGTTTGCTTCTTCGCATGCCTAATGTGAGATACACACCAAATTCATGTTTTCTCCTTTCCATCTGCATACTGCTTGCGAAGTAGACTAGAAAAAAGAGAATAAAGAGCGTTGCTACGTAAAGAATAGGAATCATGCTAAAGAGTTTATTTACAGCGTCACTTTCTATTTGTTTTAGAAAGATCATCACATCTTGATGGGACAAAGAAAGGATGATGTAAAAGGAAATAATAGAAAGAACCATGGAACTGAAGTACAAGCCATTATTCTTTCGATCTCTCTTGCTATTTCTTGAGACTAATTTAGAAAACATTGCCATCACCTCCAGCTAGTGCGGCCATGACCTTTAGTATTCTGTGGTAAAAATCTTCTTGACTTTCTCTTGGATAATCGCGTCGGATTTCATGGAATAGTTTTCCGTCTTGGATGAACAAGATGCGGTTGCAAAAGCTGGCAGCGACGGAGTCGTGGGTCACCATGAGAATGGTGGTTTCTTCCAATTGATTCATTTCGGATAATTTTTGCATCAAAATAGTTGCATTTTTTGAATCCAAAGCACCTGTGGGCTCATCCGCAAATACAATCTTAGGGTCTAAAATCAAGGCACGCGCAGCAGCTACCCTTTGCCGTTGACCACCCGATAATTGAGATGGGAACTTATCCAGAAGTTCAGAAATATCCAGATATTGGGAAAGCAATTCTAATCGAACCTTACTTTCGTTGGCATCGACCTTGTGCAAAGACAAGGGAAGTAAAATATTTTCTTTGGCTGTCAGATTGTCCAAAAGCTCAAAATTTTGAAAGAGGTAACCGATTTCCTTACCACGATAATCAGCTAACTGACTACCTTTTAATTGACTTAAATCCTTTTCTTGCATTTGAATAGAGCCGTCAGTTGGCTTGATGATAGTAGCGAGACAGTTAAGAAGGGTTGTTTTTCCAGATCCACTGCTCCCCATAATCCCTAAGAACTCACCTTTGACAACTTGAAAAGATATGCCGTTCAAGGCCTTAGTGATATTCGGCTCTTTTCCATAATGCTTTGTTAATGATTCTACTCGTAAAATAGTTTCCATGTGAAACACCTCCATCTTTTGTTACTTTCATTATAGTATGAATCAGAGTAGAATAACACTTACGGATGATGTAAGAAATCTTTGTCGTTGACTTCTATGGTCCGTTTATTGGGCTTATATTTACTATATTATAGCATGGTTTTAGGGATTTAAAAATAGGAGTAGAGAGTCGAGAAATTTTTCTAATATTGAAATTATAAAAAATAATACCACTGTAGTCCATGCTCCAGCAGTATTATTTATTATTTTATAGAAAATTCTATTCCCACTCAACAGTTGCAGGTGGTTTACTTGTAATGTCGTAGACGATACGGTTAACGTGGTCTACTTCGTTTACGATACGTACTGAGATCTTTTGAAGAACTTCCCATGGAATTTTGGCAAAGTCAGCTGTCATACCATCGATAGAAGTAATGGCACGAATGGCGATTGTGTAGTCGTAAGTACGACCGTCGCCCATAACACCGACTGAACGAACGCCTGTATTGACTGTGAAGTATTGCCAGATATCGCGGTCAAGACCAGCTTTAGCGATTTCTTCACGAAGGATAGCATCTGACTCACGAACAGTTTCTAGTTTTTCCTCAGTGATTTCACCCATGACACGGATAGCAAGCCCTGGTCCTGGGAATGGTTGGCGCCATACGATGTGGTCTGGCATACCAAGTTCTGTACCGAGAGCACGAACTTCGTCCTTGTAAAGGGTATTCAATGGTTCAATCAATTCAAATTGCATGTCTTCTGGTAGACCACCAACATTGTGGTGTGATTTGATGGTTTGAGCAGTATCTGTACCAGACTCAATCACGTCAGTGTAAAGCGTTCCTTGAGCAAGGAATTTTACATCTTTTAGCTTGCTTGCTTCGTCATCAAAGACATAAACAAACTCATTACCGATAATTTTGCGCTTTTGCTCAGGATCAGAAACGCCAGCAAGTTTGTCAAGGAAGCGTTTTGCAGCATCTGCTTTGACAATGTTCAAACCAAACTTACCACCAAGCATGTCCATAACTTGGTCAGCCTCTCCCTTACGGAGAAGACCGTGGTCTACAAAGATACAGATCAATTGATCACCGATTGCTTTTTGAAGAAGAACTCCAACAACAGAAGAGTCAACACCACCTGATAGGCCGAGAAGAACACGCTTGTCGCCTACAGTTTCACGGATTTTCTTGATCTGCATATCGATGAAGTTGTCCATTGACCAGTCACCCTTAGCTTTACAGATGTTAAGGGCAAAGTTGCGCAGGATATCATTTCCGTACACAGAATGGCGAACCTCTGGGTGGAATTGGATACCATAGATGTGCTTGTCAGGGTTTTCAATAGCTGCATAAGGACAGTCAGCAGAAGTTCCAGTACGAACGAAATCAGCTGGAATCTCTGTAACAGCATCGCCATGGCTCATCAAAACAATCTGTTCTTCAGGAGTTCCTTCAAAGAGGGCAGAAGTGGTATGAGTAAGTGGTGATTGACCATACTCACGGTTACCAGCATCACCTGCAGGGACAACTTTTCCTCCAAGTTTATGAGTTAAAAGTTGCATACCGTAGCAGATTCCCAAAATTGGAATGCCAAGTTCAAAAATTTCTGGGTCAATATCAAATGAACCATCTTCGTATACAGAGTTTGGTCCACCAGAGAGGATGATCCCAACAGGGTTAATCGCACGAACCTCTGCGGCTGAGATTTTGTGACTTTTTAGCTCTGAAAAAACACCAATTTCACGAATACGGCGTGAAATCAGCTGGTTGTATTGGCTACCATAGTCCAGCACGATGATTTTTTCGACATCTTGCAAATCAGTTGAAATGTTGCTCATCTTTTTCCTTTCTCAAAAGAAATATCTTTTTCAATATTTTATCACAAATAGGGGTGAATTACCAACTAAACAAGGCAAAGTTTGACTTTTTCTTAGCAAATACGGTACAATAGAGAAAATATAGAAAAGAAGTGAAAATCATGTTACCAGCTTATATGAAAATCCACGATCAGATCAAGAAGGATATAGATGAGCATCGTTGGAAGATAGGTGAAAGACTGCCTAGCGAACGAGACTTGGCTGACCAGTTTCAAGTTAGTCGGATGACATTACGCCAAGCTATCTCTCTCTTGGTTGAGGAAGGAGTTTTGGAGCGTCGTGTAGGAAGTGGAACCTTTGTCTCTAGCACTCGTGTCCAAGAAAAAATGCGGGGAACGACCAGTTTTACGGAGATTGTCAAATCTCAGGGGAAAGTACCTTCCAGCCAACTCATTTCTTACAGAAGAACCATTCCAAATGAGCAAGAGGTCGCTAAGCTAGGGATTACTCCAACAGAGAATATCATCCGTATGGAACGGGTACGTTATGCTGATCAAGTTCCGCTAGTCTATGAAGTTGCATCCATTCCTGAGAAATTTATTAAGGATTTCAAAAAAGAAGAAATCACCAGTCATTTCTTCCAAACCTTGCAGCAGCATGGCTACCGGATTGGCAAATCCCAACAGACCATTTATGCGAGATTGGCTAAGGAAAAGATAGCTCACTATCTGGAAGTTGAAAAAGGGCATGCCATTTTAGCCTTGACTCAGGTCTCTTATCTTGAAGATGGGACGGCTTTTGAATATGTAAAAAGTCAATACGTGGGCGAACGCTTTGAATTTTATCTTGAAAATAACTAGTTTCAGAGGACTAGTTTTTTCTTTTCTCAAAAGATTAGAATTGTCAAAACAATCTGTCTAGGCTTGATTTTATCGCTTATTTACTATAAAATGAGAAGGAAAAACGTCAAACTTTTATATTGCAAATAGGAGAAAAAATGACAAAAACATTAAAACGTCCTGAGGTTTTATCACCTGCAGGGACTTTAGAAAAGCTAAAAGTAGCTGTTCAATATGGTGCGGATGCTGTCTTTATCGGTGGGCAAGCTTATGGTCTTCGTAGCCGTGCAGGAAACTTCACCTTTGAACAGATGGAAGAAGGCGTCCAGTTCGCTGCCAAGTACGGTGCTAAGGTTTATGTGGCTGCCAATATGGTTATGCATGAAGGAAATGAAGCTGGTGCTGGTGAGTGGTTCCGTAAGTTACGTGATATCGGAATCGCGGCAGTAATTGTATCAGATCCAGCTTTGATCATGATTGCAGCAACAGAAGCACCAGGTCTCGAAATCCACCTTTCAACTCAAGCCAGTGCGACCAACTATGAAACTCTAGAGTTCTGGAAAGAACTTGGGTTGACCCGTGTGGTTTTGGCTCGTGAAGTTTCAATGGAAGAATTAGCAGAGATTCGCAAACGTACTGATGTAGAAATTGAAGCCTTTGTCCATGGAGCCATGTGTATTTCCTACTCAGGTCGCTGTACGCTCTCAAACCACATGAGTATGCGTGATGCCAACCGTGGTGGTTGTTCACAGTCTTGCCGTTGGAAATACGACCTTTACGACATGCCCTTTGGCCAAGAACGTAAGAGTCTGAAAGGTGAAATTCCAGAAGAATTTTCAATGTCAGCCGTTGACATGTCTATGATTGACCATATTCCAGATATGATCGAAAACGGTGTAGACAGTCTCAAGATTGAAGGTCGTATGAAATCCATCCACTATGTTTCAACTGTGACCAACTGTTACAAGGCGGCTGTAGATGCTTATCTCGAAAGTCCTGAGAAATTTGAAGCCATCAAACAAGACTTGGTGGACGAGATGTGGAAAGTTGCCCAACGTGAATTGGCAACAGGATTCTACTATGGTACGCCGTCTGAGAATGAGCAGTTATTTGGTGCTCGTCGTAAGATTCCTGAGTACAAGTTTGTCGCTGAAGTCGTTTCTTATGATGATGCGACCCAAACAGCAACCATTCGTCAACGAAACGTTATCAACGAAGGTGACCAAGTTGAGTTCTACGGTCCAGGTTTCCGTCATTTTGAGACTTATATCGAAGATCTTCATGATTCTAAAGGAAATAAAATCGACCGCGCTCCAAATCCAATGGAACTCTTGACAATCAAGGTTCCACAACCTGTTCAGGCAGGTGACATGGTCCGCGCTCTCAAGGAAGGTCTCATTAACCTCTATAAGGAAGACGGGACAAGTGTTACAGTTCGTGCCTAGATAAGGAAAAGTGAATGATTCAAGCGCATGGTTTATTTGTAGATGATGAAAGCAGGTGTGTTCACTATCATAGTGAAAAAGATATCGTTTCCCTCCAGTGCTATGAATGCAAGAAATACTACGCATGCTATCAGTGTCATAATGCTATGGAGACGCATATGTTTTCACCCTATCCCTTGGCGCTTTCTGAGGATCGACCGATTTTGTGTGGGGCTTGTAAGAGAACAATGACATTTCAAGAATATCAAAAACAGATAGCTTGTCCTTATTGCAGCATTCCATTTAATCCAGGTTGCAAACAACACTATTCCTATTATTTTAAATAAAATGAATTCATCCAAGTTTCAAACTTGGATTTTTTCACTTTGTTTCAGAAAACAAAGTGAAAGTGGAAAAACACTCGCTCTAAAATGAGAAATTTTTCTATATAATAGGATAAAAATGGCAAAAATAGAAATAAATTATCTGAAACGCTTTCAATGTGAGTAAAAAGTTGACAAAAACAAATTTTAGGACTAAACTAAGTAAGTAAATTTTAAATAAAAGGAGAATTCATCATGAATTTAACATTTTTCGGTCTTTGTCTTGCCTGTATGGGTGTATCCCTTGCAGAAGGTATGTTGATGAACGGTTTGTTCAAGTCAGCAGCTCGCCAACCAGACATCATTCCACAATTGCGTAGCTTAATGATCATGGGGATTGCCTTTATTGAAGGAACATTCTTTGTAACTCTCGTATTTTCATTTATCATCAAATAAAGAGAAGTATAAAATGGAAAAGGGAGGATTCTAGATGGAAGAAAGTATCAATCCAACCATCAATATTGGTCCTGTTACCTTTGATTTGACCTTGACTGCCTTGACCTTGCTGTCAGTAGTCGTTATTTTTGGCTTTATCTATTGGGCAAGTCGGAATATGACTGTAAAACCCAAAGGAAAGCAAAATGTACTAGAGTATCTCTATGACTTCGTAGTCGGATTTACAGAACCTAATGTAGGCTCACGGTACATGAAAGATTACTCACTCTTTTACTTGTGTTTATTTCTTTTTATGGTGATCGCAAACAATCTTGGTTTGATGGCAAAACTTCAAACTACAGATGGGACAAACCTTTGGACATCGCCAACAGCCAATCTTCAATTTGACTTGGCCATGTCGTTTGGAATTATCCTGATGACCCATATAGAAGGAATTCGTCGCCGTGGTGTTAAAAAATATCTAAAAGGTTTTGTAACCCCAGGTTTCATGACACCGATGAATCTCCTTGAAGAAGTCACGAATTTCCTATCACTTGCTTTGCGGGTGTTCGGGAATATCTTTGCCGGAGAAGTGATGGCTAGTCTGCTTATCACACTTTCTCATCAGGCTCTTTATTGGTATCCAGTCGCATTTGTTACCAATCTAGTCTGGACGGCGTTTTCTGTGTTTATTTCCTGTGTTCAGGCTTATGTATTCACAGTCTTGTCTTCTATGTATCTAGGAAATAAAATTAATGATGAAGAGTAGAAAGGAGTAACAGATGCACGTAACGGTAGGTGAATTAATTGGTAACTTTATTTTAATCGCTGGCTCTTTTATCCTTTTGATTGTCTTAGTTAAGAAATATGCGTGGTCAAACTTGACAAGTGTCTTCGAAGAAAGGGCAAATAAAATTGCTGCTGATATTGATGGAGCTGAACAAGCACGTCAAAAAGCAGAAACTCTTGCCCAAAAACGTGAAGATGAATTGGCTGGTAGTCGAAACGAAGCCAAAACAATCATTGAAAATGCTAAAGAGACTGCAGAGAAGAGTAAAGCAAATATTCTGGCAGATGCTAAAGTTGAAGCAGGTCGCTTAAAAGAGAAGGCGAATCAAGAAATTGCTCAGAATAAAGCTGAAGCTTTGCAAAGTGTTAAGGGCGAGGTGGCAGATTTGACGATTAGTCTCGCTGGTAAAATCATCTCAAAAAACCTTGACAGTCATGCTCATAAGGAACTCATTGATCAATATATCGATCAGCTAGGAGAAGCCTAATGGACAAGAAAACAGCAAAGGTCATTGAAAAGTACAGCATGCCTTTTGTCCAATTAGTGATTGAAAAAGGAGAAGAGGACCGGATTTTTTCAGACTTGGATCAAATCAAACAAGTTGCAGAAGAAACGGGCTTACCTTCTTTTTTAGCTCAGGTGGCAGTTGATGAGTCTGATAAGGAAAAAACAGTTGGTTTCTTTCAAGACTCTGTCTCACCTTTAATGCAAAACTTTATTCAGGTTCTGATTTACAATCACAGAGCAAATCTTTTTTATGATATCATTGTTGATTGTTTGAATCGTCTTGAAAGAGAAACCAATCATTTTGTAGTTACGATTTCTTCAGCTCATCCTTTAACGGACGAACAGAAGGGACGTTTGCTTCCCTTGATAGAGAAAAAAATGTCTCTGAAAGTACGGAGTATCAAAGAACAAATTGATGAAGGGCTCATTGGTGGTTTTGTCATTTTTGCTAATCACAAGACAATTGATGTGAGTATTAAACAACAACTTCGAGTTGTTAAAGAAAATTTGAAATAGAAAGTGGTGTTCTTTTGGCAATTAACGCACAAGAAATCAGCGCTTTAATTAAGCAACAAATTGAAAATTTCAAACCCAATTTTGATGTGTCTGAAACAGGTGTTGTAACCTATATCGGGGACGGAATTGCGCGTGCTCACGGCCTTGAAAATGCCATGAGTGGAGAGTTGTTGATTTTTGAAAACGGCTCTTATGGGATGGCGCAAAACTTGGAGTCTACAGACGTTGGGATTATCATCCTTGGAGACTTTACAGATATTCGTGAAGGTGATACCATTCGCCGTACAGGTAAAATCATGGAAGTCCCTGTGGGTGATAGCCTGATTGGACGTGTTGTCGACCCACTTGGTCGTCCAGTTGATGGTCTTGGAGAAATCCATACTGACAAAACTCGTCCAGTAGAAGCGCCAGCTCCTGGCGTTATGCAACGTAAGTCTGTATCAGAACCATTGCAAACTGGTTTGAAAGCTATTGACGCCCTTGTACCGATTGGTCGTGGTCAACGTGAGTTGATCATCGGTGACCGTCAGACAGGGAAAACAACCATTGCGATTGATACCATCTTGAACCAAAAAGGTCAAGATATGATCTGTATCTATGTTGCAATTGGACAAAAAGAATCAACCGTTCGTACACAAGTAGAAACACTTCGTCAGTACGGTGCCTTGGACTACACAATCGTTGTGACAGCCTCTGCTTCACAACCTTCTCCATTGCTCTTCCTAGCTCCTTATGCTGGGGTGGCTATGGCTGAAGAGTTTATGTACCAAGGCAAGCATGTTTTGATCGTTTATGATGATCTTTCAAAACAAGCGGTAGCTTATCGTGAACTTTCTCTCTTGCTTCGTCGTCCACCAGGTCGTGAAGCCTTCCCGGGGGATGTTTTCTACCTCCACAGCCGTTTGCTTGAGCGCTCAGCTAAAGTTTCTGACGAACTTGGTGGTGGTTCAATCACAGCTCTACCATTTATCGAAACGCAAGCAGGAGATATCTCTGCCTATATCGCAACCAACGTAATTTCAATTACAGATGGACAAATTTTCCTTGGAGATGGTCTCTTTAATGCAGGGATTCGTCCAGCTATCGATGCAGGTTCATCTGTATCTCGTGTAGGTGGTTCCGCTCAAATCAAAGCCATGAAGAAGGTTGCGGGTACTCTGCGTATCGACCTTGCTTCTTACCGTGAACTAGAGGCCTTCACTAAGTTCGGTTCTGATTTGGATGCAGCAACGCAGGCTAAGTTGAACCGCGGACGTCGTACGGTAGAAGTATTGAAACAACCAGTTCACAAGCCTTTGCCTGTTGAGAAACAAGTAACCATTCTGTATGCTTTGACACACGGATTCTTGGATACAGTTCCAGTGAATGACATTGTTCGTTTTGAGGAAGAGTTCCATGATTTCTTTGATGCACAACATCCAGAGATTTTGGAAACCATTCGTGAAACAAAAGACTTGCCAGAAGAAGCAGTCTTGGATGCTGCGATTACAGAGTTTCTCAATCAATCCAGCTTCCAATAAGAATAGAGGTGTCAGATGGCAGTATCTCTAAATGATATTAAAACAAAAATCGCCTCAACCAAAAATACTAGTCAAATCACTAATGCCATGCAAATGGTATCGGCTGCCAAGTTAGGTCGCTCTGAAGAAGCAGCGCGCAACTTCCAAGTTTACGCTCAGAAAGTTCGTAAGCTTTTGACGGATATTCTACATGGTAACGGATCTGGTGGTTCAACCAATCCAATGCTCATCAGTCGCCCAGTTAAGAAAACAGGCTATATCGTTATTACTTCAGACCGTGGCTTGGTTGGAGGTTATAATGCTTCCATCCTTAAAGCCGTTATGGAGTTGAAAGAAGAATACCATCCAGATGGTAAAGATTTTGAGATAATCTGTATTGGTGGTATGGGAGCTGATTTCTTTAAGGCTCGTGGTATTCAGCCAATCTATGAACTACGTGGCTTGGCAGATCAACCTAGTTTTGATGAAGTTCGTAAAATTATTTCAAAAACGATTGAGATGTACCAAAACGAACTCTTTGATGAACTCTATGTCTGCTATAATCACCACGTCAATACGCTTACAAGTCAAATGCGTGTGGAACAAATGCTTCCGATTGTTGACTTGGATCCAAACGAAGCAGATGAAGAGTATAGCTTGACATTTGAGTTGGAAACAAGCCGAGAAGAAATTTTGGAACAATTGTTGCCACAGTATGCTGAAAGTATGATTTACGGGGCTATTATCGATGCCAAGACAGCTGAAAATGCCGCTGGTATGACAGCTATGCAAACAGCGACCGATAATGCCAAAAAGGTCATTAATGATTTGACAATCCAGTATAACCGTGCTAGACAGGCGGCGATTACACAAGAAATTACAGAAATCGTAGCGGGGGCTAGTGCTTTAGAATAGGCTCTAGTCCAGCTCGTATGAAAATGAACTTATACTCAATGAAAATCAAAGAGCAAACTAGGAAGCTAGCCGCAGGCTGTACTTGAGTACGGTAAGGCGACGCTGACGTGGTTTGAATTTGATTTTCGAAGAGTATTAGGACCTAGTTGAGCTAGGAACTGACAGTATCTTATATAGAATAGGAGAAGGAGATGAGTTCAGGTAAAATTGCTCAGGTTATCGGACCCGTTGTAGACGTCTTGTTTGCAGCAGGGGAACCACTTCCTGAGATTAACAATGCACTTGTCGTCTACAAAAATGACGAAAGAAAAACAAAAATCGTCCTTGAAGTAGCCTTGGAGTTGGGTGATGGTATGGTCCGTACGATCGCCATGGAATCAACAGATGGTTTGACTCGTGGAATGGAAGTTTTGGACACAGGTCGTCCAATCTCAGTTCCAGTAGGTAAAGAAACTTTGGGACGTGTCTTCAATGTTTTGGGAGATACCATTGATTTGGATGCTCCTTTCGCTGAAGACGCTGAGCGTCAGCCAATTCATAAAAAAGCTCCAACTTTTGATGAATTGTCTACTTCATCAGAAATTCTTGAAACTGGGATTAAGGTTATCGACCTTCTTGCCCCATACCTTAAAGGGGGGAAAGTCGGACTCTTCGGTGGTGCCGGAGTTGGTAAAACCGTCTTAATACAAGAATTGATTCACAACATTGCCCAAGAACACGGTGGAATTTCCGTATTTACTGGTGTTGGGGAACGTACTCGTGAAGGGAATGACCTTTACTGGGAAATGAAAGAATCTGGCGTTATCGAGAAAACAGCTATGGTATTTGGTCAGATGAATGAACCACCAGGAGCCCGTATGCGTGTTGCTCTTACTGGTTTGACAATCGCTGAATACTTCCGTGATGTAGAAGGCCAAGACGTTCTTCTCTTTATCGATAATATTTTCCGTTTCACTCAGGCTGGTTCTGAAGTGTCTGCCCTTTTGGGTCGGATGCCTTCAGCCGTTGGGTACCAACCAACACTTGCTACGGAAATGGGTCAATTACAAGAACGTATCACATCAACTAAGAAGGGTTCTGTAACCTCTATTCAGGCCATCTACGTGCCAGCGGATGACTATACTGACCCAGCGCCAGCAACAGCCTTCGCTCACTTGGATTCAACGACCAACTTGGAACGTAAGTTGGTACAGTTGGGTATTTACCCAGCCGTTGACCCTCTAGCTTCAAGCTCACGTGCCTTGGCACCTGAAATCGTTGGTGAGGAGCACTATGCAGTTGCTGCTGAAGTCAAACGTGTCCTTCAACGTTACCATGAATTGCAAGATATCATTGCTATCCTTGGTATGGATGAACTTTCTGATGAAGAAAAGACCTTGGTTGCGCGTGCTCGTCGTATCCAGTTCTTCTTGTCACAAAACTTCAACGTTGCGGAGCAATTTACTGGCCAACCTGGTTCTTATGTACCAGTAGCAGAAACAGTTCGTGGTTTCAAGGAAATCCTTGATGGTAAACATGACCACTTGCCAGAAGATGCCTTCCGTGGAGTTGGTTCAATCGAAGACGTCATTGCTAAGGCAGAGAAAATGGGATTTTAAGAGGTGATCTATGGCTCAGTTAACTGTCCAGATCGTGACACCAGATGGCCTCGTCTATGATCACCATGCCAGCTTTGTATCGGTACGAACTCTGGATGGTGAGATGGGGATCTTGCCACGACATGAAAATATGATTGCGGTTTTAGCGGTTGATGAAGTAAAGGTAAAACGAATCGATGATGATACTCATGTGAACTGGATTGCAGTGAACGGAGGGATTATCGAGATTGCCAATGACATCATTACCATCGTAGCAGACTCAGCAGAACGTGCTCGTGATATTGATATCAGTCGTGCAGAACGTGCGAAACTTCGCGCTGAACGTGAAATCGAAGAAGCTCAAGACAAGCACTTAATCGACCAAGAACGACGCGCTAAGATTGCTCTTCAACGTGCCATTAACCGTATCAATGTCGGAAATAAACTATAATCAAAAAATGAACTTGAATTCCAAGTTCATTTTTTTTAATGTGGGAAGTTGATGCAAACTGCTTCAGGAATATGGAAGTCGTTAGAAAGCTCCGCAAGACGGCCACTTTCAGGATTACGCTTAAAGACGGTTGCGTTATCAGAATCTTGATGAACAGCAATAAGAAACTCTTGATCAGGAGTTAGGTCGAAATCACGTGGATTTTGTCCATGTGTTGGTACGATTTCTAATAATTCCAGACTGCCATCAGCGAGGATTGTATAGACTGCAATGGAATCATGACCTCGGTTGGATGCATAGAGGTATCTACCATCTTTTGAAAGACGAATGGCTGCAGTAGCATTGAATCCCTCATAGCCATCTGGTAAGGTTGAAATAACTTGCATGCGTTCAAATTCACCAACACCATCGTAAATCAAGACTTCAATGGTACTATTAAGTTCACAGATGAGGTAGGCAATCTTATAGTGGTGGTGGAATACAATGTGGCGAGCACCTGCTCCAGGCTGGCTGTGATAGGTGGAGAGTTTACTTAGTTTTCCTTCTGGACTAACATCGTAGGTCGTTACTTCATCCGTACCTAGATCACATGTGACGAGATACTGGTCAGGTGTTAGATCCGTAAAGTGTACATGTGGGGAAGTTTGGTTTTCATGAGGACCGTGTCCACTATGCTGATCTAGATCTGTTTGGATGAGGCTACCATCCGTTTGACGCTGATAAACCAGAACTTGACCTTTATGATAGTTGGCCCCATAAACGAGACTACGCTTTTCATCCACTGCCACATAACAATGGGGAGCGCCTTCTTCAACCACATGATTTAACAAAGTACCATTGGTCTTGTAAGCAGCGATTCCCCCCAAGCCATCCTGACTCCCTACGGTGTATAAGTGTTGTTGTTGGTCAAAGGCAAGGTAGGTCGGACTTGGCTCAGCAGCAAAGAGTTCAAAATTTGCAAGCTGGCCTGTTTCTGTATCAAAATCTGCCTTGTAAATCCCTTTAGATAAGCGACGAGTGTAAGTTCCAAAATAAACAGTTTCTTTCATGTCCATACCTCTTAATAATGATAAGTTCATTATACCACAAAATGACAGTCTGGAAGTGTTCATTTAATCTATGTAAGCACTTTAATAAGAGTTATTTTAAATTAAAAATGGTATAATGAGAGAATGACAGAAAGGATGTATTTATGGAACATAAAGAGAAACATTTTAGCCTATCTTGGTTTTTTAAGTGGTTTTTAGATAATAAAGCTATCACTGTATTTTTAGTAACCTTGTTACTGGGGCTTAACATTTTTATTCTAAGTAAGATTAGTTTTATCTTTTTACCTGTTTTGGATTTTTTAGGGGTTGTCATGTTGCCAGTTATTTTATCTGGTTTACTTTATTACCTCCTCAATCCGATTGTTGACTGGATGGAGAAACACAAGATCAATCGCGTTCTTGCTATCAGTATAGTTTTTGTCATTATTGGACTTTTTATCATTTGGGGTCTGGCGGTCGCTATTCCAAATTTCCAACGCCAAGTCTTAAATTTTGCAAAGAATGTACCGACTTATCTTAAAGATGCTGATATGGTTATCAATGACCTTGTAACCAAACGCTTGCCAGATGATTTTAGACCTCAGTTGGAGCAGGTTCTTGCAAATGTTTCTACAGAAGCAACGATATGGGCCAGCAAAATTTCTTCTCAAGCCGTCAACTGGGTCAGCGCCTTTATCAGTAGTGTTTCTCAGGTGATTGTAGCGGTCATTATCGTACCCTTTATGCTCTTCTATCTCTTGCGCGATGGAAAAGGCTTGCGAGATTATTTGACTAAGTTTATTCCAACGAAGTTAAAAGAACCTGCGGGTGAAGTCCTATCGGATGTCAATAAACAGCTGTCAAACTACGTTAGAGGACAGGTTACAGTTGCTATTATTGTAGCCATCATGTTTATTATTTTCTTTAAGATTATTGGTCTCAGATATGCTGTGACTCTTGGTATTACGGCTGGTATCCTCAATCTAGTACCTTACCTGGGTAGTTTCCTTGCCATGCTTCCTGCCCTTGTTTTAGGTTTAATCGCAGGACCTGTCATGCTCTTGAAAGTAGTCATTGTCTTTATCGTGGAACAAACGATTGAAGGACGCTTCGTATCGCCTCTTATTTTAGGTAGTCAGCTCAATATTCATCCCATCAATGTTCTCTTTGTTCTCCTAACTTCAGGATCTATGTTTGGTATTTGGGGAGTCTTACTGGGAATTCCAGTCTATGCCTCAGCTAAGGTGGTCATCTCTGCTATCTTTAACTGGTATAAAAAAGTCAGCGGTCTGTATGAAGAAGGGGAGGAAATCAAGAGTGAACAATAGTCAACGCATGCTCCAGGCTTTGGATGAACAGGATTTAACCAAAGCGGATCAGTATTTTCATAAAGCCCTCGAAACGGATTCGACCGAAGTTCTCTACGAACTAGCTAGTTATCTTGAAGGAATCGGCTTTTATCCCCAAGCAAAAGAAATTTACCAAAATATTGTTACAGAATTTCCAGAAGTGAATCTGAACTTAGCTAGCATTGCTAGCGAGGATGGCAATATTGAGGAAGCCTTTGCTTACCTTGAGGAAATCACACCCGAAAGTGACTGGTACGTATCGGCTTTGGTATTGAAAGCAGATCTCTATCAGTTGGAAGGATTGACAGATGTAGCGCGTGAAAAGTTACTGGAAGCCTTAAGCTACTCAGATGATGCCTTATTAGTTTTTGGTTTGGCTGAGTTGGATAGCGAGTTAGGGAATTATCAGGAAGCCATTCAGAGCTATGCTCAATTAGATAATCGCTCCATCTATGAGCAAACGGGTGTCTCAACCTATCAACGAATTGGTTACACTTATGCCCAGTTAGGCAAGTTTGAAGCTGCAACTGAATTCTTAGAAAAAGCCTTAGAACTAGAATACGATGACCAAACGGCTTTTGAACTGGCTAGTCTTTACTTTGACCAAGAAGAGTATCAAAAATCTGTTCTTTACTTTAAGCAGATTGATACCATTTCACCAGATTTTGAAGGATATGAGTACGGCTATAGTCAAGCATTGCACAAGGAACATCAGGTGGAAGAGGCCCTTTGTATCGTTAAACAAGGTTTGGAGAAAAATCCATTTGAAACTCGGCTCTTATTAGCTGCTTCTCAGTTTTCGTATGAATTACATGATCCTAGTAGTGCAGAGCAGTTTCTCCTTACTGCAAAAGAAGATGCAGAGGATACAGAAGAAATATTCCTTCGCCTTGCAACCATTTATATGGAACAAGAGCGGTTTGAGGATATTATCGCTCTCCAAAGTCAAGAACCTGAAAATCTCTTGACCAAGTGGATGATTGCACGCTCTTACCAGGAAATCGAGGATTTAGATAAGGCCCATGAGCTCTATCAGGAGCTATCGTCTGATCTCAAGGACAATCCTGAGTTTCTGGAGCAGTATACTTATCTTTTGCGTGAATTGGGATATTTTGAAGAAGCCAAAGTACAAGCTAAAGCCTATTTAAAACTAGTCCCAGATGATGTTCAAATGCAAGAACTACTAGAAACACTTTAAAAATATCCTATAAAGCAAAACTGTATCTAGTCATTTTGATGGATACGGTTTTTATTTTCAAAAAGAAATAGAATTTTTTTACAATAACCCTTGCTAAATTGTTTATTTATGCTATAATAGGAACAATTATTTTTAGGAGGTGCAGTATGTCTTATATGTTTGAGATATTACCGAGTTTATTGAGCGGTGCAAGCATGACTTTACAGGTTTTTGTACTGGTCTTGATTTTGTCTATTCCCTTGGGCGTTTTGATTGCCTTTGCCTTGCAAGTCCATTGGAAACTCCTCCATTATCTGATCAACATTTATATCTGGATCATGCGGGGAACACCCTTGCTCTTGCAATTGATCTTTATCTATTATGTGCTCCCAAATATTGGGATTCGTTTGGATCGTCTTCCTGCGGCTATTATTGCTTTTGTTTTGAATTATGCGGCTTACTTTGCTGAAATCTTCCGTGGGGGGATTGATACCATTCCTAAGGGTCAATATGAGGCTGCTAAGGTCTTGAAGTTTAGCCCTGTTGCCACAGTGCGCTATATTATCTTACCACAGGTGACCAAAATTGTTCTTCCTAGTGTATTTAATGAAGTCATGAGTTTGGTCAAGGATACTTCTCTGGTCTATGCTTTAGGGATTTCAGATTTGATTTTGGCTAGTCGTACAGCAGCTAACCGTGATGCTAGTCTGGTTCCTATGTTTTTAGCTGGAGCGATTTATTTGATTATGATCGGTCTTGTAACCATTGTAGCGAAAAAACTTGAGAAGAAGTACAGTTATTACAGATAGGAGGATTGCTATGTTAGAATTACGAAACATCAACAAGGCCTTTGGTGGCAAACAAATCTTAACTAATTTCAGCCTATCAATTCCTGAAAAGCAAATCCTGGCAATCGTAGGTCCATCAGGAGGCGGAAAAACAACCTTATTACGTATGTTAGCCGGACTGGAAACTATCGATTCTGGAGAAATCTACTATAACGGTGAATCTCTAGCTTTAGACGAACTAGAAAAGCGCAGCCTACTAGGATTTGTCTTCCAAGATTTTCAACTTTTCCCTCATTTATCAGTTCTGGACAATCTGACCCTATCGCCTGTGAAAACAATGGGAATGAAGCAGGAAGAGGCAGAGAAGAAGGCGCGTGGGCTCTTGGAACAGTTAGGGCTAGCAGGGCACGCAGATGCTTATCCATTTTCATTATCAGGTGGGCAAAAGCAGCGGGTGGCTTTGGCGCGTGCTATGATGATTGACCCAGAAATCATTGGTTACGATGAACCAACTTCTGCCTTGGATCCAGAATTACGCTTGGAAGTGGAAAAACTGATTTTGCAAAATAGGGAACTTGGGATGACGCAAATTGTGGTTACCCACGATTTACAATTCGCTGAAAATATTGCGGATGTATTATTAAAAGTAGAGCCTAAATAGGAGGAAAAATGATGAAAAAATTGATGCTTGTATTAGTCAGTCTAATGACTGCTTTGTTCTTAGTAGCTTGTGGGAAAAATTCTAGTGAAACTAGTGGAGATAATTGGTCTAAGTACGAGTCTAACAAGTCTATTACTATTGGGTTTGATAGTACTTTTGTTCCAATGGGATTTGCTCAGAAAGATGGTTCCTATGCAGGATTTGATATTGATTTAGCTACAGCTGTTTTTGAAAAATACGGAATTACGGTAAATTGGCAACCGATTGATTGGGATTTGAAAGAAGCTGAATTGACAAAAGGAACGATTGATCTGATTTGGAATGGCTATTCCGCTACAGACGAACGTCGTGAAAAGGTAGCATTCAGTAACTCATATATGAAGAATGAGCAGGTATTGGTTACTAAGAAATCGTCAGGTATCACGACTGCAAAAGATATGACTGGAAAGACTTTGGGAGCTCAAGCTGGTTCATCTGGTTATGCGGACTTTGAAGGAAAGCCAGCGATTTTGAAGGATATTGTCGCTAATAATGAAGCGAATCAATACCAAACCTTTAATGAAGCCTTGATTGATTTGAAAAACGATCGAATTGACGGCCTATTGATTGATCGTGTCTATGCAAACTATTATTTAGAAGCAGAAGGCGTTTTAAACGATTATAATGTCTTTACAGTTGGACTAGAAACAGAAGCTTTTGCAGTTGGAGCACGTAAGGAAGATACAACTCTGGTTAATAAGATAAATGAAGGATTTTCTAGTCTTTACAAGGATGGTAAGTTCCAAGAAATTAGTCAAAAATGGTTTGGAGAAGATGTAGCAACCAAAGAAGTACAAGAAGGACAGTGAGATAAAATAGTGGATGAGACTGCGTTTTGATTAGCAAAACGTAGTCTTTTTATCAATTGGGAAAGCGCATGATAGCCATTTAATATAGCGGATTGAATCTGGAGTAGTATACTGTGACTTCTAAAACATTGCTAGAAATTGATTTGACTTTCCCAATCAATTTGTTCATATTTTATTTCATTTCACTATATTCTGGAAAGATTTTCTAAATTTTTTCCTCAAATTGAGTCTCTTTTGGCATCAAAAAAACCTCTGGCAAGGGCCAGAGGATAAGAGTTTATACTCAATGAAAATCAAAGAGCAAACAAGGAAGCTAGCCGCAGGCTGTACTTGAGTACGGCAAGGCAACGCTGACGTGGTTTGAATTTGATTTTCGAAGAGTATTATTTCATTGTTGGGAAGAGCAATACATCACGGATAGTGGTTGTATCAGTGAGGAGCATGCAGAGACGGTCAATACCGATTCCCAAACCACCTGTTGGTGGCATACCATATTCAAGGGCCTCGATGTAATCGTAGTCGATACCTGTTGCTTCGTCGTCACCAAGTTCTTTAGCTTTTGCTTGGGCTTCAAAACGGCTAAGTTGGTCGATTGGGTCGTTCAACTCGGTAAAGGCATTACCGTATTCCTTGGTCATGATGAAGAGCTCAAAACGGTCAGTAAAGCGTTCGTCTTCAGGATTTTTCTTAGCGAGTGGAGAGACAGCTACTGGATGACCATAGACAAAGGTTGGTTGGATCAAGGTTTCTTCGACAAATTCTTCAAAGAAGGCATTGATGATGTGACCGACTTCAGTGTAGTGTTTCTCAACTGGAACTTTCTTCTCAGCAGCGATAGCTTTAGCTTCCTCGAAGGTCATGTCTTGCCAGAAATCTACACCAGTAATTTCCTTGATAGCATCCACCATGTGAACACGTTTAAATGGTTCATTGATCTTGATTTCAGTACCTTGATAGTTAACTGGGCCATCACCTTTGACTGATTTAGCAGCGTGTTGGATAATACCTTCCGTCAAGTCCATGATATCTTGGAAGTCAGCATAAGCTTGATAAACTTCGATAGAAGTGAATTCAGGATTATGAGTGGCATCCATTCCTTCATTACGGAAGATACGGCCAATTTCATAGACACGTTCCATACCACCAACGATAAGACGTTTCAAGTGAAGCTCGGTCGCGATACGAAGCACCATGTCAATGTTCTGTGCATTGTGGTGAGTGATAAATGGACGAGCAGCAGCACCACCAGCTTCGTTGTGAAGGACAGGTGTTTCCACTTCAAGGAAGCCTTTTTGATCTAGATAACGACGGATTTCAGAGATGATTTTTGAACGAGTAACAAAACGTTCGAAGCTTTCACGGTTAGAAATCAAGTCAAGGTAACGTTTACGATAAATTGTTTCAACGTCTGTCAAACCGTGGAATTTCTCTGGAAGTGGGCGAAGTGCTTTAGACAAGTGAGTGATATGAGTTGCCTTGACAGAGAGCTCTCCCATATCAGTACGCATGACTTCTCCTTCGACACCAAGGAAGTCACCAAGGTCAGCTTTTTTGAAGATTTCGTAGTTTTCTTCACCAACTTCATCTTTACGAACGTAGATTTGGATTTGACCTTCTCGGTCTTGAAGATGGGCAAAGCCGACTTTCCCTTTTCCACGTTTGGTTACTAAGCGTCCAGCGATAGTAGCAGTTTCATTTAATTCATGTAATTGTTCTTTATCAAGTTCTGCAAATTTATCTTTAAGTTCTTGTGAGTTAGCAGTACGTTCAAAACGTTTTCCGAAGGGATCAATTCCTTGCTCACGGAGCGCAGCCATTTTTTCACGGCGAACGATCTGCTGGTCATTTAGTTCTTCCATATGTTCTGTTGACATGGGTTCCTCCTAATTTTACTCAAAATTGAATACGATGAGTCATTTTTTACGATACTCCCATTTTATCATAAATAGCAGAGAAATTCACGGATATTCTTTGAAAACTAAAAAGAACTTGACCATTGGGATCAAGTTCCATTATTTTTCTTGATAGGAAGTGTCATTCCATCTTTCCAGAGTGAAGATTTCAAAATCCTCGGTCTCTAAAACTGTCAGACTAGCATTGGCCAAGCCTCCATCTTTGCGAAGGTGAGCCTCTTTATAGCCTAAGAGTGTACGCAGGCTAGCAGTGAGATTTGCTCCATGCCCGACAATCAGAATGTTTTCAGCCGGACTTTCTTTCAGAGATTTGATAAATTGAATGGTTCGCTGAGTCGTAGAGTAGAGAGATTCGGCTTCAAACATCCTCGTATCAAACTGAGCCAGATTAGAGCGAAAGGCCTTGATTTGTTGTGGATAGATGGCATTGAGCGTTGCGATTTTTAAACCTTCAAGTTTTCCAAGTTGCCATTCGCGTAGTTCTGGAATACTTTCTAAAGGACAGGGGGTCTGGAGTTGGCTTTGGATAATCTCAGCAGATTTGACTGCTCGAGGTAAATCACTTGAATAAATCTGATCAAAAGGAATATCCTTAAGATACTGGCCAAGTTGCTTTAGGATATCAATAGACTCTGGAAGAAGGGGAGAGTCACCACTAGCACCTTGAAAACGTCCTTCAAGATTCCAGAGGGTGCGACCATGACGAACAAAATAGAGTTTCATTACTTACTTTCCTCCAAGATATCAGCAAAATCCGCTTTTACAAAGCTAGCCAAGACTTGAGGTCGGATGATGATACTGTGCCCGACTTCTCCAGCAGAGACAATCATTTGGTCTAAATCCAAAGCTGTCTGATCAATAAAAATGGGATAATTGTGTTTCTGACAAATACCGACGGGGTTATTAGCCCCATGAATATAGCCTGTCGTTTTTTCTAAGTCCTTCTGTGGAATCATGCTCACTTTTTTATTACCAGAAACCTTTGCTAGTTTTTTCTCAGCGAGGTGTTCCGTTATGGGAACAATTCCAATAATCGGTCCTGTCTTGTCTCCCAAAAGAGCTAAGGTTTTAAAAATCTGTTTTCGGTCGTATTCAGGAGGAAGTTCTCCTTCAAGCGCATTGATTTGAATACCAGTATGGTCAATCCCTGCCTTGGTCAAGATCTGCTCGACCAAGGTTTTTTTAATCTTAACTTTCTTTGCCATTATTTATACTTATCCTCCAGCTGGCTCATCCAGATACCAAGCCAAATGCCAAGTGCGAAGAAGAAGGCGATGAGAACATAACTCACAATAGAAAGTCCGGTGTATTGGATACTTTCAGCATTTCCGGCATTTGGGATCAAAATTAAGAGGGTGCTTGAAAGCACAATCCCAATGATAAAGTGATAAACACGGGAGTGGTAGTTGTTCAAGGCGTGATCCATTAATTTTGAAAAGATAATGAGGGTTGCTCCTGCACCAATCCCGATAGGAAGGAAGGTACCAAACAAATCAAAGGTCTTAAAACCAGTGAGCATTGGAGCGTACAGTCCCAAAATCAAAAGTAGATTTGACGGACTTAAACCAGGTACCAAGACACCAAGAGCTAAAAGAACACCTGCTAAGATGAAGTTTGCAAAACTAGCACTGAGTGACCCTACGACAAAATTGAGCGCGTAAAGACCCAATCCTGAAAGGATAAAGGTAGTCCAGAACCAGACTAGGTCAATCTTATCACGATCAGATTCTCGAGTAGATTCTTTAAGGAGGCTAGGAACTGTACCGATGATAGCTCCAGCAAAGCTCCATAAAACATAGACTTGATAGTTTTCTAGCAAATACTCAATCGGATAGGAAAACAAACCAATGCCTAGCAACATCCCGATAGCTACTGGGATAAAGTAAAGGACATTCTCTTTAAAATCTTTAAAGGGGTGAGCCAGAAAGCCAATCATTCGCTCGTAAATACCCAAAATAGCTGCTAAAACACCGCCAGAAATTCCCGGTAGGATAAATCCTAATGCGATGACGATTCCTTTAATAACTCGTGCAATCCATGAAAACATAATAAAATCCTCAATTTCATAAAATTCTTTCTCTATGCTATCAATTATAACACAGACGGGGAGAAAATGAAAAAACAAGTGAAAAAGTTTGTTATTTTCACTTGTCTTATGGTCTTAAAAATAGTTTTCTGAAGGTTTCTTCCTTCTCTTTAGCAGTAGAAATCAAATTGATGTCCAAATGATGTTCAAATCCTGCAATTCTACCCTTAGAAGTGTACTGGTGGAGATCGTAGTCCAGATCAGTATTTGGCTTAGTTTCAAAATAACCAGAGTCAGTCCCATAGGAAGGGATCCAAATAGCAGTGAACTTATCTGTATTGATACTATGCTCTTGCATGAAGTAAACCCCAACGTAGATTCCGATGTTTTTAGCGCCGAGAGCTGCCAGTTTGGCACGAAAGGCTTCAACGCCTTCATTCATATCGGACATTGTTTTTTCTTCAACATCTAACCAGTAGTAGCTAGGATTGTAAGGAGAAGCAGCGTTGTAGAAGACTTCAGCAGCTTTCTCCATATCTTCTTTACTTTTTCCAGCTACATAGGCATAAACCCCCACAGGGACATTCCGTTTTTGGAATTCTGATATGTGATTTTTATAAGCTTTATCGACACCATTGATAAAGGCAGCATCATTTGCTTCAGTATGCTGAGCCCCATTGTGCACGCGAACGATAACACCAGAAATGTTTTGAGATAAGGTGTCGTAGTTGATCTCCTCAGGTCTTTGCCAACCAGAGACGTCGATAATGGGTTTGTCAAGATTATGCAAGGCTTGTGTTTCAACTTGAAGAGCATTTGGCTTAGTTTTGATAGGATGATCCTCAAAACTTGGTTTGTTGAGGAGTAAAATCGCTATGAAAATTCCAAATAAACTCAAAATAATAGCAGGATGAATTTGTTTTCTCATATTTATTTAGTTTATCGTAAAAATTTAAAAAAATCAAAAGAAACAGTTTAGAAATGTAGACAAGTAGGGGAGATTTTCAAGAAAGCACCTGTTTGTTTGTTCTTTAAAAGTAAAATTATGGTATAATATAAGGGAATTTTTACAGAAGAGAGAATAGTATGTCAAATTATGCCATTATTTTAGCAGCGGGTAAGGGTACTCGCATGAAATCAGATCTTCCCAAAGTACTTCATAAAGTAGCAGGAATTTCGATGTTGGAACATGTTTTTCGCAGTGTTGGAGCTATTCAACCTGAAAAGACAGTTACCGTAGTGGGACACAAGGCTGAGTTAGTTGAGCAAGTCTTGGCTGGGCAGACAGACTTTGTTACCCAATCAGAACAACTAGGAACAGGGCATGCTGTCATGATGGCAGAGCCCATTCTCCAAAATCGCACTGGGCACACCTTGGTTATCGCTGGGGATACTCCTCTGATTACAGGTGAAAGCTTGAAAAATCTCTTGGATTTCCATATCAATCATAAAAATGTAGCGACGATTTTAACAGCTGAAGCAGCAGATCCTTTTGGGTATGGTCGTATCGTCCGTAACGATAACGCTGAAGTTCTTCGGATTGTTGAGCAGAAAGATGCCACAGACTTTGAAAAGCAAATCAAGGAAATCAATACTGGTACTTATGTTTTTGATAACCAACGTCTTTTTGAAGCCCTTAAAAATATCAACACTAACAATGCTCAAGGTGAATACTATATTACTGACGTGATTGGTATTTTCCGTAATGCGGGTGAGAAGGTTGGAGCCTATACTCTTAAGGATTTTGATGAAAGTCTTGGAGTAAATGACCGTGTAGCTCTTGCGACTGCGGAAGCAGTGATGCGTCGCCGTATCAATCATGCTCACATGGTTAATGGTGTTAGCTTTATCAATCCAGAAGCAACTTACATCGACATTGATGTTGAGATTGCTCCTGAAGTCCAAATCGAAGCCAACGTTACCTTGAAAGGTCAAACGAAGATTGGGGCAGAGACTATTTTAACAAATGGAACTTATATCGTGGATAGCACCATTGGGGCTGGTGCTGTGATTACGAATTCCATGATTGAGGAAAGTAGCGTTGCGGACGGTGTGACAGTCGGCCCCTATGCCCACATTCGTCCAGGTTCAAGCCTAGCTTCCCAAGTTCACATTGGAAACTTTGTTGAAGTTAAAGGCTCTTCAATCGGTGAAAATACCAAGGCGGGTCATTTGACCTATATCGGAAACTGTGAAGTGGGTAGCCATGTTAACTTTGGTGCAGGTACGATTACAGTCAACTACGACGGGAAAAACAAATACAAGACTGTTATCGGTAACAATGTCTTTGTTGGCTCAAACTCAACCATTATTGCTCCAGTTGAATTAGGTGACAATTCTCTCGTTGGAGCGGGTTCAACCATTACCAAGAATGTTCCTGCTGATGCCATTGCTATCGGTCGTGGACGACAAGTTAACAAAGACGAGTACGCAACACGCTTACCTCATCATCCTAAGAACCAGTAGGAGTTTGTCATGGAATTTGAAGAAAAAACGATTAGTCGGAAGGAAATCTATCAAGGCCCTATCTTTAAACTAGTGCAAGACCAGGTGGAACTACCAGAAGGAAAGGGTACTGCCCAACGTGACCTGATTTTTCACAATGGAGCCGTTTGTGTTCTAGCCGTGACAGCTGAGGACAAAATCGTTCTTGTTAAGCAATACCGAAAGGCTATCGAGGCGGTCTCTTATGAGATTCCCGCAGGAAAACTGGAAATTGGTGAAAATGCAGATCCAATGGCAGCGGCTCTTCGGGAATTGGAAGAAGAGGTTGCCTACACTGCTAAGTTAGAGCTTTTATATGATTTCTATTCTGCGATTGGTTTTTGCAATGAAAAACTAAAACTCTATCTTGCTAGTGATTTGGTCAAGGTGGAAAACCCTCGTCCACAAGATGATGATGAAACCTTGGAAGTTTTAGAAGTCAGTCTAGAGGAAGCCAAGAACCTGATCCAGTCAGGTCATATCTGTGATGCCAAGACTATCATGGCAATCCAGTACTGGGAACTACAAAAGAAATAGAGGAGAAACCCATGGGGAAACCTTTATTAACAGACGAAATGATTGAACGTGCCAACCGAGGTGAGAAAATCTCAGGACCACCTCTTCAAGATGATGAGGAAACCAAGATCCTACCAACGTCTTCACAACATTTTGGTAATTCACGTTCTAGAGACCGCGGTTTTAGTCAAGATACACTTACAATCGAAGTAGAGCCAACGATTCATAAGAGCCGCCGCATTGAAAACACTAAGAGAAATGTTTTTAATTCGAAACTCAATCGCATCTTGTTTGCAGTCATCCTACTTTTGATTTTGTTAATTTTAGCGATGAAACTCTTGTAATTGAAAGGACATGAAATGAAAATTGGAATCATTGCTGCCATGCCAGAAGAGCTGATACATTTGACTCAGAATTTGGATAAACCTCAAGAAGTCCAAGTCTTAGGAAATACTTACTACACTGGCTCTGTTGGCAAGACAGAAGTTGTTCTAGTTCAGAGTGGGATTGGGAAAGTTATGTCGGCTATGAGTGTAGCGGTGTTAGCTGACCATTTCCAAGTAGAAGCCATCATCAATACAGGATCAGCAGGTGCTCTTGCAGAAGGGATTGCTGTTGGAGATGTAGTGATTGCGGACAAACTAGTCTACCATGATGTGGACGTGACTGCATTTGGCTATGCTTATGGTCAGATGGCTGGTCAACCTCTTTACTTTGAATCAGATCAGAAGCTTATCACTAGGATTAAAGAAAGTTTATCTCAAGAAGAACAGACCTGGCACCTAGGCTTGATTGCTACAGGGGACAGTTTTATAGCTGGAGAAGATAAGATTGCTAGTATCAAGTCCCACTTTTCAGATGTTTTAGCAGTGGAGATGGAAGGGGCGGCCATTGCTCAGGCGGCTCAGGCTCTTGACCTTCCTTTCCTAGTCATTCGTGCTATGAGTGACAATGCCAATCATGAGGCCTCTATTTCATTTGATGAGTTTATTATCGAAGCTGGACATCGTTCTGCCCAAGTCTTACTAGCCTTTTTAAAGGCCTTGAATTAAGCGGAAATTTGACAGTTTATCTAGCTTATGATAAGATTTAAATAAAGAAAAGCTAGAAAACGTTTCAGAGGATATTATGAGTATTGAAATGACCGTCAGCGAGATTGCAGAGGTCTTAGGACTATCTCGTCAGGCAATCAACAATCGTGTCAAAGAACTTCCCGAAGAGGACACGAAAAAAAATGACAAAGGTGTAACAGTAGTTACTCGAAGTGGCTTGATTAAGCTAGAAGAAATCTATAAAAAAACGATTTTTGAAGATGAACCAGTCAGTGATGATGTCAAACAACGCGAACTGATGGAAATCTTGGTCGATGAGAAAAATGCTGAAATTCTTCGTTTGTACGAGCAACTCAAGGCCAAGGATCAGCAACTGGCAGAAAAAGATGAGCAGATGCGCATCAAAGACCGCCAGATTGCTGAAAAGGACAAACAGTTGGACCAACAGCAACAGTTGACTCTTCAAGCAATGAAGGATCAAGAAAGCTTGAAACTAGAGTTGGACCAAGCAAAAGAAGAAGTCCAAGCAACCAAAAAAGGCTTTTTTGCTCGCCTATTTGGAGGAAAATAAAGAAGCTGTTTGGGTTATTCACTAACCTAATAGCTTCTTTTCTTATTTATAGTTTAAATTGAGTCGGAATTGAGGTAAAAGATGGAAAAATTAAGAGACTATATCGCCTTTGACTTAGAATTCAATCAACACGAAGGAGTTACACATTTAATTCAGGTATCAGCAGTTCGCTTTCAAGATGGTCAAGAGATAGGTGCTTTTGATTCTTATGTCCATACCAGCGTACCTTTAAAGAGTTTTATCAATGGTTTGACAGGAATTACAGCTGAAACTTTGAAAGATGCGCCAAAAGTAGAAAAAGTTTTAAAAGACTTTCAGGCATTTGTTGGCGACTTACCTATCGTTGGTTACAATGCAGCTAAGAGTGATTTACCTATTCTCTTGGAGCATGGTATTGATTATCGTGACCAGTATAAGGTTGATTTATATGATGAGGCTTTTGAACGCCGTAGTTCCGACCTACACGGCATAGCAAATCTTAAATTACAAACTGTAGCTAATTTCTTAGGCTTTCATGGTAAGTCACATAATAGTTTAGAAGATGCCCGCATGACGGCGCGTGTTTATGAAGCCTTTTTGGAATCGGATGAAGGAAAACTACTGTTAGAAGAACAGAGTAATCTATCCATGAATCCCTTTGGTGGGCTAGACTTATCTCAATTTCTAGACTAGGAGTGCCTATGAAACCTGAAAAACCTAAAAAACTAGGTTTTAGGAAAATTTACCTCAACCTAGATAAAGTTCTCTTTCTCTTTTTCTTAATTTTCATGATGGTGGAATATTTGTGGTTACCTCTCAATTCTTTCCTTGCTGGTCTTTTACTCAGCCAGACGGGCTATTTGTTTATTTCTTACAATAATATTTTTGCCATTATCACGAGTTCTCCTTTAATCAGTCTGGCCTTTCTCGTCTTGATTGTAATCAATCTTTTGGTGGCCTATTTCCAGATTTGCCTCCTCTTTATTGGGGCGCGTCACCTTCTCTACCACGAAAAGAGAACCTTGATTGAGTACAGTCGCAAAGTTTTCCAGCAAAGTTTTCTATTCATGAAACGCTTGAGCTTCTGTAAGATGGCTTTTGTATTCTTCTACGTAGCCATGCTCTTTCCTTTCATCAGGAAAATTTTAAAAATTTATTACTTAAATAAAATCGTTATTCCAGACTTTATTGTGACTTATCTGGAAGACAAGTACTGGCTAGTGGGCTTGATGATTTTTGCCTCTGCTTGGATTTTGCTCTATGTGTCTGTCCGACTCATGTTTGCCCTTCCAAAGATTCTCTTTGAAAAGAGGACTGTGAGAGAAGGAGTAAAATATAGCCTACAAAAGACAAAAAAACAAGTTCTCTTTTATGCTTGGAACTTGCTACTCATTATTATTAAAACCTATCTCTTTTTCTTCCTTCTCTTGACTCCCTTGCTAATAGGACAGATTGTAATTGACAATTTAACACAGAAAGAATCACTGATTCTTGGAGTTATCAACTTTGTCTTGATAAAAAACATCCACTATATGGCCTTGACTTATTTCCTTGTTAAGTTTGTCTCCTTTTTGACAGGTGAGGAACTGGAGATTATGCCAAGAAGAAAAAAAGATCATTTGATGAGATGGGGAGTTATGGGCTGCGCTAGTATCTTTTTTGCGCTGGAAGGTTATATCTATTTGGAAGCTCCTGTGACAAATACCCCTTTAGTCATTTCACATAGGGGCGTTTCAAATAAAAATGGTGTACAAAACACTGTACAGTCTTTGGAAAAAACAGCACAACTGAAACCAGATTTGATTGAAATGGATGTACAGGAGACCAAAGATGGTCAGTTTGTGATGATGCATGACACCAATCTTAAGAACTTAGCAGGTATCAATGCCAGACCTCAAGACTTGACTTTGGAGGAGTTGACAGGGTTAGATATTTCTGAAAATGGCTATCGAACCAAAATATCTAGTTTTGATGACTATCTCAATCGCGCAAATGAACTTCATCAAAGATTGTTGATTGAAATCAAAACCAGTAAAAAAGACAGTCCACAAATGATGGAACGTTTTCTAGAGAAGTATGGAACGATTATCAAGCAGTATGGTCATCAGATGCAATCACTAGACTATCATGTGATTGACCAAGTTTTGAAATATGATTCGACTATTCCAGCTTATTTCATCTTGCCTTATAATAGTATTTTCCCAAAAACCAAGGCAACAGGCTATACTATGGAGTATTCAACATTGGATGAATATTTTGTTACTAAACTTTGGTATACAGAACAAAAGCTTTATGTTTGGACTGTTAATGGTTCTGAGGCTTTTGATAAAGCAGTTCGGCTCGGAGCAGATGGAATGATTACGGATGATCTTGAAATGGTTCAGTTACAAGTAACGACCGCGCAAGACGATCCTGAATATACGGAATTGCTGCTAAAAAAAGCAATGGAATTTTTTGATTTCTAAAAAAGAGTCTGGGACAAAAATCTAACCTTAAATATAAAAAGCGAACAAAACGAGTTATCTGACATTCAGAATTCTGTTTTGTTCGCTTTTTTGTCTAATCTATCGATTTTAAAAATTTATAATAAAGAATTTCTAAAATCAAAATCTTTTTGTCCCAGACTCTTTTTTATGAATTAGAAAGGTAATTTTCCAGCGAAAGCTCCTAGCTTTTTCTTAGTCGTTTCGTCGATCTGTTCTAGAGCAGAGTTGATGGCTTGAACAGTCATATCAGAAAGAGTTTCAAGGTCTTCTGGATCTACAACTGCGGAGTTAAAGTCAATGCTGACCACCTTTTTGTCTCCAGTTAAAGTTGCTTGGACAAGGTCTTGGGCAGATTTTCCAACAAATTGCATGGCAGCGAGTTCTGCTTGACTTTGTTCCATTTGTTTTTGAAGTTTTTGTGCTTGGCGCATCATGTTTTGCATGTTCATCATAAGATTTACAGTTTCCTTTTCTATTATTCTCCTAACCATTTTATCAATTTTAGGGATAAAAGTCTATTATTAGTTTAAAGCCAAATTTCAAGTTCAAGTTAGCCAGCAAGCAGTCTTCTCTGGGAGACTTGTAGTCCAAGCATTTTTTAGGATAGTTGTTGATCCAATTTTCAATGAAGGCGACTTCTTTAGGAGTCGTTTTCTTAATTCCTTTAGGTAGCCATCTACGAATGAGCCTGTTGTGATTCTCATTAGTTCCTCTTTCCCAAGAGGCATAAGGGTGTGCATAGTAGATATGTTCTTTAGAAAAAACATCAGACAAGCGGTTGAATTCGGCTCCATTATCTGCAGTGATGGAAAGAATTTGATGCTGTTTTAAGATGAGTTTTAGAGCCTAATTGACCGACTCAGCGCTTTTATTTGGAATTAATCGAATGATTTGATGTTTGCTCCTTCGACCCGTCAAGACCAGCAGACAGTGGTTTTTCGCTCTTGTAAGTAGAACCGTATCAATCTCATAATGCCCATTCTCCAAGCGAAGATTGATAGCCTTGGAACGCTGTTCGATAGATTGACCAGCAGGTTTAAAGTTGGGGCTAGCTTGTTTCTTGACAGTTTTTCCTTTTCTAGGATAAAGGAGGTTCTGTTTGGTCAATCCCAACTTTCCATGATGAATCCAGTAGCAGATGGTTGAAATTCCCACTGTAATGCCCTTAGCCTTGACCATCATTTCAGGGGACAACTTTTGATTATGATAGTGGAGAATCTTTACTGAAAAAGACCTACTATCCAGTAGTCAACCTTACTGTACTAGTCCTTTTTCAGCTTATCTATGGTATAATAGAAGGTAGATTTATCAATTGGAGAACGAAGGATTTTATGATTAAACTTGTAGCAACCGATATGGACGGAACTTTTCTAGATGGAGAGGGGCGGTTTGATATGGAACGCCTCAAAAACTTGCTTGTTTCCTACAAGGAAAAGGGGATTTATTTTGCTGTGGCTTCGGGTCGCGGTATCTTGTCGCTGAAAAAGCTATTTGCGGATGTACGTGATGAAGTGATTTTTATAGCTGAAAATGGGAGCTATGTTGAGTTTCATGGTGAGGATATGTATGAGGCTACTATGTCTCGGGACTTTTACTTGAGCAATTTTGAAGCTTTAAAGAAATCGCCTTATTTTGATGAAAGAAAAATGCTCTTGACTGGGAAAAAAGCTTGTTATGTTTTGGACACTGTGGATGAGACTTATCTCATGTTTAGCCGTCACTACAATGAAAATATTCAAAAAGTAGCGAGTTTGGAAGATATCACGGATGAGATTTTTAAATTCACTACTAACTTTACTGAAGATACGATAGAAGCTGGTGAGGCCTGGGTTAACGAAAATGTTCCTGGTGTGAAAGCCATGACAACTGGTTTTGAATCCATCGATATTGTCTTGGACTACGTTGATAAGGGGGTGGCTATTGTTGAGCTGGCTAAAAAGCTGGGTCTAACCATGGATCAGGTCATGGCGTTTGGCGATAATCTCAATGATCTTCACATGATGCAGGTCGTCGGTCACCCAATCGCTCCTGAAAATGCGCGACCAGAGATTTTAGAATTAGCAGAAGCAGTGATTGGCCACCATAAGGACCAGTCAGTGATGACTTATATGGAGGGTTTGTAATGGCAGATATTAAATTGATTGCATTGGACTTAGATGGCACCTTGCTGACAACGGATAAAAAGCTAACAGATCGTACCAAGGAAGTCCTCAAAGCTGCGCGTGATCGTGGCATCAAGGTCGTACTGACAACGGGGCGTCCTCTAAAGGCTATGGATTTCTTTCTCCATGAGCTGGGGACTGACGGTCAGGAGGATGAGTACACCATCACCTTTAATGGTGGTCTAGTGCAAAAAAACACAGGAGAGATTCTCGATAAAACAGTCTTTTCAATCGACGATGTGGCACGCTTGTACGAGGAAACTGAAAAACTCGGATTACCGTTAGACGCCATTTCAGAAGGAACAGTCTATCAAATCCAGTCTGACCAAGAAAGTCTCTATGCTAAGTTCAATCCAGCCCTGACCTTCGTACCTGTCGCTTTTGAAGATCTATCTAGTCAGATGACGTATAATAAATGTGTAACTGCCTTTGCCAAAGAACCTTTGGATGCAGCGATTCAACAGATTTCTCCAGAATTGTTTGACCAATATGAAATCTTCAAATCGCGTGAAATGCTATTAGAATGGTCGCCGAAAAATGTCCACAAGGCAACAGGCTTAGCGAAATTAATTAAACACTTGGGAATCGATCAAAGTCAAGTGATGGCTTGTGGGGACGAGGCCAATGACCTTTCCATGATTGAGTGGGCAGGTCTGGGAGTTGCCATGCAAAATGCAGTTCCAGCAGTCAAGGCAGTTGCCAATGTGATTACCCCGATGACCAACGACGAGGAAGCCGTTGCCTGGGCTATCGAAGAATACGTGCTAAAGGAGAGTTAAAAAATGGGATTATTTGACCGTTTATTCGGAAAAAAAGAAGAGCCAAAAATCGAAGATGTTGTAAAAGAAGCACTGGAAAATCTTGATTTGTCAGAAGAGGTTGAAGAAAACCAAACGGCAGTCGAAGAAACAGCGACGGACAAAGTGGAAGAAACACTTGCTCAAGAAGAACTTTCTCAGGTCTCGACAGAAGAGGTCATTGAACCAGAAGCAGTTGAGGAAGCTGCTCAGGAAGAGGAGTTTGAGTTAGAAGCTGATGAGACAGAGCAAAGACAAGAGCCTGAGGAAGTTTTAGAAGAAGAGAACCAAGAAACAGAAGAAGAGTTAGCTCCTGAAGTCGTAGAAGAACTTCCTCAGGTTGAAGAAACCGTTCAGGAAAAATATGACCGCAGTCTCAAGAAAACGCGTACGGGCTTCGGAGCACGCTTGAATGCCTTCTTTGCCAACTTCCGCTCAGTCGATGAAGACTTCTTCGAAGAATTGGAAGAACTGCTCATCATGAGTGATGTCGGTGTGCAAGTCGCTTCAAACTTAACAGAAGAACTACGCTATGAAGCCAAATTAGAAAACGCTAAGAAGCCAGACGCACTCCGTCGTGTCATTATCGAGAAATTGGTCGATCTCTACGAAAAGGATGGCAACTACGATGAACAAATCCATTTCCAAGATGGTTTGACAGTCATGCTCTTTGTTGGTGTTAATGGTGTTGGGAAAACAACTTCTATCGGGAAATTGGCTCATCGCTACAAACAAGCTGGCAAGAAAGTCATGCTGGTTGCGGCAGATACCTTCCGTGCAGGGGCAGTGGCCCAGCTAGCTGAATGGGGCCGTCGTGTGGATGTTCCCGTTGTGACAGGACCTGAAAAGGCTGATCCAGCTAGCGTCGTCTTTGATGGGATGGAACGTGCTGTAGCTGAAGGAATGGATATTCTCATGATTGATACAGCAGGTCGTCTGCAAAACAAGGACAACCTTATGGCAGAGTTGGAAAAGATTGGTCGCATTATCAAACGTGTCGTTCCAGAGGCACCCCATGAAACCTTCCTGGCACTTGATGCTTCAACTGGACAGAACGCCTTGGTACAAGCTAAAGAATTTTCGAAAATTACCCCTGTTACCGGTATTGTATTGACCAAGATAGATGGAACTGCCCGTGGTGGTGTTGTTCTGGCTATCCGCGAAGAACTCAATATCCCTGTAAAATTGATTGGTTTCGGTGAAAAAATCGATGATATCGGGGAATTTAACTCAGAAAACTTTATGAAGGGTCTCTTAGAAGGCTTGATTTAATACAAAATAAATATCCTGCAAGTCAATCTTGCAGGATATTTTTTATTCTAAACGGCCATCTTCACGATAGGCGATATCTGGTTGCCAAGTCCATTTGGCACCGAATTTTTCAAGTAAGTCAAAACTAGCTTGAGGTCCCATGCTTCCAGCTTTATAGTCATGAAGTGGAGCACCATTTTCAGCCCAAAGCTCTTCGATACGGTCAATCAATTTCCACGAAGCACTTACCTCATCCCAGTGGCTAAAATTGGTTGAGTTGTTGTTCAAAACATCGTAGATTAATTTCTCGTATGGGTCTGGTGAGGCTCCAGTAGCAGTAGCATCTGTACGGTAATCCAGAGAGCTTGGTGCCAGGTTAAATTCTTCACCGACTTGCTTCCCATTTAGGCTGAGAGAGAATCCTTCAGTTGGTTGGATATAGATGGTCAAGATATTTGGCGCTAATGGTTCTCCAAAGATAGACTCCATTTGCTTAAAGACGATATTGACATGAGTCCCTTTTTCAGTCAGACGTTTCCCTGTACGGAAGAAGAAAGGAACACCACGGAAGCGATCGCTGTCTACAAAGAAGGCACCAGATGCAAAGGTTTCTGTTGTAGATTCAGGATCGACATTTGGCTCGCTACGATAGGAAATGTATTTCATGCCATCAATTTTACCAGAGCGATATTGACCACGGATAAACTGTTCTTTCAATTCTTCCTCAGTTGGATGATAGAGGTTTTTAAAGACCTTTATCTTTTCAGCACGAATCTCATCTTTTGTAAAGCTAGCTGGTTTGTCCATGGCTAGAAGAGAAAGGAGTTGGAGTGTATGGTTTTGCACCATATCACGAAGGGCACCAGATTCATCATAGTAGCCACCACGTTCCTCAACTCCTAAGCGCTCAGCAAAGGTAATTTGAACATTATCGATATGTTCACGGTTCCAAACATTCTCAAAGATCATGTTGGCAAAACGAACAGCAAAGATACTCTGAATCATCTCTTTGCCTAGGTAATGGTCGATACGGTAGATTTGCTCCTCATCAAAGGCCGCAAGGAGATCTTCATTGAGTTTGCTAGCTGTCTCGTAGTCTGTACCAAAAGGTTTCTCAACGATCAAGCGCTCAAAACCTTTGCCATCTACAATGTTTTCAGATTTGAGGTGCTTTGCAATGGTCCCAAAGAACTGGGGTGCCATAGACAAGAAGAAGAGCTTATTGTGTTCAGCTTGATATTTTTCGTTGAGCTCAGCTTGTAATTGGCGTAAGGCAATGTAATGTTCCGTATCATTCACATCATGGCTTTGATAGTAGAAGTGGCTAGCAAATTCTTGGGCTTGCTCGGTACTATCTGCCAAATCAAGGATGGACTCGACAACTACAGATTCAAAATATTCCTTACTCCAAGGTCTACGAGCTGTTCCGATAACAGCAAAATGCTCAGAGAGATTGCCTGATTTATAGAGTCTGAAAAGGGAAGGGTAGAGTTTGCGTTTAGCTAAATCTCCACTCGCACCGAAAATTGTAACAATAACCTTTGATGACATCTAGCTACCTAATTTCTATATTTTTTCCTAGTTGGACTAGGGATGAGATTTCCTCATTTTCATAGTCTTTATTTTATCATAATTTTCAAAAAAATCAAAAAATCCAATACGCAATTAAAAAACTGCAAGGAAAACCTTACAGTTTCGACTTATACGTTTAGCACCTTGTCCAAGAACTCTTTCAGACGAGGGTGTTGTGGGTTATCAAAGATTTGATCTGGAGTTCCATCTTCTAGGAATTCACCATCAGCCGTAAAGATAACGCGGTTGGCAACCTGACGTGCAAATCCCATCTCGTGGGTTACGATGATCATGGTCATGCCTTGTTCCGCCAATTCCTTCATAACATTCAGTACATCTCCAACCATCTCAGGGTCCAGAGCGGAAGTTGGCTCATCAAAGAGCATAATATCAGGATTCATGGCAAGTCCACGAGCGATAGCTACACGCTGTTTCTGACCACCTGAAAGGCTATCTGGATTGGCATTCGCTTTGTCTGCAAGGCCAACTTTCTCAAGCAGTTCCATTCCCAATTTTTCAGCTTCTTCTTTGGTCATCCGTTTGTGTTCAATAGGAGCAAAAGTGATATTCTCTAGGACGGACATGTGAGGAAAGAGATTGAAGTGTTGGAAAACCATTCCCACATTCTCACGAACATGGTCGACATTGGTTGATTTTTCAGTCAAATCATAACCATTTACTGTGATGTGGCCACTCGTTACCTCCTCGAGAAGGTTAAGGCTACGGAGGAAAGTGGATTTACCAGAACCAGAAGGACCGATGATACAGACAACATCTCCTTCATAGAATTTAGTAGTAATCCCTTTTAAAACTTCATTTTTTCCATAATACTTATGCAAATCATTTACATCAATTTTTAGTTTTGCCATTAACGAATCCTCTTTTCTAAGCGTTTCGCTAGTCTAGTCAAAAGCGTGATAATTACAAGATAGAAGATAGCAAGGATTGCATACATCTTGAAACTTTGGTAGTTACGGGCGATGATAATCTTACCAGTTTGGAAAAGTTCAACCAAACCGATAGCAGATACGATGGTTGTATCTTTAAGAGCAATAACGAATTGGTTAACGAAGTTTGGCAACATCAATTTAGTTGCTTGTGGCAAGATAATCTTACGCATGGTTTTTCCATAAGAGATACCAAGACTGCGGCTGGCCTCCATTTGCCCAACTGGAACAGCTTGAATCCCACCACGAACGATTTCAGCGATATAAGCAGCAGCATTGAGTGAGAGGGCTATGGTACCAGCTACAAAGTCGTTAATCGGATTTTGTTGACCTGTGATAGACTCGATAAAGTTTGGAATACCCCAGAAGATGAAGGCAGCAAGAATCATCAAAGGAATACCACGAATAACGTCAACGAAAATCTCAGAGATCAGACGAAGAGATTTGTATGGGCTAACGCTAAACATACCGAAGATAATACCGATGACAATGGCAATCGCAAATGAAATAAGCGCTAAAGCAAGTGTGATTCCAAGTCCGCTAAGGAGTTGCTTGTAGTTGTTTTGAAGCAAGCCCCAGATAGTCGTTTCGTCAACTGTACTTGTAGAAGCAGTTGCTGCTCCGCTGGCTAGATACTTATCGAGAATTTTTTGGAATTCTCCGTTTGCTTTGAGGTTGGCAAGCCCCTTATTGAACATCTGGATCAATTCTGGATTGCTGCCTTTCTTAACGGCAAAGGCTGTTTCACCGATTGGAGTTCCAGCGATTGGTGTTTTCAATTTTTGCCCTTGGCTGATAGAATATTTGAGAACGGGCTCATCATCCATCACGGCATCGATAGCTCCAGTGTTGAGACTGTCATACATAGATGATCCATCTGAAAAGGTTTTAATCTTGTAGCCGTATTTGCTTTGGTTTTCAGTAAGGAACGTTTGAGAAGCAGTTCCGTTTTTAACACCGACAGTTTTATCCTTGAGATCCTCATAAGAAGCAATGTTGCTTGATTCTTTCACACCGAGAATCGTATTAGCAGTGTAGTAGGAATCAGAGAAATCAAATGTAGCTTTACGAGCGTCCGTAACAGACATACCAGCGATGATACCGTCTGCTTGTCCGGCCTGAACGGCACTAATCGCTGCGTCAAAACCTGGGTTGGTAATCTCAATTTCGAAACCTTGATCTTTGGCAATAGCTTTAATCAAGTCCATATCAATACCGGTGTACTCGTTGTTTGAATTTTGAAATACAAAAGGTGCAAAAGATGAATCACTTGCAATAATATACTTTGATTTAACGGTGTCAGCTTTTGCTATTCCTAGTGAGAAAATGGGAAATAAAATTAGCAAAAACGCTAGGATTTTTTTCTTCATTTTAAGTCTCCTTTCCGAATATTTTCCCATTATAACAGAAAATATTTCAAATGGCAAATTTTAAGGACTTGTATGTCAGAAGATGTAACATTGATTTATAACTTTGCTAAATCCAGAGATAAAGAATCTAGTGGAATTTATGGTAAAATAGAAGAAATAAAAGGCATGCGAGGCAATTATGATCAATCGAATTACAGATAATAAATTTAAACTAGTGTCAAAATATGAACCATCGGGAGACCAACCCCAAGCGATCGAGCAGTTGGTTGATAATATCGAGGGTGGAGAGAAGGCCCAAATCCTCATGGGGGCGACTGGTACTGGGAAGACCTATACCATGAGTCAGGTCATTTCCAAAGTCAATAAACCAACACTAGTCATTGCCCATAACAAAACCCTAGCTGGTCAGCTCTATGGGGAGTTTAAGGAATTTTTCCCTGAAAATGCTGTTGAGTACTTCGTGTCTTACTATGATTATTACCAACCTGAGGCCTATGTCCCTTCGAGTGATACTTATATTGAAAAGGATAGCTCGGTCAATGATGAGATTGACAAGCTTCGACACTCAGCGACTTCAGCCCTTTTAGAGCGCAATGACGTCATTGTCGTGGCTTCTGTCTCTTGTATCTATGGTTTGGGTTCGCCCAAGGAATACGCTGGTAGTGTCGTTAGTCTCCGTCCAGGTCTTGAAATTTCTCGTGATAAACTTTTGAATGATTTGGTAGATATCCAGTTTGAGCGTAATGATATTGATTTCCAACGGGGAAGATTTCGCGTTCGTGGGGATGTGGTGGAGATTTTCCCAGCTTCCCGAGATGAACATGCTTTTCGAGTGGAGTTTTTCGGGGATGAGATTGACCGTATCCGTGAAGTTGAGGCTTTGACAGGTCAGGTATTGGGAGAAGTGGATCATTTGGCGATTTTCCCAGCTACTCACTTTGTGACCAATGATGAGCACATGGAGGTTGCTATTGCCAAGATTCAAGCGGAGTTGGAGGAGCAGTTAGCTGTCTTTGAGAAGGAAGGTAAACTGCTGGAGGCCCAGCGTTTGAAACAGCGGACAGAGTATGATATCGAGATGCTGCGTGAGATGGGGTATACAAATGGGGTTGAGAACTACTCTCGTCACATGGATGGTCGAAGCGAGGGAGAGCCTCCTTATACGCTGCTCGACTTCTTCCCGGATGATTTCTTAATTATGATTGATGAAAGCCACATGACCATGGGGCAGATCAAGGGCATGTACAATGGAGACCGTTCGCGTAAGGAAATGCTGGTCAATTATGGTTTCCGTTTGCCGTCTGCCTTGGACAATCGTCCTCTCCGTCGGGAGGAGTTTGAGAGTCATGTTCATCAGATTGTTTACGTTTCAGCAACACCAGGCGACTACGAAAATGAGCAGACCGAGACAGTCATTGAGCAAATCATTCGTCCAACAGGGCTTCTAGACCCAGAAGTGGAAGTTCGTCCGACTATGGGACAGATTGATGACCTCCTAGGTGAAATCAATGCCCGTGTTGAAAAGAATGAACGGACCTTTATCACAACTTTGACCAAGAAAATGGCAGAGGACCTGACTGACTACTTCAAGGAAATGGGGATCAAAGTCAAGTACATGCACTCGGATATCAAGACCTTGGAGCGGACGGAGATTATCCGTGACCTGCGCTTGGGTGTTTTTGATGTCTTGGTCGGAATCAACCTGCTCCGTGAAGGGATTGACGTTCCTGAGGTAAGCTTGGTTGCTATTCTAGATGCTGACAAGGAAGGTTTCCTTCGTAACGAACGTGGCCTCATCCAGACCATTGGTCGTGCTGCCCGTAATAGCGAAGGGCATGTCATCATGTATGCGGACACGATGACTCAGTCTATGCAACGTGCTATCGATGAAACGGCCCGCCGTCGGAAAATCCAGATGGCTTATAATGAAGAGCATGGTATCGTACCTCAGACAATCAAGAAAGAAATCCGTGACCTAATCGCTGTAACTAAGGCAGTTGCTAAGGAAGAGGACAAAGATGTCGACATCAATAGCCTCAACAAACAAGAACGCAAAGAACTCGTCAAGAAACTGGAAAAACAAATGCAAGAAGCCGTCGAAGTGCTTGACTTTGAACTTGCTGCCCAGATTCGTGATATGATGTTGGAAGTGAAGGCGTTAAACTGAAAAAATTATAAAGAAATAGAAATATATAGAAAGACATAATATGACAGCAAAAAAAACTAAACACATAGGCATTGAATGTTGTAGAATTTTAGCTATGTTGATGATTTGCAATTTACATGTTTTAGGTATGGGAGGAATTTTGGAGAAAGTTGATAGTCAAAAAGATCTTTACTATATTTTTGCAAATTTTTTAGAAGCTTTCTCATATTCAGCTGTAAATATTTATATTTTAATCAGTGGGTATGTCGGTCTTTATTCACAATTTAGTTATAAAAAAATGTTTAGTTTTTGGGTACAGATTATTTTCTATACTATTTCAATTACTTTTGTATTTGCTATTTTTTCAAAATCATCTGTCAACTTAAGTGATTGGTTTTCAGCTTTAACTCCAATAAGTCATGGACAGTATTGGTATATGAGTTGCTATTTTGGTTTAGTCTTAATAGCACCATTTTTGAATCAAGCAGTGCTGATATTGAAAAAAGAACAATTGCTTCCAATTGTTAGTGGAGCGTTTATATACTTTTCTGTCATACCCACGGTATTTAAACAAGATATTCTGGGCTTGTGGGGTGGTTATAGTGTATTATGGATGATCCTCTTGTACATTTTAGGAGCAATAATTAGAAAATCAAATTACGAAAGTCGTTTTCAAATACGTAATGTTAGTGGATTGATTTTATTTCTAACTAGTTTAACTTTTATACTGTGCTGGCTTGGTTTTGAACAGTGGAGAAGTTATATTTCTCCGACGGTCACACTGCAAGGAATAGCAATATTTTTACTCTTCTTGAATATTAAAAATCTTCCCTTAACTTTTAAGAAACTCGTTCTTTTAGTATCTCCACTAACTTTGGGGGTTTATCTGTTTCATGTACATCCTCTTATTTTTAGAAGAATTATACCAACCATCCATACTTTAGTTGAAGAACAAGAATTTTCCATGTTTGTCATTATTATTCTAGTTATGACACTGATCCTGTTTTTTTCTGGTGCTATCATTGAGTATTTTAGAAATAAATTAATGGCGTATATTCTTACTTTAATCAAGAGTTTTAAAAATCTTAAACAGACTTAAAACTTTATTGTCTTATTAAAAATAGGAGCAAGAGGCACTAAAATATACAATGTATTAAGAACTTAAGGTTTACTGAGATTATACGTGACCTGATTGCTGTAACCAAGGCAGTTGCTAAGGAAGAGGACAAGGTAGTCGATATCAATAGCCTCAACAAACGAGAACGCAAAGAACTTGTCAAGAAACTAGAAAAACAAATGCAAGAAGCCGTCGAAGTACTTGACTTTGAACTAGCAGCCCAGATTCGTGATATGATGCTAGAAGTCAAGGCGTTGGATTAGATAGGAGAAAACGAATGGAAATTTTAGTCATCAATGGACATCCTGACAAGGTAAGTTTCTGTCAAGAAATTTTTCGAACAATTGTAGAAAATATTGACTCAAATCACCATGAGCTTGAATCTATTAACCTAAATGAGATGGATTTTGATCCTGTATTACGATATGGTTATCGAAAACGGATGGAAGAGGACACTTTCATACTTCGCTCTCAGGAATTAATCCAGTGGGCAGATCATTTCATTTTTGTTTATCCAATTTGGTGGAGTAGTATGCCTAGTCTATTGAAAGGTTGGATTGATCGTGTTTTTACGCCAGGAATTGCATACTCTGCCAATAATCAAGGAAGTTTTATTTGGAACTACTTAAGAGGTCAGCAGTTTAAAAAGTTACTAAAAGGAAAAACTGCTAGTATTTACGCAACATCCATGGCACCAACATGGTGGTACAAAGTATTTTCAGGTCCGATTAACATTCCAGACAGTTATGGAATATCAGTATTAAAGAATGCTATATTGAATCATTGTGGCATCAAAACAAAGAGGGTTTCAATCTTAGGAGAGTTAGGACGTGAAGTGAATACAAGTTCAACAAGAGAAAAGTTTCTACAAAAAGTAGCAAAGGAAGTCAAGTCGTTGGATTAAGGAGAAGAAAATAAATGACGGTTATTATCAAATCAATGGAAACTCCTGAAGAGATAGAAGGTAAATCCCTCGTTCACTGGCAAACGTGGAGAGAGGCTTATGACGACCTTTTGCCTGCAGAATTTCAGGAGACAATGACATTAGAAAGATGTCGATTCTTTAGTCAAAAGTATCCAGAAAATACATTGATTGCGATAGATGGCATGAAGGTAGTTGGTTTTATCAGTTATGGAAACTTTCGTGATGAGACTATTCAAGCTGGTGAAATTATCGCCTTATATGTTTTAAAAGACTATTATGGAAAAGGTATTGCTCAGAAGTTAATGACGGAAGCTCTGACTACTCTTGAACATTTCTCTGAAATATTCTTATGGGTATTAAAAGAAAATAAGCGAGCCATTGCTTTTTATCAAAAAATGGGTTTTACTGTTGATGGCCAAGAAAAAATACTTGAACTTGGAAAGCCTATCATTGAAATTAGAATGGTATTTAAGAGTTCAACAAAATCAGAGAGTTAAATGCAAGGACAGTTGTGATTTGTTTTCAGATTGCACAATGAACAAATGATTACGTTTTAGAATATATTTTTAAATAGAGAGAAGTTATTGTGAAAGTAAAAGAGACGAAGTGTAAGAAGTCATCGGGGCTAGATTCTCATAAATTAGTAGGGTTCTGTCTTATATTTAGTTTGGTATTAGTGATAGGATTTGGTGTTAATCAAATTTTTAATATCTTACCAATTCCATTGCCCTACAAGGAAATCAATTATAGTTTTCCCTTGTATCTGAATCTTTTCTGTCTAGTTTATAGGGTATTTGACTATTTGTTTCTAGACTCGTCTAGAACAAAGGTGACCCTAAAAAGATTTATTGAATTATTTATCTATCTTAATAGTATCGGTTTAATTGTACATCTTTTTATAGGGGTTAGTGGGAAAAACAGTAAGGGTATTCTGCCTTCACTCTTATCCTTAGATTACCGCTACATCTGGTTTCCAATTTCAACTTACCTGTTCTTTTTCTCCCTTGCTGGCTTAACCGTTCTATTGCAGAATCATATGAAAAAATGAGGAATATACCATGATGAAACATTTAACTTTTTTAGAATGGTCTATCTGATTTTACTAGCATTTGTCCTTATCGATTTTGCCTTTGTTCCAAAGTTTCCTGTTCCAATCACTATTGATTATGAAGTTAGGGAACAAGAAATTGTCATAACAAAAGGATATTTGCTTCATGATGTATACTATTATCATGAGCTGATCAATCCCTTTATCATGAAATCTGACATCAAGTCTGAAAAAATTATATAACAACTTAGAAAGTGAGTAAATTTATGTCCCGCTCCCAATTAACGATTTTAACAAACATTTGTCTGATTGAAGACCTTAAAAATCAGCGAGTAGTCATGCAATATCGCTCTCCTGAAAACAATCGCTGGTCTGGCTATGCCTTTCCAGGAGGACATGTTGAGAATGGCGAGTCTTTCGCAGAGTCTGTCATTCGTGAAATCTATGAAGAAACAGGATTGACTATCCAAAATCCTCAACTTGTCGGCATTAAAAATTGGCCCTTAGATACAGGTGAGCGCTACATCGTCGTTTGCTATAAGGCGACAGAATTTACTGGAAATCTCCAATCCTCAGAGGAAGGAGAAGTATCTTGGGTGCAAAAAGACCAGATTCCAAACTTGGATCTGGCCTATGATATGTTGCCTTTGATGGAAATGATGGAAGCACCTGACAAGTCTGAGTTCTTCTATCGCCACCGTACAGAGGATGGCTGGGAGAAAGAAATTTTCTAGTCTTTTACTAAATAACCTAACTGATCCAAGGCCTCCTCGATATAGTGGAGGTCTTGTTGTGTCTCGGCTTCAACAAGGTGGTAATGAACGCCGTCTGTCAATTCAGAAAGGGGTCTAAAGTCTGAATTCTCGACTTGTTCCAGAAAGTGCTGGACATCTCGTCGGCAGGTGAGTTTGAGCAGGGTTTCAATTTCGCCATAAACGGGATGATCAATTAAGATATTTTGAACGCGTCCGCCATTATCTACTATAGCCAAAAGTTCCTGACCAATTTCTTCCAGTTCATGTTTCACTTTAAAGAGTTTGTGGACGTAGGGGTTGGCATCATTTTCTTTGTAGATATAACCACGATTGGTTGACAAGATAGGAGCGCCATCGGCTCGCAAGATGGCAATGTCTTGGACGATGATTTGGCGTGTGACATGAAAGTGTTCAGCCAAGGTTTGACCATTGAGAGCTTTTGGTGACTCTTTTAACAGTTTGAGAAGAGCTTGTTTGCGATCCTTTGTCATAGTTTTTCCTTTTAGCGACGTTTTCGAAGCACTTTATAGACAGCTAGTGCTAATGTATAGTCTATCATACTATGGACAATTGTTCCAAAACCAACTAGGACAAAGAGAACATAAAACATATTTTCAACGTTTGTCCCTGAAGTGGCATAGAAGATGATACAAGCCAGTACTTCAGCGATAGCATGAACAACACCCAAAACAAAGTTAAAAATCCAAGATGCCTTTGGTTTATCCAAGGTTTCAGGGAATTTTTTTAAGTAAAATGCTCCCAAAATACCAAAAACGATGTGAGAAAAGGCGCGCAGGACGATAACCATGGGATAGCCTGCCATCAGGAAGCCAAGACTAGAAGCAATGATCACAAAAGCAGCCATCAAAGGTGATAGGAACATGGCGATAAAGATGGCGATATGGCTTCCTAAAGTGTAAGAAGCTGGTGGGATGACGATTTTAAAAGGCATAATGATTGGAATCAAAATCGCGATTGCTGTGAGTAGTGCAGTCATGGTCATAAACTGCGTTTTTTTCCGTATATCCATAAGAACCTCCATTTAACTGTATATACACAAGTATAGTACAATAAATAAACAGACATGTCAAGAATTTATTTTGATTTTATTGAAAATTTTCAAAAGTATAGGTGGTGGATTCAAAGGATTTTCATATATTTTCAAAATTTTGAACGAATGACTCCTTGGTAAATAACCATTTATGAATAGAAGATGAGCCTTTACTGGTGAAAACTAAAACTCCACCTTCAGGACGAAAGTGGAGTTGTTTTTTTATTTCTTCAAGGTTTGTAAACGTGGGACAATTGCTACTGTTAGAATGGCAGAAATGACAAGCTCGGCAATTGAGTTTGTAGAAATAACTGTTGCCAGGAGTTTTTGGATATTTCCATCAAAGACATTTCCAAAAAGAAAGAAGATTCCACCGAGGACAAAGACGGTATTTGTTAGGGAACCGAGAGCACCAGCAAAGATGAGACCCGTTCTGTTTTTTAATAATTTATAAACCAAGTAAGGCGTCAGACCAATCAAAATGCGAGGGACAATAGCAATAATCGCAGAATAGATGTTTCCGTTTGGTACGAAAGGTGAGAAAAGGTAGCTGGTTGGTAGAATCGTAATCGTATTTACCGTTAAGCTTAGCAGTCCCATCAAGAAACCAAGTGTAACACCAACTCGTGGGCCGTAAATGATACTAGCAATGATTACTGGAATATGAACGATAGTTGGTTTAATTGGAAATGGGAAAAGATTAAATAGGAGAGAGCTCAAAAAGTGGATAACGAGCATAACTGCAAAAAAGATAGCAATTGGGGCAATGTTAGAGCGTTTGTTCATTTAGGGTTTCCTTTATTCTTTCTAAAATAGTATTCAGGTCAGCTAGGGCACCTTTGCCGTGATCACCACAGGCTAGCAAAGATTCTTTTGGGGAGATAATCTGATAACCATAGGTCTCTAATGTTTTTAGATTAGCCTGAGTTGCCGGATGGTCATACATTTTTGTATTCATGGCTGGTGCGACTAACTTTTTGACGTGGTTTGGCAGGGCTAGAGCTGTACTGGTCACCATGTTGTCAGCGAATCCGTGTGCTAGTTTGGCAATGGTATTAGCAGTAGCAGGGACAACAATAAAAAGGTCAGCTTTTTTTCCTAGTTCGATATGATTGACTTGATCAGGATAAGGTTCCTTCATGACATCAAGGTGAACTGGATTCTGTGAGAGTACCTGTAGTGTCAACGGTTGGATAAACTCTCTCGCTGCCTCAGTCATTAGGACAATGACATCATGGCCTTGTTTTTTCAAAGAACTGACGAGATCAGCTGATTTATAGGAGGCAATGGAACCTGTCACTGCGATCAGAATGTTTGCCATGGTTTTCCTTTCTAAGAATCGTATACTTGAATTTTTTCAAGGAGGAGGTTTGCTATTTCCTCTTTTGTTTGAACAGTTTGAAGATGCTCTCTCTCAACAAAGATTGCCCGATGCTGATTTGCTGAGATTTGAGTGAGGTCATTTGCGATGATCAGGTCAGCTTGGTTCTTGATAAGATTCTTTCTAGCAATCTCTATGAGATAATCCTCAGTAACATCAACCAATAGTTTGAAACCAATCAAATGTATGGTAGGATTCCATTCCTTGACTAGAGAGATGATTTTGGGTGTTTTTTTCAAAAATAAAACCTGCACCTCGTCATTGGAAGAGATCTTAGATTCTTTGTTGTGCTTGTCTAAAAATTCTTCTGGATTAGAGCTAGCCTGTACCTCCTCAAGCCCCGTCATATAAACAGGAGTGTAGTCAGAAACTGCCATAGAATGAATCAGAACCTGATAATTTTGAACATGCTCTTTCATTTCTAAAAGAAGATCATGAGTATTTTTGATTTCTCGAATGGTTAGATAGGGATGAGGTTCTGGCTTCACAGCTCGTTTTGTCGTTATCAGACAAACCTCATGACCAGCAGCAAGTAGGGTTTCGGTGATGATTTTCCCCAAGCGACCAGTAGAATGGTTCGTAATAGAGCGGACTCTATCGATAGATTCACTCGTACCGCCCGACGTAACTAAAATTTTCATAGGACTATTGTACACAAAAATAAACGTTAAGTAAAATGAAAGCGATAAAATTTTGCTAAAACAAAGCTACACTATAGTTTACAACTATAAAGGCATATAAAATTTTTCAAAGGGCTCTAAAAATCTTGAAATTTAGGATATTCACGAACGTTTTAAGGGTTTAATAGTGTTAAAAATCTTTTTTTGTGTTATAATGAATTATCACATTAGAGGTTAGAGGAGTTTGCTATGAAAACAGATATTGAAATCGCACAGAGTATTGAGTTGAAACCAATCGTTGATGTTGTAGAGAAACTGGGTATTTCTTACGACGATTTGGAATTGTATGGAAAGTATAAGGCTAAGCTCAGCTTTGATAAAATTCGTGCAGTTGAGAGTAATCCAGTTGGGAAATTGATTTTGGTTACTGCCATCAACCCAACACCTGCTGGTGAAGGGAAGTCAACCATTACCATCGGTCTGGCAGACGCCTTGAACAAGATTGGTAAGAAAACCATGATTGCAATCCGCGAACCATCTCTTGGTCCAGTAATGGGGATCAAAGGTGGTGCTGCAGGTGGTGGTTACGCCCAAGTGTTGCCAATGGAAGACATCAACCTCCACTTTACTGGAGATATGCATGCCATTACAACAGCCAACAATGCCCTTTCTGCTTTGATTGACAACCACTTGCACCAAGGGAATGAGCTGGGAATCGACCAACGTCGCATTCTCTGGAAACGTGTCGTGGACTTGAACGACCGTGCCCTTCGTCATGTTACCGTTGGACTTGGTGGCCCTCTAAACGGTATTCCACGCGAGGACGGTTTTGACATTACCGTTGCTTCCGAAATTATGGCCATTCTTTGCTTGGCGACTGATATTGAAGATTTGAAACGTCGTTTGGCTAATATTGTAATCGGTTATCGCTATGACCGTACGCCTGTTTCTGTAGGGGATTTACAAGTTGAAGGTGCTTTGGCTTTGATTTTGAAGGATGCTATTAAGCCGAACTTGGTTCAGACAATTTACGGTACACCTGCCTTTGTACACGGTGGTCCATTTGCCAATATCGCTCATGGATGTAACTCTGTCTTGGCAACTACAACGGCCCTTCGCTTGGCTGACTATACAGTTACTGAAGCTGGTTTTGGTGCGGACCTTGGGGCTGAGAAATTCCTTGATATCAAGACGCCAAACTTGCCAACATCTCCAGATGCAGTAGTCATCGTCGCAACCCTTCGTGCCCTTAAGATGAATGGTGGAGTTGCTAAGGATGCTTTGACAGAGGAAAATGTGGAAGCCGTTCGCGCAGGTTTTGCCAACTTGAAACGTCACGTTGAAAATATCCGTAAGTTCGGTATTCCAGCAGTTGTTGCGATTAACGAATTTGTTTCTGATACAGAAGCTGAAATTGCAGCTTTGAAAGAACTCTGTGCCTCAATCGATGTACCAGTTGAGTTGGCTAGTGTCTGGGCTGATGGTGCAGAAGGAGGAGTAGCTCTTGCTGAAACGCTTGTCAAGACTATCGCTGAAAATCCAGCCAACTACACACGTCTTTATGACAATAACCTTTCTGTCCAAGAAAAGATTGAAAAGATTGTTACAGAGATCTATCGTGGTAGCAAAGTGAACTTTGAGAAGAAAGCTCAAACGCAAATCGCTCAAATCGTTCAAAATGGATGGGACAAATTGCCAATCTGTATGGCTAAAACTCAATATAGTTTCTCAGACAATCCAAATGCACTTGGAGCCCCAGAAAACTTTGAAATTACCATTCGTGAATTGGTACCAAAATTGGGTGCAGGTTTTATCGTTGCCCTAACTGGTGATGTTATGACCATGCCAGGACTTCCAAAAAGACCAGCCGCTCTCAATATGGATGTTGAAAGTGATGGAACCGTTCTAGGATTGTTCTAATATTTAGATGATATTTAAAGAGTTTGGAAATGCTATCCAAGCTCTTTTTCTTATCTAGATATGAGGAGTTATCTTCAGCTGATGAGAGAGTTTTCTTCTACAAGCAACCAGTCTAGGTAAAGATATTTTCCCTGATTTCTGATATAATAGAAACATTGACTTCAAGAGTAAGGAAGAGAAAATGAACGCATTATTGAATGGAATGAATGACCGTCAAGCTGAGGCGGTGCAAACGATCGAAGGTCCCTTATTGATTATGGCGGGGGCTGGTTCTGGGAAGACTCGTGTTTTAACTCACAGAATCGCCTACTTGATTGATGAAAAAATGGTTAATCCTTGGAATATTTTGGCCATTACGTTTACCAATAAGGCTGCACGTGAGATGAAGGAGCGTGCTTATGGCCTCAATCCAGCAACCCAGGACTGTCTGATTGCGACCTTTCACTCCATGTGTGTTCGTATTTTGCGTCGTGATGCGGATCATATTGGCTACAATCGGAACTTCACCATTGTAGATCCAGGAGAACAGCGAACTCTCATGAAGCGCATTCTCAAGCATTTAAACTTGGATCCGAAAAAATGGAATGAACGGACCATTTTGGGAACCATTTCCAATGCCAAGAATGATTTGATCGATGATGTGGCTTACGCTGCTCAAGCTGGCGATATGTACACGCAAATCGTGGCCCAGTGTTACACAGCCTATCAAAAAGAACTTCGTCAGTCAGAATCGGTTGACTTTGATGATTTGATTATGCTGACCCTGCGTCTCTTTGATCAGAATCCTGACGTCTTAACCTACTATCAGCAGAAGTTTCAGTATATTCATGTTGATGAGTACCAAGATACCAACCATGCCCAGTATCAATTGGTCAAACTCTTGGCTTCACGCTTTAAAAATATCTGCGTGGTCGGTGATGCGGACCAGTCTATCTATGGTTGGCGTGGGGCTGATATGCAGAATATCTTGGATTTCGAGAAAGATTATCCTCAAGCCAAGGTGGTTTTGCTAGAAGAAAATTATCGTTCAACCAAAACCATTCTTCAAGCGGCCAACGACGTCATCAAAAACAATAAAAATCGTCGACCTAAGAATCTCTGGACCCAGAATGCTGATGGGGAGCAGATTATTTACTATCGTGCAAATGACGAACAGGACGAAGCTGTTTTTGTAGCTAAAACCATCGATGAACTTGGTCGCAGTCAAAACTTCCTCCACAAGGATTTTGCTGTACTCTATCGGACTAATGCGCAATCCCGTACTATTGAGGAAGCCCTGCTCAAGTCCAATATTCCTTATACCATGGTTGGAGGGACCAAGTTCTACAGCCGTAAGGAAATCCGCGATATTATCGCCTACCTCAACCTCATTGCCAATCTGAGTGACAATATCAGTTTTGAGCGCATTATTAACGAACCTAAACGTGGAATTGGCCCAGGAACCGTTGAGAAAATTCGCGACTTTGCTAACATGCAACAGATGTCTATGCTGGATGCTTCAGCCAACATCATGTTGTCTGGCATCAAAGGAAAAGCAGCCCAGTCTATCTGGGATTTTGCCAATATGATTCTGGATTTGCGGGAGCAACTGGACCGATTGACCATCACAGAGTTGGTTGAGGCTGTTTTAGAAAAAATAGGTTATATCGATATTCTCAATGCCCAAGCGACCTTGGAAAGCAAGGCTCGGGTTGAAAATATCGAAGAGTTCCTATCTGTTACCAAAAACTTTGATGACAATCCTGATAGTCAAGAAGAGGAAACAGGTTTAGATAAACTCAGTCGTTTCTTGAATGACTTGGCCTTGATTGCGGACACGGATTCGGGCAGTCAGGAGACATCAGAAGTGACCTTGATGACCTTGCATGCTGCTAAGGGACTTGAGTTCCCAGTTGTCTTTATCATCGGGATGGAGGAAAATGTCTTTCCGCTTAGCCGCGCAGCTGAAGATCCAGATGAGCTAGAAGAAGAACGCCGTCTGGCCTATGTGGGTATTACGCGTGCGGAGAAAATCCTCTATCTGACCAATGCCAACTCACGCTTGCTTTTTGGACGTACCAACTACAACCGTCCGACTCGTTTCATCAATGAAATCAGTTCGGACTTGCTTGAATATCAAGGTTTGGCTCGACCAACGAATACTAGCTTTAAGGCATCTTATAGCAGTGGTGGGGTAGCTTTCGGTCAAGGTATGAGCCTAGCTCAGGCGCTTCAAAAACGGAAACGCAATGCCGCACCAAGCTCTATCCAGTCAAGTGGTCTCCCATTTGGACAGTTTGCAGCCGGAAATAAAAAAGATTCAAGCGATACCAACTGGTCTATTGGAGATATTGCCCTTCACAAGAAGTGGGGAGAGGGAACGGTCCTTGAAGTGTCGGGTAGCGGCGCTACTCAGGAACTGAAAATCAATTTCCCAGAAGTAGGGCTGAAAAAACTCCTAGCCAGTGTTGCCCCAATTGAGAAAAAAATCTAATTTTCCATCCTTCTCACGAATAATAAAGTGAGGAGGATTTTTATGTACAGTATTTCATTCCAAGAAGATTCACTCTTGCCTAGAGAAAGATTGGTTAGAGAAGGAGTAGAGGCTCTGAGCAATCAAGAATTGTTAGCCATTCTGCTCAGAACAGGAACGCGTCAAGCAAACGTTTTTGAAATTGCCCAAAAAGTCTTGAATAGTCTCAACAGATTAACTGATTTGAAAAAAATGACTCTGCAGGAATTGCAAAGTCTGTCTGGAATTGGACGTATTAAAGCCATTGAATTACAAGCTGTGATTGAACTGGGACATCGTATTCACAAACATGAAACCCTTGAGATGGAAAGTATTCTCAGTAGTCAAAAGCTAGCAAAGAAAATGCAACAGGAACTTGGTGACAAAAAACAAGAGCACCTAGTGGCGCTCTATCTCAATACTCAAAATCAAATCATCCATCAGCAAACTATTTTTATCGGCTCTGCGACACGCAGCATTGCTGAACCGAGGGAAATCCTTCACTATGCTTTGAAGCATATGGCTACCTCTGTGATTCTCGTTCACAATCATCCATCTGGTGCTGTATCTCCTAGTCGAAATGATGATCATGTCACTAAGCTAGTCAAGGAAGCCTGTGAACTGATGGGGCTGGTGTTTCTGGATCATCTGATTGTCTCTCACTCTGATTATTTTAGTTACCGTGAAAAGACGGATTTGATTTAGAGTTCATTAACAACGTAGTCAAATAACGTTTTATCTTTGGGACGATTTTCAAAGAGAAATTCAGGATGCCATTGAACACCGAGAAAAGCGATACCATCAGTCGTTGTGACTGCCTCGATTATCTCATCCTTGGGATCATAGGCCACAACCTTTAAATTTGGGGCCAAATCCTTAATGCTCTGGTGGTGGAAGGAGTTGATATGAGAGATTTCTCCATAGATTTCTCGGAGAATTGTATCAGGCTCCGTTACGAGGCGTTGGGTCGTGTATTCGGCTGAACAGTCCTGCCAATGATCCTCGATATCTTGGTGAAGCGTGCCACCCATGGCGACATTGAAAAGCTGAGTACCCCGACAAACAGAGAAAATTGGTTTCTTCTGTTTGATGGCTTCTCTGATAAGGGCTAATTCAAAAATATCCCTTTGAAGGTGGTAGTCATCGCTGTCAATGGTTTTAGGTTCACCATAGAATTTTGGATCAACATTTTGCCCACCCGTAAGGATGAGTTTATCAATCATAGCGACGTAATGGCTTGCCATTTCTTGATCACCAATCGGAAGGATGATGGGAATTCCGCCAGCGTCCTTGACTCCTTCAACAAAGCCTTTTGCCGCATAGCTCATCATGACATCATCATCTGGATGAGCTTTTTCATTTCCTGTAATCCCAATAACTGGTTTTTTCATAAATGCTTTCGCTTTCTAATCCTCTTTACGCATAAAATAGAGGAGAGTTTGGAGTTCGCTTGTCAAATCGACATACTGAACGACTACATCTTTTGGAAGGTGGAGATGGACGGGTGAAAAACTAAGAATACCTTTTATACCCGCATCGACCAAAAGATTGGCGACTTCTTGTGATTTAATACTTGGAACAGTTAGGATAGCAGTTTTAACATCTGCTTCTTTGATTTTTTCTTTAATCTGAGAGATACCATAAATTGGGATTCCATCAGGTGTCTGGGTCCCGACTTCTGGATGGTCATCTAGGTCAAAGGCCATGATAATTTTCATCTTGTTACGCTCATGGAAGCGGTAGTGGAGAAGGGCATGGCCCATATTTCCAATTCCAACCAGCATAACATTTGTAATGGAGTTATCATTTAGGAGATCAGCAAAAAAATTCATCAATTTTTTGACATCGTAACCAAAACCACGACGACCTAGTTCACCAAAATAGGAAAAATCCCGACGAACGGTCGCAGAGTCGATACCGATAGCCTCTGCAATTTGCTTGGAGTTGGCACGTTCGATTTTTTCTGCGTGAAATCTCTTGAAAATCCGATAGTAAAGAGAGAGTCTTTTTGCTGTTGCTTTTGGAATAGCAGACTGTTTATCTTTCACAAAATCACAACCTTTCTATTCTTCTATTTTATAGAAACATTGTGAAAAAATCAACAAAAACAAGAAAAAACTAAGAAAATTCTTAGTCTTAATCTGAAAAATTAGCTTGTGAAAGAAATCGGTAGAGATCGCCAACCAATCCTTGATAAATCACTTTATCATTTAGTGTTAAGGAGCTGATTAGGAGAGTGTCTGGTAGGGTCACACAGCCCGATAGGGATAACATGAGTTCTTCGTAGTCAGCAAACTCAAGTGTACGTTCTACTTGATAGTTATCTTTATAAGTCAAACGAAACATAGCCAATCATCTCTCTTCTTTTGTGAAGATTCCGCGTTCTACAAGACTGTCCATGAGGAAGTAGAATTTTTCTTGGTGGATATGGTGATCTTCTGATTTAAAGATATTGACCAAGCGAAGACCTGATTTGTCAGTGATATTAATTTTAACACCTGTAAGCTCTTTGTTGATGATAATTTTTAGTAGGAAGCCTTCACCACTATTAGGAACTTTTTCAAGTAGACGAGTCAGTTCGTAGTTTCCGACTTTTGTTTCAAAGAAAGTATTGTCTTTTAGTGTAAACTTTTTTACAGATGGACTAAGTGTATAGTCGTAGCGGCAGTTTTGTAGTTTAATGGTTTTTTCGAATGCCATTAGGTTAATCTCCAATAATATTTTTTAAGGTTTGTGCCAGTTGTTTCAGTTCCTCATCAGTATTAAGAGGGGACAGACTGATACGGACAGACTCTTTTAAACGATGCGAATCAGGCCCATAAAGAGCTTCGAGGACATGGCTAGTCTGCACAACACCAGCAGTACAGGCTGAACCGGTAGAAATTGAGATTCCTTCAAGGTCTAACCGAAGCAAGAGCAGATCATTTTTTTGACCAGGGAAGCCAATGTTGAAAACATAAGGAAGTTGGTGTTTGCTTTCATTGAGATAGTAGTTGAGACCTGCAATTTCTTCTAGAAAAACAGTTTTTAATCCCTCTAGTTTTTGGTAATGCTCAGCCTGATGATCCAAGTCTTCTTTGAGGGCAGCAACCATACCGACGATGGCAGCAAGGTTTTCTGTTCCAGCCCGTTTCTTTTGTTCTTGCTCGCCACCGTGAAGGTAGGAATCAAAGTCCACAGACGAAGCGTAAAGAAAACCAATTCCTTTTGGTCCATGGAATTTATGAGCAGAAGCACTGAGGAAATCAATTCCTAACTCCTCGGGGTGGATAGGGATTTTTCCGATAGCTTGAACAGCATCAACATGATAAGCAACAGGATGCTCTTTTAAAACACGTCCAATCTCAGCTATTGGCAAGAGACTGCCCGTTTCATTATTGGCATACATGGTAGAAACTAGGATGGTATCGTCACGCAACGCTTCTTGAATTTGCTGCGCAGTGATTTCTTGATTTACTGGTTGGATAATGGTCGCTTCAAAGCCAAAATGTTGCACCAGGTAATCGATAGTCTCAAGCACAGAATGGTGTTCAATAGCTGTCGTGATGATATGTTTTCCACGTTCTTTATGACGGAGACAATAGCCGATAATAGCTGTATTGTTACTTTCTGTACCACCAGACGTGAAAAAGATATGTTGAGGTTTGGTTCCTAGTAAGTGGGCTAATTCTTGACGCGCTTCACGGAGCAGTTTGCCAGCCTGCCGACCATGACTATGAATACTAGAAGGATTCCCATGGGTTTCCTGCATGACCTTGGTCATTTCTGCGATAGCTACTGCTGACATTGGAGTAGTAGCAGCATTGTCCAAATAAATCAAAGAATCACCTTATTCCTTTTTATTATATGCAAAGAGTGGGCTAACTGGTTTTCTTTCGTGGATACGGACGATGGCATCACCGATCAATTCGCTAGCGGTAATGTAGCACACATTTTTCGGAGTTCTTTCTTTGGTTGCTACAGAGTCTGTTACAAGGATTTCTTTGATGTTAGTAGCATCAAGAAGGTCAGCAGCGCCTTCTACAAAGAGACCATGACTGGATACCGCATAGATTTCAGTTGCACCTTCACGCTCGACGATTTTTGCTGCTTCTGAGAAGGTACGACCAGTATTTAGGATATCATCAATCAAGATGGCCTTCTTGCCTTCAACATCACCGATGATATAGCCTTGGCTACGCTCTGAATCGTCTTGAGCATAGTCGATGATTGCGATTGGTGCATCTAAATATTCAGCTAAGCTACGGGCACGTTTGACGCCAGAGTTTTTTGGACTAACAACAACGACATCTGATCCCAGCAACCCTTTATCGCTGTAGTGTTTAGCAAAGAGAGGAATTGTATAGAGGTTATCTACTGGAATGTCAAAGAAACCTTGAACCTGAACAGCGTGGAGGTCAAGCGTTAGAACACGACTTACACCAGCCTTGACAAGCATATTGGCAACTAGTTTTGCAGTGAGAGGTTCGCGAGAAGAAGCGATACGATCCTGACGAGCATAACCAAAGTAAGGAAGGACAACGTTGATACTATGAGCACTTGCACGTACGCAAGCATCGACCATGATTAACAACTCCATCAAGTGGTTGCTAACGGGGTAGCTGGTTGATTGGATGATGTAGACATCGTAACCACGGACACTCTCTTCAATGTTGACCTGGATTTCACCATCAGAAAATTGGCGAGAAGATAATTTTCCGAGAGGTACCCCAACCGTTTCTGCGATTTTTTGTGCAATTTCATGATTGGAATTAAGTGCAAAAAGTTTCATGTTGTTTCTATCTGACATTATAGACCGTCCTCTGTAAACTCTAAATATTTTATCTCCATTATTTTACCAGAAAATGGAGATTATTTCAGCATTTTTTCATGCTTTTAATAAAACGAATTAATTTTGAAGGAGCTTTTTGGTAAGTGATATTATTTTCTGAAAGAAATTGCTGAAAATCTCGTTTTCCTTTCTCGTGATCAGTAACTTCAAGCTCCAGTTCGTAGTCTGTATGATCAAAGTAGTGGCTTTCATCTAGTGCCATTAGACCAATCGACGTTTCCATTTCGTAACGAATAGTTGCAAGACAACCCAGAACAAACCAGTCTTGGCTTAGAATACCAATCTTAGCAAGTTCCTCTAGAACGAGTCCTTGAGGAAGTATTTGTTTTTCTAAGTATGATTCAGCTTCTGGAAGATTCAGTTTCTGATTGTATTCCATATTTCCTACAGTTTGTGGCACCTTCAAGGTCAACTCCGCCCAATCTGAAAAGGTGCGAATGCGCATGGCAACCTTTTTTTCACGCAATTGGAAATCAGGTGTATCAATGTAGTAGTTTTTCTGTAGGACGGGTTGGATATGGGAAAACTGTTCTTTTAAATGATCGTAATCCTCTTTTTTCAGTAGTGTTTTCAGTTCAATTTCTAAATGTTTCATTTTTCTAACCTTTTTTCTATCTTTGAAAGCGATTTATGGTATAATGGACAATGTATTTATTGTATATGATTGTAGTGAAAAAATCAAAAATTTTCAACAACACAATCACATACCAAAAGGGAGAAAATATGACCATAGAATGGGAAGAATTTTTAGATCCTTACATTCAAGCTGTTGGTGAATTGAAGATTAAACTTCGTGGGATTCGCAAACAGTATCGTAAACAAAACAAGCATTCTCCGATTGAGTTTGTTACTGGACGGGTGAAGCCGATTGAAAGTATTAAGGAAAAAATGAATCGCAGAGGGATTGGCTACGATACTTTGGAACATGACTTACAGGATATCGCGGGTTTGCGGGTCATGGTGCAGTTCGTCGATGATGTTCAGGAAGTTGTTGCGATTTTACGCAAACGCCATGATATGAGAGTAGTACAGGAACGTGACTACATCACGCATCGGAAGGCTTCGGGCTATCGCTCCTATCATGTGGTGGTAGAGTATACAGTTGACACCATCAGTGGTGTTAAGACGATTCTGGCTGAAATTCAAATCCGGACTTTAGCCATGAATTTTTGGGCTACGATTGAGCATTCGCTCAATTATAAGTATCAGGGGGATTTCCCAGAGGAGATCAAGAAACGCTTGGAGATTACAGCTAGAATTTCCCATCAATTGGATGAAGAAATGGGGAAAATTCGTGATGATATTCAGGAAGCACAGGCTCTCTTTGATCCTTTAAGTAGAAAACTAAACGACGGTGTAGGAAATAGTGACGATACAGATGAAGAATACAGGTAAACGAATTGATCTGATTGCAAATAGAAAACCGCAGAGTCAAAAGGTTTTGTATGAGCTGAAAGACCAGTTGAAAAAACATCATTTTATACTCAACGACACCAATCCTGACATCGTCATATCAATTGGTGGGGATGGGATGCTTTTGTCTGCTTTCCACAAGTACGAGAATCAGTTAGATAAAGTTAGATTTATTGGCGTACATACAGGACACTTGGGATTTTACACAGATTATCGCGATTTTGAGTTGGATCAGTTGGTTACCAATCTCCAACTGGATACTGGTGCCAAGGTTTCCTATCCTGTTTTGAATGTCAAGGTGACACTTGAAAACGGAGAAGTGAAAACCTTTCGTGCCTTAAATGAAGCCAGCATCCGTCGATCAGACCGGACCATGGTTGCGGATATCATCATTAACCATGTTCCGTTTGAGCGATTTCGTGGAGATGGTGTGACTGTTTCAACCCCGACTGGAAGCACTGCTTATAACAAGTCCTTGGGAGGAGCTGTCTTGCATCCTACCATTGAAGCCTTGCAGTTGACTGAAATAGCGAGTCTTAACAACCGAGTTTATCGAACACTTGGTTCTTCGATAATCGTTCCGAAGAAAGATAAAATTGAGCTTTTTCCGACTCGTAATGACTATCACACGTTATCGGTTGACAATAGCATCTATTCTTTCCGAAATATAGAACGGATTGAGTACCAAATCGACCATCACAAGATACACTTCGTAGCGACGCCAAGTCACACTAGTTTCTGGAATCGCGTCAAAGATGCCTTCATCGGCGAGGTGGACGAATGAGGTTCGAATTTATCGCAGATGAACATGTCAAGGTCAAAACCTTTCTGAAGAAACACGAGGTTTCTAAAGGACTGTTGGCTAAGATAAAGTTTCGAGGTGGGGCTATTCTAGTCAATAATCAACCTCAGAATGCGACTTATCTCTTAGATATTGGAGACAGGGTAACTATTGATATTCCAGCAGAGGAAGGCTTTGAAAGCCTTGAAGCAATTGACCGTCCTTTAGATATCTTGTTTGAGGATGACCACTTTTTAGTTTTGAATAAGCCTTATGGAGTAGCTTCCATCCCCAGTGTCAATCATTCCAATACCATTGCGAATTTTATCAAAGGCTACTATGTTAAGCAGGAATATGAAAACCAGCAGGTTCATATCGTGACCAGACTGGATCGGGATACATCTGGTTTGATGCTCTTTGCTAAGCACGGTTATGCTCATGCACGATTAGACAAGCAACTGCAACGAAAGTCTATCGAAAAACGTTACTTTGCCTTGGTTAAGGGCGATGGGGTTTTGGAGCTAGAAGGGGAAATTATTGCCCCGATTGCGCGTGATGAAGACTCCATTATCACGAGACGGGTTGCCAAAGGTGGGAAATACGCCCATACATCTTACAAAGTTGTAGCGTCTTATGGAAATATTCACCTAGTCGATATTCGCCTGCATACTGGTCGAACTCATCAGATCCGAGTGCATTTTTCTCATATTGGCTTCCCCTTGTTGGGAGATGATCTCTATGGAGGCAGCCTAGAAGATGGTATTCAACGCCAGGCCTTACATTGTCATTCCTTATCCTTTTATCATCCCTTCTTAGGGCGTCAGCTGGAACTGGAAAGCCCTTTGCCAGATGATTTTAACAATCTTATTATTCAGTTATCAACTAATACTCTTTAAAATCTATTTTGAGTATAATTAATTATCTTAAAGGAGAAACTCATGGAAGTTTTTGAAAGTCTAAAAGCCAGTTTAGTTGGCAAAAATGCTCGTATTGTTCTACCTGAAGGGGAAGAACCACGTATCCTTCAAGCAACAAAACGCTTAGTAAAAGAAACGGAAGTTGTTCCTGTTTTGCTTGGAAACCCTGCAAAAATTAAAATTTATCTTGAAATAGAAGGAATCATGGATGGTTATGAAGTGATTGATCCACATCATTATCCTCAATTTGAAGACATGGTGGTTGCACTCGTAGAACGTCGTAAAGGAAAAATGTCGGAAGAAGAAGCACGTCAGGTTTTACTAGAAGATGTCAACTACTTTGGTGTTATGCTTGTCTATATGGGCTTGGTAGATGGAATGGTATCAGGAGCTATTCACTCAACAGCTTCAACAGTTCGTCCAGCTCTTCAAATTATCAAAACGCGTCCAAATGTAACTCGTACTTCAGGAGCTTTTCTTATGGTGCGTGGTACAGAACGTTACTTGTTTGGTGACTGTGCCCTTAATATTAATCCTGATGCAGAAGCTCTGGCTGAAATTGCTATTAACTCAGCAATTACTGCCAAAATGTTTGGGATTCAACCCAAAATCGCTATGCTAAGCTATTCTACAAAAGGTTCTGGTTTTGGTGATAGTGTTGATAAGGTGGTTGAAGCAACTAAATTAGCACACGATCTACGTCCAGACCTTGAGATTGATGGGGAATTGCAATTTGACGCAGCTTTCGTCCCAGAAACAGCAGCCCTAAAAGCTCCAGGTAGTAATGTAGCAGGTCAAGCAAATGTCTTCATCTTCCCAGGTATCGAAGCAGGAAATATCGGCTACAAAATAGCTGAACGTCTAGGTGGTTTCGCAGCTATCGGTCCCGTTCTACAAGGATTGAATAAACCAGTTAACGACCTATCACGTGGATGTAACCCAGATGATGTTTACAAATTGACTCTCATCACAGCAGCTCAGGCGATCAATCAATAAAGAAATGGAGTCTCTTCCTATAGTAGAAGAGGCTTTTTTAGCACAAAGAAAAGGACAGTTAGAAGCTTCTATGTTATACTAGATATATGTTAGATTTGAAAGAATACGGTGTTGACATGTGGACGGAGGAGAAGATTTCCTCTTTCCGCGAGAAGCTCCTCAACTGGTACGATGAAAACAAACGGGATTTACCATGGCGTAGAAGTAAAAATCCTTATCATATCTGGGTTTCTGAAATTATGCTCCAACAGACTAGAGTAGACACAGTTATTCCCTACTATGAACGATTCTTGGACTGGTTTCCAACTGTGGAAAGTCTGGCGAATGCGCCTGAAGAGCGTTTGCTAAAAGCATGGGAGGGGTTAGGTTATTATTCTAGAGTGCGTAATATGCAGGTTGCGGCTCAGCAGATTATGGCTGACTTTGGTGGTCAATTTCCAAACACCTATGAAGGAATTTCTAGTTTAAAAGGGATTGGTCCCTACACTGCGGGAGCAATTTCCAGTATCGCTTTTAATTTACCTGAGCCAGCAGTTGATGGCAATGTCATGCGAGTTTTGTCTCGCTTGTTTGAGGTCAATCATGATATCGGAGTTCCCAGCAATCGAAAGGTCTTCCAAGCTATGATGGAAATCTTGATTGATCCAGAACGACCGGGTGACTTTAACCAAGCTTTGATGGATTTGGGTTCTGACATAGAGGCGCCAGTTAATCCTAGACCAGAAGAAAGCCCTGTTAAGGAATTTAGCGCAGCGTATCAGAATGGCACAATGGATATTTATCCGATTAAAGAACCCAAGAAAAAGCCTCTCCCAATCTATCTCAAGGCTTTGGTTGTGCGCAATGCTCAAGGTCAATATCTACTTGAGAAAAACGAAAGTGAGAAACTGCTAGCTGGTTTTTGGCATTTCCCCTTGATAGAAGTAGAGGAGTTCTCACAGGAAGAGGAACAGCTGAATCTATTTGCTCAGGTTGCTGAAGAAAGCGTTGCTTTTGGTCCAACACCCCAAGAAAGTTTTGAGCAGGATTATGATTTAGAAGTTAATTGGTCCCATCAAGTATTTGATCAAGTCAAGCATGTCTTTAGCCATCGGAAATGGCATATTCAAATCCTAGCGGGTCAGGTGACAGATTCGAAACAGTTTGATGACAGAGAAATTCGCTGGGTTTCTCCTCAGGAATTTTCTGATTATCCATTTGCTAAACCTCAACAAAAGATTTGGCAGGCTTATAAAACAGTTCTTAAAGATGAGGGCCGATATTAGCCATTTGTGCCTTCTTTACATTTTTTTGTTATAATAGATAGAGAAAAGGTGAACATATGAAAAAAATATTAGTTGTAGATGATGAGAAACCAATCTCGGATATTATTAAGTTTAATATGACCAAGGAAGGCTATGAGGTTGTAACAGCCTTTAACGGTAGAGAAGCCATCGAGCTATTTGAGGCGGAGCAACCTGATATTATTATTCTAGATTTGATGCTTCCTGAGATCGATGGTTTAGAAGTTGCTAAGACCATTCGTAAGACTAGCAGTGTGCCTATCATTATGCTCTCAGCCAAGGATAGTGAGTTTGACAAGGTTATCGGTTTAGAACTTGGGGCAGATGATTATGTCACAAAGCCCTTCTCAAACCGTGAATTGCAGGCGCGTGTGAAGGCTTTACTTCGCCGTACAGACCTCGCTTCAGCTGATAGTCAAGAAACTGATGAAAAGAAATCCCAACCCCTTCAGATTGGCGATCTGGAAATCGTTCCAGATGCTTATGTGGCTAAGAAATATGGTGAGGAATTAGATTTGACCCATCGTGAGTTTGAGCTCTTGTACCATTTGGCTTCCCATATTGGACAAGTCATTACTCGTGAACACTTGCTTGAGACTGTTTGGGGCTATGATTATTTTGGTGATGTTCGTACAGTGGACGTGACCATCCGACGTTTGCGTGAAAAAATCGAAGACACTCCAAGCCGTCCAGAATACATCCTCACACGTCGTGGTGTTGGGTACTATATGAGAAATAATGATTGAAGATATTAGACAAACGATTCTAAACAGTGATTTTATCTTTATCCTGATCTTACTTGGCTTTATCTTGGTGGTAACCTTGTTGTTACTGGAAAATCGTCGGGATAATATTCGTCTAAAGCAGATTAATCAAAAGATTAAAGATTTGATTGCAGGAGATTATTCTCGAGTATTGGATATGCAGGGAAGCTCTGAAATCACCAACATCACCAATAACCTCAATGATTTGTCTGAGGTCATTCGTTTAACACAGGAAAATCTGGAGCAAGAAACAAAAAGGCTTAACAGTATTCTTTCTTATATGACAGATGGAGTTCTTGCAACCAATCGCCGTGGTCAGATTACTATGATTAACGATATGGCTAAGAAACAGCTGGGTATCGTAAAAGAAGAAGCATTGAACAAAAGCATCCTAGAATTGCTTAAGATAGAGGATGAATATGAACTGCGTGACCTCATTACACAGATTCCTGAATTGATGATTGATTCCCAAAATGCTAATGGAGAATATCTTAGTCTTCGTGTGCGTTTTGCACTTATTCGTCGTGAGTCTGGATTCATTTCTGGTTTGGTTGCCGTTTTGCACGATACGACCGAGCAGGAGAAGGAAGAACGTGAGCGGAGACTCTTCGTTTCAAACGTCAGCCATGAGTTGCGGACACCTTTGACTAGTGTTAAGTCCTATCTTGAAGCCTTGGACGAGGGAGCCTTATATGATCCTGTAGCCCCTGATTTTATCAAGGTATCGCTCGATGAAACCAACCGTATGATGCGGATGGTGACAGATCTCTTGCATCTCTCTCGTATTGATAATGCGACTACTCGGTTGGATGTGGAATTGATTAATTTTACAGCCTTCATCACCTTTATCCTCAACCGCTTTGATAAGATGAGAAGCCAGGACGAAGAGAAAAAATATGAGCTGGTTAGAGATTATCCTATCAATTCTGTTTGGATCGAGATCGATACTGATAAGATGACCCAGGTGATTGATAATATTCTCAACAATGCCATCAAGTACTCACCAGATGGTGGGAAAATTACTGTCAGCATGAAAACCACTGATGATCAGATGATTTTATCCATCAAAGACCAAGGTTTAGGTATTCCAAAGCAAGATTTGCCGAAGATTTTTGACCGCTTTTATCGTGTGGATCGTGCAAGAAGTCGTGCACAAGGTGGAACTGGTCTAGGTCTGGCTATTGCCAAGGAAATCATCAAACAGCACAATGGCTTTATTTGGGCCAAAAGTGAATACGGTAAGGGATCAACCTTTACCATCGTGCTCCCTTATGATAAGGACGCAGTGAAAGAAGAAATTTGGGAAGATGAAGTAGAAGACTAGAATGAGTGAAATAGGCTTTAAATACAGTATTTTAGCATCAGGTTCCAGTGGAAATTCCTTTTATCTGGAAACGCCAAAAAAGAAAATTTTAGTGGATGCAGGCTTGTCTGGTAAGAAAATTACCAGTCTCTTGAGCGAAATCAATCGCAAGCCTGAAGATTTGGATGCGATTTTAATTACGCATGAGCATTCAGACCATATTCATGGAGTCGGTGTGTTGGCTCGAAAGTATGGCATGGATCTTTATGCCAATGAAAAAACTTGGCAGGCTATGGAAAATAGCAAGTACCTCGGTAAGGTGGACTCATCGCAGAAGCACATTTTTGAGATGGGTAAAACCAAAACCTTTGGCGATATCGACATTGAAAGTTTTGGGGTCAGCCACGATGCCGCAGCGCCACAGTTTTACCGCTTTATGAAAGATGACAAGAGTTTTGTCATGTTGACCGATACAGGTTATGTAAGTGACCGTATGGCTGGAATTGTCGAGAATGCGGACGGTTACCTCATCGAGTCCAACCACGATGTGGAGATTTTGCGAGCAGGTTCTTACGCTTGGCGACTCAAACAGCGAATCCTATCTGATCTTGGTCACCTCTCTAACGAAGACGGTGCTGAGGCCATGATTCGTGCAATGGGAAATCGAACCAAGAAAATCTACCTTGGGCATTTGTCCAAAGAGAACAATATCAAGGAACTGGCTCATATGACCATGGTCAATCAGTTAGCACAAGCTGATTTGGGTGTAGGAGTAGACTTTAAGGTTTACGATACCTCTCCCGATACTGCAACACCACTGACAGATATATAAAAAAGAAGGCGAGAGCCTTCTTTTATTGTCTTTTACAATCCTGCAAATTCTTTGATTTCTTGTGCTGACATTGAAGAGTCGCAACGGACATTGATTTGACCATCTGCAACGTGGACAAAGCCTGGAACAGTCGGGATTCCATAACGTGAACGGAATTCTTGCAACTCATTGAGTTGGCTTGGTTCTTCACTGTTGATGAAGTAGATGTGGGCTTTGGTCTCAGCTACGACACCCGCCAAAGTACCAGCAAATTTACGACAGTAAGGACAAGTTTTGCGACCGATAAAGAAGGTTGCAGTTTCTTTTTTATCAAGAGCTTCTTGTGCACGCGCAACTGTAGTGACTTCAAGGTCTTTAATGTTTTCTAAAAATTGTTCCATGAGATTACCTCGCTTTCATTGATAAGTCTAGTATGCCATAAAGTTTCTAAAAATGCTTAGATTTGATACGAAAAAAAGATGAGATTGGTTGGTCTCATCTTTTATAGTTTCTTATTTAACAAAAGCATTGATTTCTGCTTCAATGTTGGCAATCTTAGCTTGTGAATCTTCATTGCTTTCACCCACAACGGCAATGTAGAATTTGATTTTTGGTTCAGTACCAGAAGGGCGAACAGCAATCCATGAACCGTCAGCAAGTGTATATTTCAAAACATCACTTGGAGGAGTTGTCAAGTTTGTAACAGTACCGTCAGTAGCAGTAGCAGTTTGAGCCTTGAAGTCTTCTACGACAGTGATAGCTGTTGTGTTCCATTCTTTTGGAGCATTGTTACGGAACTTAGCCATAATGGCTTTGATTTGTTCAGCACCATCAACACCAGAAAGGGTAACAGAGATAGTCTTTTCAGCGTAGTAGCCGTATTCTTTGTAGATTTCTTCGATACCGTCAGCAAGTGTCAAACCACGTGAACGGTAGTAGGCAGCAAGCTCAGCAACGACAAGAACGGCTTGGATAGCATCTTTATCACGTACGAATGGTTTAATCAAGTAACCGAAGCTTTCTTCAAATCCCATCATGTAAGTGTGATTGTGTTTTTCTTCAAATTCTTGGATTTTTTCAGCGATAAATTTGAAACCTGTCAAAACGTTGAACATGGTTGCGCCGTAGCTTTCAGCAATCTTCGTTACCAAGTCAGTTGATACGATAGATTTGCAGAGGGCTGCATTTTCAGGAAGAGTTCCAGCATTTTTGTGGGCTTCCAAGATGTATTTAGCCATGATAGCGCCAATTTGGTTACCTGAAAGGTTAAGGTAGCTACCATCTTTTTGAAGGACTTCAACACCGACACGGTCAGCGTCAGGGTCTGTTGCAACTAGAACATCAGCGCCAACTTGGCGACCAAGTTCTTCAGCAAGTGCAAAGGCTGCTTGACTTTCTGGGTTTGGAGATTTAACAGTTGAGAAGTCTGGGTCAGCTGTTGCTTGCGCCTCAACGACTTGTACTGAGTCAAATCCTGCTTGAGCAAGTGCACGACGAGCCAACATCTCACCAGTACCGTGAAGTGGAGTGTAGACAATCTTCATGTCTTTACCGAATTCTTCAATCAAGGCTGGGTTGATGTTAACATCTTTAACCTCTTTGAGGTACTCAGTGTCAACAGCTTCGCCGATGACTTCAATCAAGCCAGAAGCTTTTTCAGCTTCCACATCAGCAACTTCAACTGCGAATGGATTTTCGATTGCACGGATGTAAGCCGTCAAAGCATCTGCATCGTGTGGAGGCATTTGTCCACCGTCTTCTCCATAAACCTTGTAACCGTTAAATGGAGCAGGGTTGTGACTGGCAGTAATCATGATACCTGCGAAACAGTTGAGGTGACGAACAGCGAATGACAGTTCAGGAGTTGGACGAAGGCTTTCAAATACGTATGATTTGATACCGTGTTTAGCAAGAACTGCAGCAGATTCAAAGGCAAACTCAGGTGAGAAGTGACGGCTATCGTAGGCAATTGCCACACCGCGTTCTTTTTCATTTCCACCTTTTGACTCAATCAAACGAGCTAAACCTTCAGTCGCTTGACGGACAACGTAGATGTTGATGCGGTTTGTACCAGCACCTATTAAGCCACGCATACCTGCAGTACCAAATTCAAGATTGGTATAAAAGGCATCTTCCTTTGTTTTTTCATCCATGTTTTCCAAATCCTGACGAAGGTAGTCTGGAAGTTCAGCAAAATCTAACCATTTTTGATAATTTTCTTGGTAAGTCATAGAGGATCTCCTTTTTTTGTAAATTCTTTTAATCGCTTTCATTATATCACGAATTATCATTTTAGTAAAACGTTAGCATAACTTTCTGAAAAAGCTTGAAATGAAATGGATCCTATAGTCTTGAACCCCTTAGGGAAACATGCTATACTACCTATATGATTATTTTACAAGCTAATAAAATTGAACGTTCATTTGCAGGAGAGGTTCTTTTTGATAATATCAATCTGCAAGTAGATGAACGAGATCGGATTGCCCTCGTTGGGAGAAATGGAGCGGGTAAGTCTACTCTTTTGAAGATTTTGGTTGGAGAAGAGGAGCCAACTAGTGGGGAAATCAATAAGAAAAAAGATATTTCTCTGTCTTATCTAGCCCAAGATAGCCGTTTTGAGTCTGAAAATACCATCTACGATGAAATGCTTCATGTCTTTGATGATTTGCGTCGGACTGAGAAACAACTTCGTCAGATGGAACTGGAGATGGGTGAAAAGTCTGGCGCTGAATTGGATAAACTGATGGCGGATTATGACCGTTTGTCAGAGAATTTCCGTCAAGCAGGCGGCTTTACCTATGAAGCTGATATCCGTGCTATCTTAAATGGTTTCAAGTTTGATGAATCTATGTGGCAGATGAAAATTGCTGAGCTTTCTGGTGGTCAAAATACTCGTCTGGCTCTAGCAAAAATGCTCCTTGAAAAGCCCAATCTCTTGGTCTTGGACGAACCAACCAACCACTTGGATATCGAAACCATTGCCTGGTTAGAGAATTACTTGGTAAACTATAGCGGTGCCCTCATTATTGTCAGTCACGACCGTTACTTTTTGGACAAGGTTGCGACGGTTACACTGGATTTGACCAAGCATTCTTTAGACCGTTATGTGGGAAATTACTCTCGTTTCGTTGAACAAAAAGAGCAAAAGTTAGCAACGGAAGCTAAGAACTATGAAAAGCAGCAGAAGGAAATCGCTGCTCTGGAAGACTTTGTCAATCGTAATCTAGTACGAGCTTCGACAACCAAACGTGCCCAATCTCGCCGGAAACAGTTGGAAAAAATGGAGCGTTTGGACAAACCTGAAGCTGGCAAGAAATCAGCCAATATGACCTTCCAGTCTGAAAAAACGTCGGGGAATGTCGTTTTGACCGTTGAAAATGCGGCTATTGGCTATGATGGGGAAATATTGTCAGAGCCTATCAACCTTGATCTTCGTAAGATGAATGCTGTTGCCATCGTAGGACCAAATGGTATTGGTAAGTCAACCCTTATCAAGTCTATTGTGGATCAGATTCCTTTTATCAAGGGAGAAAAGCGATTTGGGGCCAATGTTGAGGTTGGCTACTATGATCAGACCCAAAGCAAGCTAACACCAAGTAATACGGTTCTGGATGAACTCTGGAATGATTTTAAACTGACTCCAGAAGTTGAGATCCGCAACCGCCTTGGTGCCTTCCTTTTCACAGGAGATGATGTTAAAAAGTTAGTCGGAATGCTGTCTGGTGGTGAACGAGCTCGTCTGTTGCTTGCCAAACTTTCAATGGAAAACAATAACTTCTTGATTTTGGACGAGCCGACCAACCACTTGGATATTGATAGCAAGGAAGTATTAGAAAATGCTCTGATTGATTTTGATGGAACCCTTCTTTTCGTCAGTCACGACCGTTACTTTATCAATCGTGTAGCCACTCATATTTTGGAATTGTCTGAGAATGGTTCGACCCTCTATCTAGGAGATTATGACTACTATGTTGATAAAAAGGCTGAAATGGAAGTCAACCAGATAGAGGAAGCTTCAATGAGTAATCAAGCAAAAGAAGCAAGTTCAGTTAATGACTACCAAGCTCAGAAAGAAAGTCAGAAAGAAGCCCGTAAACTCATGCGACAAATCGAAAATCTAGAAGCTGAAATTGAAGAGTTAGAAACTCAAAGTCAAGCCATTTCTGAACAAATGCTGGAAACCAACGATGCTGAAAAGCTCATGGAATTGCAGACTGAACTGGACAAAATCAGCCATCGTCAGGAAGAAGCTATGCTTGAGTGGGAAGAATTATCAGAGCAGGTGTAAGAAATGGAACATCTTGGAAAGGTATTTCGTGAATTTCGAACAAGTGGGAAGTACTCCTTAAAAGAGGCGGCAGGTGAATCATGTTCAACCTCTCAGTTATCTCGCTTCGAGCTTGGGGAGTCTGATCTAGCAGTTTCCCGTTTCTTTGAGATTTTGGATAATATTCATGTGACTATTGAAAATTTCATGGACAAGGCTAGAGATTTTCAAAATCATGAACATGTGGCCTTGATGGCACAGATTATTCCGCTTTACTACTCAAATGATATTGCAGGTTTTCAAAAGCTTCAAAAGGAACAGCTTGAGAAAGCAAAGAGTTCGACCAATCCCCTCTATTTTGAGCTGAATTGGATTCTGCTACAAGGGCTGATTTGTCAAAGAGATGCTCATTACAGGATGAGTCAGAGTGATTTGGAAAAGGTAGCAGATTATCTTTTTCAAACAGAAGAATGGACCATGTATGAGTTGATTCTTTTCGGTAACCTCTATACTTTCTACAATGTGGACTATGTAACTCGGATTGGCAGAGAAGTGATGGAGCGAGAAGAGTACTACAAGGAAATTGGTAGGCATCGTAAACTCGTTTTGATTTTAGCTCTTAACTGTTACCAGCATTGTTTGGAAAATCGGTCCTTTGCGGATGCGGACTATTTTGAGGGCTATGTGGAGAAGTTGATTGGAAATGGTATCAAGCTTTATGAGCGCAATATCTTCCATTATATTAAAGGTTTTGCCCTCTACCAGAGAGACTTGAAAGAAGAAGGTTGTAGTCAGATGCGGGAAGCTATGCATATTTTTGAAGTACTTGGACTTCCAGAGCAAGTGGCTTACTATCAGGAACATTATGAAAAATTTGTAAATCCTTAAATTTCCCAAATAAGGGAAAAATGAAGAGACTCCTTTCAGTTTTGATACAATAGTTTCAAAATTTGAGAGGAGCTTTTTATATGAATCGACATGCAATCCAGTTGATTAGTCGTGGGGCTGTTAATAAAATAGGGAATATGCTCTATGACTATGGAAACAGTGTTTGGTTGGCATCGATGGGGACGATAGGACAGACTGTTCTTGGAATTTATCAAATTTCTGAGTTGGTTACATCGATTCTGGTCAATCCCTTTGGCGGAGTGATTTCAGACCGCTTTTCGCGTCGCAAAATTTTGATGACGACAGACTTGATTTGTGGTATTCTCTGTTTAGCTATTTCTTTCATCAGAAATGATAGCTTGATGATTGCTGCTCTGATCTTTGCCAATATTGTTCAGGCGGTTGCCTTTGCATTTTCTCGTACAGCCAATAAAGCCATTATAACTGAGGTTGTAGAGAAAGACGAGATTGTGACCTATAATGCTCGTTTAGAGCTCGTTTTGCAGGTTGTAGGTGTTAGCTCCCCTGTACTTTCTTTCCTCGTTTTACAATTTGCCAGTCTCCATATGACGCTTGTTTTAGATGCCATTAGTTTTTTCATCGCATTTACCTTAGTAGCTTTACTTCCCAAAAAAGAGACTCAGTTACAAGAGAAAAAGACTTTCAGCTGGAAAAATATTTTTTCTGATATGAAAGAAGGAATTCGCTATATTTGGCACCAGCAAGAGATCTTTTTCCTTTTGTTAGTAGCTTCCAGTGTTAATTTCTTTTTTGCAGCTTTTGAATTTCTCCTCCCTTTTTCAAATCGACTATACGGGGTAGAAGGAGCTTATGCAAGTATTTTGACTATGGGCGCTATTGGTTCGATTATAGGAGCTCTTCTAGCTAGTAAAATAAAGGCAAGTGTTTATAATCTTTTGATTCTTTTGGCTTTGACTGGCGTTGGAGTTTTTATGATGGGATTACCACTGCCAACTTTTCTTTCCTTTTCTGGAAATTTAGTTTGTGAACTGTTTATGACGATTTTTAATATTCACTTTTTTACTCAGGTGCAAACCAAGGTTGAGGGGGAATACTTGGGTAGGGTACTAAGCACAATTTTTACCTTAGCCATCCTATTTATGCCGATTGCAAAAGGCTTTATGACAGTCCTACCAAGTGTTCATCTCACTTCTTTTCTGATAATTGGAAGCGGGGTTATCATCCTATCTTGTCTATCTCTCGTTTATGTGCGAAATCATTTTAACAAAGAGTTATAATTTCTCTTTTTAAGAAAATATTACACTACAAACCATTTTTCAGTCCTTCTCTATTGTGAGGAGGGCTTGATTTATGGTAGAATAGTTTTATGAATGAAAGAATGAATGAGTTAGTTGCCTTGCTCAACCGCTATGCGACCGAGTACTATACGAGTGACAATCCCTCGGTGTCAGATAGTGAGTATGATCGTCTCTACCGAGAGTTAGTTGAGTTGGAAGCTGCCTATCCAGATCAAGTTTTAGCGGATAGTCCAACCCATCGTGTTGGTGGTAAGATTTTAGATGGTTTTGAAAAATATAGTCATCAGTATCCTCTTTATAGTTTGCAGGATGCTTTTTCACGTGAAGAGTTAGAAGCTTTTGATGCGCGTGTTCGAAAGGAATTACCCCAACCGACCTATATTTGCGAGCTGAAAATCGATGGTTTGTCTATCTCGCTTACATATGAAAAGGGAATTTTAGTAGTCGGTGCGACACGTGGGGATGGTTCTATTGGAGAGAATATCACAGAAAACCTCAAGCGTGTCAAGGACATTCCTTTGACCTTGCCAGAAGAACTAGATATCACCGTTCGTGGAGAGTGTTATATGCCACGCGCTTCGTTTGATCAAGTTAACCAAGCCCGCCAAGAAAATGGAGAGCCTGAATTTGCCAATCCTCGTAATGCGGCAGCAGGAACCTTGCGTCAGCTGGATACAGCAGTAGTAGCAAAGCGCAATCTTGCAACGTTTCTCTATCAAGAAGCTAGTCCGTCAACTCGTGATAGTCAAGAAAAAGTCTTGAAGCATCTTGAACAGCTTGGTTTTGTGGTTAATCCTAAGCGAATTCTGGCTAAAAGTATAGATGAGATATGGGATTTTATTCAAAAAGTAGGACAAGAACGGGAAAATCTACCTTACGATATCGATGGGGTGGTAATCAAGGTCAACGACCTTGCAGGTCAAGAAGAACTCGGCTTTACCGTTAAAGCGCCCAAGTGGGCAGTCGCCTATAAATTTCCCGCTGAAGAAAAAGAAGCTCAACTCCTTTCAGTTGACTGGACAGTTGGCCGTACGGGTGTTGTGACCCCAACTGCCAATCTGACTCCTGTTCAGCTTGCTGGGACCACTGTTAGCCGTGCGACCCTGCACAATGTGGACTATATTGCTGAAAAAGATATCCGCAAAGATGATACGGTTATTGTCTATAAGGCTGGAGATATCATCCCTGCTGTTTTGCGTGTAGTAGAGTCCAAGCGTGTTTCTGAAGAAAAACTAGATATTCCGACTAACTGTCCAAGTTGTGACAGTCAATTGCTTCATTTTGAAGATGAAGTGGCTCTTCGTTGTATCAATCCTCGTTGTCCTGCTCAAATCATGGAAGGTTTGATTCACTTTGCCTCTCGAGACGCCATGAATATTACGGGGCTTGGTCCATCTATCGTTGAAAAACTTTTTGCTGCTAATCTGGTTAAGGATGTGGCAGATATTTACCGTTTGAAAGAAGACGATTTCCTCCTTTTAGAAGGTGTCAAGGAAAAGTCAGCCTCTAAACTGTATCAGGCCATTCAAGCATCCAAGGAAAACTCTGCTGAAAAGCTCTTGTTTGGTCTGGGAATTCGCCATGTTGGAAGCAAGGCTAGTCAGCTCCTGCTCCAACATTTCCACTCTATTGAAAATCTAGCCCAAGCAGATCCAGATGAAGTGGCAAGTATCGAAGGCTTGGGGAGTGTAATTGCGCAAAGTCTCCAGACTTATTTTGCTACCGAAGGATCAAAGATTCTCTTAGACGAGCTGAAAGAAGCTGGAGTTAATCTGGACTACAAAGGACAGACAGTAGTAGCAGATGCAATCTTGTCCGGTTTGACAGTAGTTCTAACAGGAAAATTGGAACGCCTCACGCGCTCTGAAGCCAAAAGCAAACTCGAAAGTCTAGGTGCCAAAGTAACAGGTAGCGTATCTAAGAAAACGGATCTTGTCGTAGCAGGAGCAGATGCGGGCAGTAAACTGCAAAAAGCACAAGAACTAGGTATCGAAGTTCGCGATGAAGCTTGGCTAGAAAGTATGTAATGATAGTAGAAAACTAGGTGTCAGATAATCTGAAACTGTCTCTCCTGATGTGTTTTGGCATGGTTAAAATCTGTTGTCCATCGTGATGAAATGCCAACTGAATCCATCAGCACCAAATAAAATTAAAATAGAAATTAGAAATTAGGAAAAAACATGTACAATTATCCCGTTCTACTCCATTTTCATAGAAAAAATGGAGATTATACAGCTTGCTCATTTAGCACAGACCGAGATGAAAACAAAAGCTCTTTAACTTCAGAGACCACTTATTTTGGTCTTCAGTTTTCTTTTACCGTGACCAGTCAGGAGAAGGTGGATAGTTTCACCTTCAAAGCCGAGATAGATGGTGTATTAAAAGAATATCTTGTACGTTTTAACTACTATCCCTTGCTGACAGAAGCATGGATTTTAGAGGGAGACGAGACTGTGTATTATTCAGAAAATCCAGCTATTGCTAGTCCATATTATAAGGATCAGAATCCATTTGCCTTTGATAAAGCCATCCATAGCGCAAGCTTTGATCATCACTGGGGATACCAGGGAGACTTGGGCTGCCAAGGATCTGATTCCCAGACCAGTTTTAAACTCTGGGCTCCAACAGCTACAGCAGTCCAAGTGGTTGTTTATGAAAATACAAGTAACGATGCACAGATTTGGAAAACCTTTGATTTAGAGCGTGGTAATAGCTATTCATACAGTCATAAGTACAATACCATTGGTGTGTGGAGTCTAGACTTAGATGAAAATCTTGCAGGTAAGGCTTATCAGTATCAAATTGAATTTCCTCACCACCAGACTTTGACGAGAGACCCTTACACTATCGCTTCAAGTCCTGACGGAAAACGTTCCGTAATTCTTTCTCATCAAGACAGACAAGTAGAAGGATTCGAAGTCAAACATGGGACAGAAGCTCCTTGGCGCTTGGAAAATCCATGTAAAGCAGTTATCTGTGAAATGCATATTCGTGATTTTACCAAATCGCCTACATCTGGTGTTCCTGAAGAACTCCGTGGAACCTTCTTGGGTGCTGCTCAGACTGGAACGGTTAACCAATACGGTCAAGCAACCGCCTTTGACTATATTAAAGCGCTCGGCTGTAATTATGTTCAACTTCAGCCTATCTTTGATCGCCATAAGGAATACGATCAGGATGGAAATGTAACCTATAACTGGGGTTATGATCCTCAAAACTACAACGCACCAGAAACGAGCTTCTCTAGCAATCCAGATGATCCCGGACAAGTTATTCGAGACCTCAAGACCATGATTCAGGCTTATCATGATGCAGGAATCGGTGTCATTATGGACGTGGTTTATAACCATACCTTCTCAACAGTGGACGCTCCATTCCAGACAACTGTTCCCGATTATTTCTATCGTATGAATCGTGATGGAACTTTTCAAAACGGTACGGGAGTAGGAAATGAAACTGCAAGTGAACATGAGATGTTCCGCAAGTATATGATTGATTCCATCCTTTATTGGGTGAAGGAATACAATATTGACGGTTTCCGTTTCGACTTGATGGGCATTCATGATGTCAAAACTATGCAGGCAATTCGTTGGGCACTGGATGAGGTCGATCCGCGTATTCTCACTTATGGAGAAGGCTGGGATATGGGAACAGGTCTAGCTCCTTATGACAAGGCTAAGAAGGATAACGCCCACCAGATGCCAAATATAGGTTTTTTCAACGATAATCAGCGTGATGCGATCAAAGGAGGAGAAGTTTATGGGGCAATCAAATCAGGATTTGTGAGTGGTGCTGCTACAGAACCAATCGTCGCCAAGGCTATTCTTGGTAGCCGAGAATTGGGGTCTTATCTCAGTCCAAACCAGGTTCTCAACTATGTTGAAGCTCATGACAATTACAATCTTCATGACTTGCTAGCAACCCTTCATCCTGATAAGAGTTCCGACCAGATTATGCGCAAGGTTGAGACAGCGACAGCTATGAATCTTCTCATGCAAGGAATGGCCTTTATAGAACTAGGTCAAGAGTTTGGTCGAACTAAGTTGGTTCCAACTGGTGAACATGGAGAACTAACTCCTGCAGACCGAGAACGTGCTATGAATAGCTATAATGCTCCGGACAGTGTTAACCAAGTCAACTGGGATCTGATCAATGAACGCCAAGACAGCATTGAGTTTATTCGTCAGATTATCCGCCTAAAAACGCAAATCAGTGCCTTCTCTTATCCAACATATGAAGAAATTTACCGTCATGTCTTTGTTCACACGGCTGCTGAAAATAGTGGCTGGATTGTCTACGAGATTCACGGTGGATCCGAACATCTATTAGTGGTATTTAATGCTAAGGGAACCTCCTTCTACTTTGAAAATGCAGGTAAGCTTGAAATGTTCCTTACCAACAGTCGTTCAAAACAAGAAAATGTTATTGATGACATTAGTGTCGCAGTTTTAAAAGTGCTCTCATAAATTAATGTAGTAAAAAGGGTTAGATTATCTAATCCTTTTTGTCATTTATGAGGTTTTTAATGAAGAGTAGAATTAAGTTTCAAATAATTTGAAGGATCAAGATTGTGAAAAAAATCTCAATTTTTTCACAAAAAGGGTTGTAATTTTCTGAAAATTTGATAAAATAAGTCTTAATCATTTTCAGGAGGAAGAAAATTGGCAAGATATCAAAATTTAGTAAATGGAAATTGGAAATCATCTGAAAAGGAAATTACAATCTATTCACCCATTAATCAGGAAAAGCTGGGGACAGTACCAGCTATGAGTCAAGCTGAAGTAGATGAGGCTATGAAAGCTGCGCGTGCAGCTCTCCCAGCATGGCGTGATTTAGCACCAGTTGAGCGTGCAGCCTATTTGCATAAGACAGCAGACATTTTGGAACGTGATAAAGAAAAAATTGGTACAATTCTTGCCAAAGAGGTTGCTAAAGGGATAAAAGCAGCCGTTGGAGAAGTAGTACGTACAGCAGATTTGATTCGTTTTGCTGCAGAAGAAGGTCTCCGTATCACTGGACAAGCAATGGAAGGTGGCGGTTTTGAAGCTGCAAGTAAAAACAAACTAGCCGTTGTCCGTCGTGAGCCAGTTGGTGTCGTTTTAGCTATCGCGCCATTTAACTATCCAGTTAACCTTTCTGGATCTAAGATTGCTCCAGCTTTGATTGCAGGAAATGTCGTCATGTTTAAACCACCAACACAAGGATCTATCTCAGGTCTGTTATTAGCCAAGGCTTTTGATGAGGCAGGTATTCCAGCAGGAGTATTTAATACGATAACTGGCCGTGGTTCTGAAATCGGCGACTATATCATTGAACACAAAGAAGTTAACTTTATCAACTTTACAGGTTCAACTCCAATTGGTGAGCGAATCGGTCGTTTAGCTGGAATGCGTCCTATCATGCTTGAACTTGGTGGGAAAGATGCAGCTATCGTTCTCGAAGATGCAGACTTGGAACACGCAGCTAAACAAATCGTCGGTGGAGCCTTTAGCTATTCAGGACAACGTTGTACTGCCATCAAGCGTGTCTTGGTTGTGGAAAGTGTAGCGGATAAATTGGCTGAATTACTTCAAGCAGAAGTTGCTAAGCTAACCGTTGGCGACCCATTTGACAATGCAGATATCACACCTGTTATTGATAATGCTTCAGCTGATTTCATCTGGGGATTGATCGAAGATGCACAAGAAAAAGGTGCTAAAGCTCTTACACCAATCAAGCGTGAAGGCAATCTTCTCTGGCCAGCGCTTTTTGACCAAGTTACAAAAGATATGAAATTAGCATGGGAAGAACCGTTTGGACCTGTTCTCCCAATTATCCGTGTCGCTGATGCGGATGAAGCAGTAGCAATTGCCAACGAATCTGAGTTTGGTCTTCAATCCTCTGTCTTTACAAATGACTTTAAGAAGGCATTTGAAATCGCTGAAAAGCTTGAAGTCGGTACTGTTCATATTAATAACAAAACACAACGTGGACCAGATAATTTCCCATTCCTTGGTGTAAAAGGTTCTGGTGCTGGTGTGCAAGGGATTAAATATAGTATCGAAGCAATGACAAATGTCAAATCCATTGTTTTTGATGTGAAATAATTTATAAAATCAGGAATTTAGCTTCCTGATTTTTATTTTTACTAAAAAATCTAGTTAAAAATTGAAAAATAACGAATGTTTTGGTATTATACTAAGAAAATATATGTAAATCATTTATTTTTCAACGATTAAATGAAAATTATATAATGTTAAGATGTATTTTCTAAAATTTTCAAGATATTTTTTAAGAAATTCCGTAAACTGCTTGAAAGTTCTTTTAAAAGATAGTATAATAGAATTATAGAAAACGCTTACAAAAAGAAAGGGGATTGGATGAATAATCAAGAAGCATTGAGAACCTTCACTACTGGAGAAAATTTTCATCTTCAGCACTATCTAGGAGCACATAAAGAGGAAAAAGACGGAGAAATTGGTTTTACTTTCCGTGTTTGGGCACCTAACGCTCAGGCTGTGCACTTAGTTGGTGATTTTACAAACTGGACAGAGCACCAAATTCCTATGGTACGGAATGAATCGGGTGTTTGGGAAGTCTTCACAAGTCTGGCTCATGAAGGGCAGATTTATAAGTATCATATCACGCGTGCAAATGGGCACCAGATTATGAAAATTGATCCATTGGCGGTTCGTTTTGAGGCCCGCCCAGAGACTGGAGCCATCCTGACTGATATTCCAGAGAAAAAATGGAAAGATGGTCTTTGGCTAGCTAGGAGAAAACGCTGGGGCTTTTTTGAGAGACCAGTCAATATTTATGAAGCCCACGCTGGATCTTGGAAGAGAAATCCAGATGGTAGTCCATACAGCTTTGCACAACTCAAGGAAGAACTCATTCCATACCTTGTTGAGATGAACTACACTCACATCGAGTTTATGCCTTTAATGGCTCACCCGCTTGGATTAAGTTGGGGCTACCAGCTTATGGGTTACTTTGCTATGGAGCATTCTTACGGGCGACCAGAAGAATTCCAAGATTTTGTTGAGGAATGTCATTTAAACAATATCGGTGTAATTGTGGATTGGGTTCCAGGTCATTTTACCATCAACGATGACGCCCTTGCTTATTACGATGGAACACCAACTTTTGAATACCAAGACCACAATAAGGCCCATAACTACGGTTGGGGAGCTCTTAACTTTGACCTTGGGAAGAATGAAGTTCAGTCCTTCTTGATTTCTAGCATTAAATTCTGGATTGAGTTTTATCATTTAGATGGTATTCGTGTAGATGCTGTGAGCAATATGCTCTACCTAGACTATGATAATGCTCCTTGGACTCCAAACAAAGACGGTGGCAATCTCAACTACGAAGGCTACTATTTCCTTCAACGTTTGAACACTGTTATCAAGTTAGCTCATCCAGATGTGATGATGATTGCAGAAGAAAGTTCATCAGCAACAAAGATTACTGGTATGAAAGAAATGGGCGGTCTAGGATTTGACTACAAGTGGAATATGGGTTGGATGAATGATATTCTCCGTTTCTACGAGGAAGATCCGATTTACCGCAAGTATGACTTTAATCTGGTGACTTTCAGCTTTATGTATGTTTTCAATGAAAACTATCTCTTACCTTTCTCACATGATGAAGTCGTACATGGTAAGAAGAGCATGATGCACAAGATGTGGGGAGATCGATACAATCAATTTGCAGGACTACGCAATCTCTACACTTATCAGATTTGTCATCCAGGTAAGAAACTCTTGTTCATGGGAAGCGAATATGGTCAGTTCTTAGAGTGGAAGTCTGAGGAACAGCTAGAATGGTCTAACTTGGAAGATCCAATGAATGCTAAGATGAAGCATTTCACTTCACAACTGAATCAATTCTATAAAGAGCATCGTTGCCTTTGGGAAATTGACACCAGCTACGACGGCATCGAAATTATCGATGCGGATAATAGAGATCAGAGTGTCCTTTCCTTTATTCGTAAGAGTAAAAAGGGTGAAATGCTAGTCTGTGTCTTTAATATGGCGCCTGTTGAACGAAAAGACTTTACAATCGGACTTCCTGTCGCAGGAGTTTATGAAGAAGTTTGGAATACAGAATTGGAACAATGGGGTGGTGTCTGGAAAGAATACAACCAAACGGTTCAAACTCAAGAAGGATTATGGAAAGATTATGAGCAGACCTTGACCTTTACCTTGCCAGCTATGGGAGCAAGTATCTGGAAGATTAAACGTCGCTTGAAACCAACTAAAACTGTCACAAATAAAACCCAAAAAGGAGTAGAAAATGAAGAATGAAATGCTAGCTTTGATCCTTGCCGGTGGGCAAGGAACACGTCTTGGAAAACTCACTCAAAGCATTGCCAAACCAGCAGTGCAATTCGGTGGGCGCTACCGTATCATTGACTTTGCTCTTTCAAACTGTGCTAACTCTGGGATTCACAACGTCGGTGTTATTACGCAGTATCAACCTCTTGCCTTGAACAACCATATCGGAAATGGTTCGAGCTGGGGACTAGATGGTATTAACACAGGTGTTTCCATCCTTCAACCCTACTCTGCAAGTGAAGGAAACCGTTGGTTTGAAGGGACTAGCCATGCTATCTACCAAAACATTGACTACATCGACAGTGTTAACCCAGAATATGTTTTGATCCTTTCTGGTGACCATATTTACAAGATGGACTATGATGACATGCTCCAATCTCACAAGGACAACAATGCCAGTTTGACAGTAGCTGTCTTGGATGTACCCCTCAAAGAAGCTAGCCGTTTTGGTATCATGAATACTGACGCAAACAATCGTATCGTCGAATTCGAAGAAAAACCAGCAGAACCTAAGTCTACTAAAGCTTCTATGGGGATTTATATCTTTGATTGGCAACGTCTTCGTAATATGCTAGTAGCTGCTGAAAAGAACAAGGTAGATATGTCAGACTTTGGTAAAAACGTTATTCCAAATTACCTTGAGTCTGGAGAAAGCGTCTATGCTTATGAATTCAAAGGCTACTGGAAAGACGTTGGTACTATCGAGTCTCTATGGGAAGCAAATATGGAATACATTGATCCAAACAACGCTTTGGATAGTCGTGATCGTCAGTGGAAAATCTACTCACGGAACTTGATTTCACCACCAAACTTTATTGGAAAACACGCTCATGTAGAAGATTCTTTAGTTGTGGATGGCTGTCTCGTGGATGGAACTGTTAAGCATTCCATTCTCTCAACAGAAGCGCAAGTGCGTGAGGGTGCTGAAGTAGTAGACTCTGTAATCATGAGTGGTGCCATTATCGGAAAAGGTGCAAAAATTAAACGTGCCATCATTGGTGAGGGTGCTGTTATTTCTGAAGGTGTCGAAATTGATGGAACAGACGAAGTACAAGTAGTAGGATACAATGAAGTAGTGGGGGTAGCATCAGATGAAGATTGATAAATATTCAGCCATTTTAGGAAACACAGTTGGTTTTCATGATATGTCAACGTTAACAGAACACCGTCCGGTGGCTAGCTTGCCATTTGGAGCAAAATATCGTTTAATTGATTTCCCTCTTTCTAGCCTTGCAAATGCTGGTGTTCGTAGTGTCTTTGGAATTTTCCAACAAGACAATATCAGTTCAGTCTTTGACCACATTCGTTCAGGACGTGAGTGGGGCTTATCTACCCTTCTCAGTCACTACTATCTAGGTATTTATAATACGCGTGTTGAAAGTAGCACAGTTGGAAAAGAGTATTACCAACAGCTTCTCACTTATTTGAAACGTTCAGGATCAAATCAGACGGTTGCACTTAACTGTGATATCGTGGTGAATATTGACCTCAATCAAGTATTCCATTTACATACTACTGCCGGTCGTCCGATTACAGTTGTTTATAAGAAATTACCTAAAAAGGATATTTCAGATGTTAATGCCATCTTGGAAGTCGATGAAACAGACCGTGTTCTTTCTCATAAACTTTTTGATGCCAAATCAACAGATGAACTTTTCAACATGTCTACAGATATATTCGTCGTTGATACTCCGTGGTTGATTAAGCGTTTGGAAGAAGAAGTTCAAAAAGAATACCCAGAAAAATTACGCTATGTTTTACGTGAGTTGGCAGCTAAAGAAGGTGCTTTTGCTTATGAATACACTGGCTACCTAGCCAATGTTCACTCTGTTCAATCCTATTATCAAGCCAATATTGATATGCTGGAGTCTCAAAAATTCTACTCTCTCTTCTCACCTAACCAAAAAATTTATACCAAGGTTAAGAATGAAGAACCAACTTACTACTCAAACACCTCTAAGGTAAGTACTTCGCAGTTCGCCTCTGGTAGTATCATAGAGGGTGAAGTAGTTCAGTCGGTCCTATCACGTAATATTCACGTTCATAAGGATAGTCTAGTTAAAGACAGTCTTCTCTTCCCACGTGTTGTGATTGGTCAAGGTGCCCAAGTTGAGTATGCAATCTTGGACAAAGGGGTTGAAGTTGCTGACGGTGTCGTTATTCGCGGTACTGCAGAACACCCAGTTGTAGTCAAAAAAGGCGAAAAAGTTACAGAGGATATTCATTCATGAAAATTTTATTCGTAGCAGCAGAGGGTGCGCCCTTTTCAAAAACAGGTGGTTTGGGAGACGTCATTGGCGCTCTTCCCAAATCACTGGTAAAGGCAGGGCACGAAGTTGCGGTTGTTTTACCTTACTATGACATGGTAGAGGCTAAGTTCGGCGACCAGATTGAGGATGTTCTTCACTTTGAAGTGAGTGTAGGATGGCGTAGACAGTACTGTGGTATTAAGAAGACCGTTTTGAATGGTGTTACCTTCTACTTCGTAGACAATCAAACGTATTTCTTCCGAGGTCATGTTTACGGAGATTTCGATGATGGTGAACGTTTTGCCTTCTTCCAACTGGCTGCTCTTGAAGCCATGGAGCGAATTGATTTCATTCCAGATATTCTCCATGCCCATGATTATCACACCGCTATGATTCCTTTCCTCTTGAAGGAAAAATACAGATGGATTCAGGCATATCAAGGAATCAGAACCGTTTTAACTATTCATAATTTGGAATTCCAAGGTCAATTTTCTGAAGGAATGTTGTGGGATTTGTTTGGCGTCGGTTTTGAACGGTATGCTGATGGAACCCTTCGTTGGAATGACTGTCTTAACTGGATGAAAGCAGGTATTCTCTACGCGGATCGTGTCTCAACCGTATCTCCTAGCTATGCTCATGAGATTATGACTAGTCAGTTCGGTTGTGGCTTGGATCAGATTCTTCGTATGGAGTCAGGTAAGGTTTCGGGTATTGTTAATGGAATCGATACTGATCTCTATAATCCAGAGACAGATGCTCTTTTAGACTATCATTTTGATAAGGATGACTTGTCAGGAAAAGCACAAAACAAAGCAAAATTGCAAGAGAGAGTTGGGTTACCTGTGAGAGCAGATGTTCCGCTAGTTGGGATTGTCTCTCGGTTGACACGCCAAAAAGGCTTTGATGTCGTTGTAGAAAGCTTGCATCGTTTCTTACAGGAGGACGTTCAAATAGTCCTTTTAGGAACAGGTGACCCAGCTTTTGAACATTCCTTCTCTTGGTTTGCTCAAGTCTATCCTGACAAGCTATCAGCGAATATCACTTTTGACGTCAAACTTGCTCAAGAAATCTACGCAGCTTGTGATCTCTTCCTCATGCCAAGTCGTTTTGAACCATGTGGTTTGTCTCAAATGATGGCGATGCGCTACGGGACTCTACCATTGGTTCATGAAGTGGGTGGCTTGCGTGATACGGTTCAATCCTTCAATCCGATCGAAGGAACTGGAACTGGATTTAGCTTTGATAATTTAACACCATACTGGCTTAACTGGAGTTTCCAAACAGCCTTGGATGTTTATAAGAATCAGCCAGACGTTTGGAGAAATCTACAAAAACAAGCTATGGAATGCGATTTCTCATGGGACACAGCTTGCAAGTCTTATCTTGACTTGTACCATAGTCTAGTCAACTAATAAATTAAATCGTATGATTCTTTCATACGATTTTTGGGCTGTTTAGAAAAGAGGAGGAGTGATGACTCAAGTAATGGGGCTCTGTGTCATGGATGTTGATGGCACCCTGATAGCAGAGGAAGTGATTGATCTTTTAGGAAGAGAAGCAGGTTGCGAAGAAGAAATATCGCAGATTACGAGTCAGGCGATGCGAGGTGAACTAGACTTTGAAAGGAGTTTACGAGCGAGAGTCGCATTGTTAAAAGGTCTTCCGGTTTCGGTCTTTGATACAGTCTTTAAATCCATCCATCTGTCCAAGAATGCTCAAGAATTTATCTCCATACTTCAAAAGAAGGGCATTCTAGTCGGTCTAGTGTCTGGTGGATTTGCTCCAATCGTTGAGAGGTTAGCAAAGTCTCTGGGGATTACTTATTATTCTGCCAATCAGTTGGAAGTCAAAGACGGCTTTTTAACAGGTAAATTAGTTGGTGAAATTGTTACAGCCCAAGAAAAACAAGCTGCTCTTGAGAAATGGAGAAAAGACCTAAAACTTCCCAAAGAAAGAACGATTGCTATCGGTGATGGTGCCAATGACCTCTTGATGTTAAAGACAGCAGGAATCGGTATAGCCTTTTGTGCCAAAGAATTCGTAAAAGTTGAGATAGCTTGTCATGTAGATAAAAGGGATTTTTTGGAAGTTCTACCTTTGATTGATTTCTTAGAATGAGAGGGAACTATGAAAATTGTAATTGCACCCGATTCTTTTAAAGAAAGTTTGGCTGCAGAAGAGGTCGCTCAAGCTATAAAAAGAGGATTCCAAAAATCGATAGCAGATGTAGAATGTCTGCTCTGTCCTGTTGGTGATGGTGGGGAAGGAACTGTAGATGCTATTCGACATTCTCTTGAACTCGAAGAAAAATGGCAAGAGGTGACGGGACCTTTTGGCCTAAATGAAGCAATGCGCTACTTTCAGAAAAATCAAACAGCGCTCTTTGAAGTTGCTGACTTGGTTGGTTTAGGAAAGATCCCTCATGAGAAACGAAATCCTCTCCACATCCAAACTCGCGGTATTGGGGAGCTGATTCGCTACCTCATTGATCAAGGGATGAAAGAAATCTATATCGGAGTTGGTGGTACGGCTAGTAATGACGGTGGGATAGGCATTGCTGCTGGTTTAGGTTATCGTTTTTATGATAAGAATGGAAAGGAATTGCCAGCTTGCGGTCAGACTTTGCTTGAGTTCGAGTCAGTTTCAGACAGCGAGTTGTATAGGATTCCCGAAAATGTGAAGATTCGCATTTTAGCAGATGTCGTGAGCCCTTTATGTGGCAACCAAGGAGCGACCTATACATTTGGCAGACAAAAAGGTCTGGATTCTGCTTTGTTTGGGACAGTAGATTTGGCTATACAGCGGTTCTATGAAAAATTTTCACCATCAACCCTGTCTCTTAAAGGAGCAGGAGCTGGTGGGGGTATTGCTGCTGGGTTATGTGCCTTTGCTGAGGCCAGTATCGTATCTGGGATTGATACTTGCTTGGATTTGATTGACTTTGACAAGAAAGTTACAGGCGCCGACTTGGTTATCGTTGGAGAAGGTAGACTGGACAGTCAAAGCTTTGTTGGAAAAGCTCCTATCGGTGTAGCAAAAAGAACCCCTAATAGAGTTCCTGTTATTGCTATTTGTGGAAGTCTTGCTGATGATTTGCCTCCCCTACCATTCGAAAATATACAAGCTGTCTTTTCTATTTTAGAGAAAAGTGAACCTTTGGAAGATAGCCTGAAAAATGCAAATCTCTATTTGGAGCACACAGCTACTAATATTGGCCGTTTATTAAATTTGAGGAAGGATTAACCTAACCATTTTTTCCAGATTGATTTTTTAGGAGCCTCTGCCTTTTTCTCTTCCCAGAGGTCTGAGAAAGCAAGTCTAAGGTCCTTCTCGTCCACTTGAACAGGTTCATTCGTGTGAATGACAAGACCAAAAGGAGAGGTGATATGATCGTCTGAAACAATAGTCGCCTGGCAGTTGCTTTTCTTTGCTTGTTTTAAGTAAAAGACCTGTTTGTCAAACTCGATATTTGGTGAGATTTTCACAAAAAGCATCTCTACTTTTTCTTGAAAAACCTCTAAAATAGAGAAAAAACCATGTTCTAATTCAGGACTATTGGCAATACTGATATCAGCGTAGCCAAGAACTCTTTCCTCGAAAGTCCCGAGATAGCGGCGTTGTTCGTCAGGGTTTAATTTCGGTCCACCATGAGCTTTTTCTAGTAGTTGTTTTGATAAATCTGTCATAAAAACAGTATATCACAAAAATCGCAAGAAAACAGACAAAAGAAAGCGATTACTTTATAAAGTTAAGGAAAATTTGCACAAAGATAACGTTTTTTCTTGAAAAACGCTTATTTTTAAGGTATCATAGAGGTGTAAAAAATTTAACTCAAAGGAGAGTAAAAAATGTCAATTATTACTGATGTTTACGCTCGCGAAGTCCTAGACTCACGCGGTAACCCAACACTTGAAGTAGAAGTTTATACTGAATCAGGTGCTTTCGGACGTGGTATGGTTCCATCAGGAGCTTCTACTGGTGAACACGAAGCAGTTGAACTTCGCGACGGTGACAAATCTCGTTACGGTGGTCTTGGTACACAAAAAGCTGTTGACAACGTAAACAACATCATCGCTGAAGCAATCATCGGCTACGATGTACGTGACCAACAAGCTATCGACCGTGCTATGATCGCACTTGACGGTACTCCTAACAAAGGTAAATTGGGTGCAAACGCAATTCTTGGTGTGTCTATCGCTGTAGCTCGTGCTGCTGCTGACTACCTTGAAATCCCACTTTACAGCTACCTTGGTGGATTCAACACTAAAGTTCTTCCAACTCCAATGATGAACATCATCAACGGTGGTTCTCACTCTGACGCTCCAATCGCTTTCCAAGAATTCATGATCGTACCTGCTGGTGCACCATCATTCAAAGAAGCTCTTCGTTGGGGTGCTGAAATCTTCCACGCTCTTAAGAAAATCCTTAAATCACGTGGTTTGGAAACAGCCGTAGGTGACGAAGGTGGATTCGCTCCTCGTTTCGAAGGAACTGAAGACGGTGTTGAAACTATCCTTGCTGCGATTGAAGCTGCTGGATATGTTCCTGGTAAAGACGTATTTATCGGATTTGACTGTGCTTCATCAGAATTCTACGATAAAGAACGTAAAGTTTACGACTACACTAAATTCGAAGGTGAAGGCGCTGCTGTACGTACTGCTGCAGAACAAATCGACTACCTTGAAGAATTGGTAAACAAATACCCAATCATCACTATCGAAGATGGTATGGATGAAAACGACTGGGACGGTTGGAAAGCTCTTACTGAACGTCTTGGTGGTAAAGTTCAATTGGTTGGTGACGACTTCTTCGTAACAAACACTTCTTACCTTGAAAAAGGTATTGCAGAAGGTGCTGCTAACTCAATCCTTATCAAAGTTAACCAAATCGGTACTCTTACTGAAACTTTCGACGCTATCGAAATGGCGAAAGAAGCTGGTTACACTGCCGTTGTATCACACCGTTCAGGTGAAACTGAAGATTCAACAATCGCTGACATCGCAGTTGCAACTAACGCAGGACAAATCAAGACTGGTTCACTTTCACGTACAGACCGTATCGCTAAATACAACCAATTGCTTCGTATCGAAGACCAACTTGGTGAAGTAGCTGAATACCGTGGATTGAAATCATTCTACAACCTTAAAAAATAAAATAGTTCAGTGAACTATTTTATCCCGAACCTTGAAATTCAAAAGTTCGGCCGTTGATTTAACAACGTGTTAAGCCCCTCGGATTTTATCCGAAGGGCTTTTTTCTGTTCAGGGGTAAGTAATCGTTCAAAAGATTCTAGGAGAAGTATAGAAAGAAGAAGGTAAAATATTACATAGAATTTTTATATAAAGTGTTGATGAAGCCAATGGTATGAAGTATTTCTTTCAATAGAATTGAGAAAGAAAAATAGAAATCTAATTTAATAATAGTCCAGCCTATATCGATTATTAACGCAAATCACGTAGTAAAGCCATTGTAGATTGTCTTATAGCCGAAGGAATTTCATCTGATTTATTTGATTCATTCACAGTATAAAGCATGTTAGCTACCAACCCTGTATCTAGTTTAAATTTATCACTATACTTACGTTTCTTAGAATCAGAATATGTAATTTTTAAAGTAACAATTCCTTTGTAGTCATTATGTATTGATGAAGTCAATTTTTGACCTGGAGCAATCATGTTTCCAATAAGAGATTTAAAACGGTGTTTATCGTTTAACTGGTCAAGATCACCTTCTATTTCTATATCTTCAATATAAGCTGGAGTTTGACCGAAATTTTTGAAAGTATAGACTCTTTGCTGTAATTTAACTGCGTATGCATCAATATAAACATTGATATATGGTTTTGCCATATCTTCAGTTGCCTTCTTAGTTTGCCAGAGGGAAATGGTATTAAAAATAAAACCGATGATAGAAATTGTGACAGTAACATATAAGGTCCAAATTTGGACGTTGTCATTCGTAATAATAGGCATGTTGATTTATCTCCTTCGTTTATGATAATAAGCTAATTATAAATAATAAGGAAGAGTATGAGTAAAAATGTAATTAAAAATATGATTCAAATTTAAACATGTCTACTCATGCTTAGTTTAACTCGAATGAAATTAGCTAAAAGACTTTATTTGAAAAATCTGTAATTTCTAAATTATTGCATTGTAGGAAAACTAGCGACAATATTAAAGAGAATGTTCCATAAAGGTTAAAAATTTAATACTTCTATAAATCTTTGAAACTTTGGTAAAAGAAGTTATTCCGACAAACAAACTTTGTAAAAATCCTCACCCAAAGGTGTAATGTCTATAAGTCCTTTCTGAATATGTAATTTTTCATTGTACTTTGTTTTAATATAAGATGTTTTATAAACTTCAGTTAAGGGATTATTATCTAGAAATATATATCGTTCTTCGCTCGAAAGCCAAGATGTGAAATCAACCTTAATTAAACCTAATCTTTCAAGGTTTGTAATAGAGGAAGCATTTCTATCAAAATCAAACATTGAATTATCAAGTGATGATTCTATTCCACAATCACTATCATGAGGGATAAAAATGAGCGGTTTCAAAAGACTCTGACCACCCATTTCGTGTTGTAGTAGATACTTAGCAACTGGACATCGTTTTCTTTGGGCAATAAACTTTAAATTTCTAGCATCCAAAGGGCTGAGTTGTTTTATAATTTCAACAAAAGAATGATGTAATAACGGATTTTTTGAAGAATCAAATGATGCCGCTAATAGTGTTGCAAAAATTTCTCGTATATCTTCTTCCTCAATGTAAAATTTTGATGCTTCCAATGCAGGTCCCAATATACTCATTTTAGGGTCTTGTATATTTTCTATAGGTATTTGTTCGATCTTCTCAGTTAATGCTTTAACGTATCTCTCATTATTGTACTTACGCTCTTCATTTTTTCGTAGTAGGAAACTATCAAGAGGGCCAAAAACATATTTCCATGCTTCATTAAAAGTGTTAGCAGGAGCCTCGGCTCCCTTTGTAGCCATGGTTGTAGCAAATGAAGTTAAGATTGTAGGTAGCAAATCAGTCATAATAAACCTCGCTTTTTATTTTTATTATACCAAAATACAAAAGAAAATCTAATTGATGTTATTTAAGAAATACAAATTAATACCAGTTATAGTGAGTGAATGGTTTACTTATGGAGGCAATAAGAAAATTGTGAAATACGGAATATTTGATAGCAGAGAAGATTAAAATTTAGGAGATAACAAATAGAAGCTATCTTGATTTATTGATGATTCGACATATAAGGTAGTTTTTATTAACAATAAAGTCTTGCTTACCCCCAGCCCCTCGGATTTTATCCGAAGGGCTTTTTTCTGTTCAGGGGGCAAAAAGGGGGCAGTGTTTATGGTATAATAGACAAAAACACTTGTATTAGGAAGAAATTATGTCTAAAGAGATTGATATTGAGTATTACCACCAGCTAGCCTTGCAAAAGCAGAAGGAGCACCGCAAAGTGTTAGCTAATCTAAAGAAAAAACCTCCTAAAAACTTAGATAAGATTGCCCAGCAGATCCACCAAGAAGTCTTTGCTGAGATTGATTGCACCGCTTGTGCTAACTGCTGCAAGACTTTGGGGCCCGACTTCAAAGAAGCAGATATTACCCGTATTGCTAAGTACTTTAAAATGAAATTACCAGCTTTTGAAGCGGAATTTCTGCAGGTGGATGAAGATGGGGATAAGGTTTTCAAATCCATGCCTTGCCCCTTTCTAGGAGGAGACAATCTCTGCTCCATCTATGATGTTCGTCCCAAGGCCTGCCGAGAATTTCCTCATACAGATCGTAAGAAGATCCATCAAATCAACCATTTGACGATTAAGAATACCTTGACCTGCCCTGCAGCTTATCTCTTTGTTGAGAAATTAAAAGATAAGTTATAGAATTTACACCTTTAAATCTTGTACAAAGATTCTAGGGCGGAAGTATCTTGTATTTGTTAGAATATAGATAGAATTGAACACGGACTAAAAGCTATGCAAAAAAGACAAAATTTCCTAGGATCAGAAGCTCCAGCGTTAATTTTCCTATTTTCACTTTAGTTTTATCGTCCTTTGTATCTTGTGGAGGTGAGAAGAAAAGAATATGATGCATCAATTCAATCAAACCATGGATTATTTGGAGCAGCAGCTGACTGGAGAAGTGGATATGAAAAGATTTCAGCAGCTATCGGGCTATTCATACCCGCTCTTTAGCAGGCTATTTTCTATCCTGTCAGATATGACATTAGCAGAATACTTGCGCAATCGCAGGTTATCAGAAGCTGTGACAGACTTGCGGGAAGGCTCTGAGAAAGTCATTGACATAGCACTGAAATACGGCTATGACTCTGCGGATGCCTTCAGTGCAGCCTTTAAGAAATTCCATGGTGCAACTCCCTCAGAAGTTCGAAATGGAAAAGCTTATCGCGTTTTTCCTAGACTTCAATTATCCTTAAAGATTACAGGAGGAAAGAACATGGATATCAAGATTCAAAAGAAACTTGCATTTACCGTGGCAGGTGTCCTATTGGAAGCTATCGACAATAGTCAGTGCCCATCTGCTTGGGAACAACTCTATGAGAAATACAGCTTTGAAAATCTAGAAAGTCTAGGCAGTGGCCAATCCTTCGGCATCTGTTCGGATGTCAAAGAAGGTGAAATCATCAACTATATGGCTGCTTATGATGTCGTGGATAAAGCGAAAGCAGAAGAGCTAGGTCTGTTCATCAAAGATATCCCAGCCGCTGAATATGCTATCGTACCAGTCAAAGGCCCTATACCAGCTAGCATCCACCATGCTTGGAAATATGTTCTAGAGGTCTTTTTCCCAGAAACTGGCTATCGCCACTCAGGAGCGCCAGACTTTGAAGTCTATACCAAGGGAGACATGTCCTTACCTGACTATCAAATGGAACTCTGGATACCAGTGATCAAGGACTAGATAATTTTCTGATTTTTTATAAAGATGCAAACAAAACTCTGTAGAAGATTTCTTTTACAGAGCTTTTTCTTTCTTTGATTGAGGAATAAATTATAAGAAAAACGAGAATTACAATTTAATTTAAATTTAAGTATAAAGAAATTCATGTCTGTAAATCAAACATGCCATATTTTTTGTTTGGATTTTATGGGGCATGCAAATAGTTTTCTCGGTATAATAGTCCCATAGAAGATAAGGAGACAGGAATATGCAGATGTATTTTGGAGATGTGTCGCTTTGCTATAGCTATTCATTGGCAATGGCACTGGATGCCTATGGTTATGATTTTAAAGCAGAGTTCTTAGAGGCAATTATGGTAATGGGCAATGGCGCTAGTATCGTAAGGGAAGATGACCAGCACCCTCTAGTATTCTTTGATAACGGAATGCCAGATCTTTCCATCTCTCATTCTTTAAAAATACTTGGATTTGACTATGAGGACTTCTATCTAAAGGATGGAGCAGAAGTTAATTTGGAAGAAATTAAAAGAAAGTTGGAAACCTTTCTGACTAATGGACCTGTCGTACTGGGACCTCTTGATATGGGGCATCTGACCTACAATCCCAATCACACAATCCTTTATGGTGTGGATCACTTCGTAACCGTGTATGGCATTGATCATCAGCACCTCTATTTGCATGATCCAGCTGGTTTTGCCTGTATGAAGGTTGCTTTTAAAGACATCTTAGAAGCCTGGAAGGCAGAGGCTATTGACTATAAGCGTGGAGCTTACTCCATGTGGGGAAATTTTAAGAAGGTCAAGAGTCCTAGTCAGACTGAAATCTATCAGGAAACAGCAAAGATAATAAAGACCCGATATCTGAATGGTCAAAGCGGTGTTTTGGAATTCTATGCAAAAGCAGTTGCTGAAAACGGCTTAAATACCGAGCAAAAACAATTGCATCAGTATTTCAGCTTCAAACTTGCAGCTGTTCGAAATCTCTATCTCAGTAAATTCTTAAAAGCGTATGATCCAGAAGGGGCAAGATTAAAAGAGGAATTGGCATCTCTATTTGGCCAAGCTCATCTTTCATGTTTAAAAGAAGATTACCAAGAACTATCCCACTTGCTCTATCAGATAGCAGAAGAGGATGGTCGCTTTAGAGATTTATATGTAAAGTAGTGACTATAAGCATAAAAAATAGTTAGTAAAAGCAGTTTTTCGTAAAATGAAGAACTGCTTTTTGATTATGGTTATGGTATAATGAAGTAAGAAAATACCTCAACCTACTAGAAAATGAAGGGAGAACGCCTATGCCAAGACCAAGAACAAAAGAGGAGCTAATGCTAGCCTCTAAGGAAAACTATGAAAAACTTAATCTCCTAATTTCTCAGTTAAGTGAAGAGGAGCTACAGACTCCTTTTGATTTTTCAAAAGACCAAAAGAAAAAAGAAGCTCACTGGAAAAGAGATAAAAATCTAAGAGATGTCCTGATCCATCTCTATGAATGGCATCAGTTACTTTTGACCTGGGTACATTCCAATCAAAAGGGTCATGAGAGACCTTTTCTCCCTGAACCTTATAATTGGAAAACTTATGGGGAAATGAATGTCGCTTTTTGGAAGAAGCACCAGAAAACTTCTTTAGAAGAAGCGACTAGGCTACTAGAGCAATCGCATAAAGAGGTTTTAGAGTTGATGGAAGGCTTCAGCAATGACCAACTCTTTACCAAAGGTGTCTATAAGTGGACGGGTGGGACAAGTCTTGGCTCCTACTTTGTGAGTGCCACTTCCAGTCACTATGATTGGGCTATTAAAAAACTTAAAGCTCATCAGAAAAATTGTAAGAATAGCTAGTTGAAGTACTATTGAAATTCACCAAAGGTTCTTCTAAGCTTCGAATAGCTTAGTTCTCGTGATTTTTGAGCTCTTCTAGCTTTAGAATCCTTCAAAAATTAAAATTTAAGGCTATCATAGACTTAGAATAGGCCTAAAACATATATATAAATGCAATTCTAAACTTAGAATTGCATTTATATTAAAGTAATTGGAGTGTTCGACGCTTAGAATGCCTTGATTCTGTGAAATGTTGACTAGAAACTGGTTTGAATGGCTTTTTTCTGATATGGATGATAGATAGATGGGTGAGATGATGAACATACAAAAAGAGAAAGTTAGAAAAGAGTTGGTGTCCCTCTGTTTGGGAGAGTCCACAGCCGTCCTATCTATTTGGTTTTGTTTTTTCCTTTTGAAAAATCGGCTTGGTGATGTGAATAGTCTAGTAACCATTCTCTATCCTCTGTCTTTACTGACATTTATTTTGCTTCAAGGTTCAATCTATTGGGCGATTTTGATTAGAAGACTATCGAAACCTCAGTTTGGAAGCGGTAGTGTCCCCAAACTATATGGTGGTTTCAGAATACTAGATCTTATTTTACTTATTTCAGGCTTTCCTTTTATAGTCTGGAACACACAGAGTGTCCAAGTGGCTATCTTAGCCACACTGATACAGCTTTTTGCCCTTATCGAATGGGTTAATTATTTCCTCGTACGCCTGTCTTATAGTTTGAACCCACTTGTTTTATGGAGACGAATTACCAAGGGTAAACTTGAAAAAAGCAGAATAGCTAAGGAGTTAGGGTAGGGGAGTGTAGTGTTGGAAATTTTCAGTTCTTTCAACAATGCTAACTTCATATTTTTATTTATGCTATAATGTTCTTGATAAAACTTAGAAAGCGAACTCAATGTTCAATAAATTTCTACTATTCGAAATTTGTCAAAGTTAAATGATGCATTGCATTGTATTTTATTTATTCATAACTGAAATTGCTAGCAATCAAGTTATAATAAAATTGGAGGAAATTAAATGATACAGATTGAAAAGTTTGATCCGGGTTACGTGAGAGATTGGTGCGAATCTATATATGTACAAATGAATTTCCCTCAGAAATATAGAGGTGAAGGAACTTTTAAAAAGGACATTTCAAAGTGGATTAGGAAGTATTTAGTCATTGAAGGGATTAATTGGAGTGCAGGCGATAATGTGCTTTTAGAATTGATGCGACTTGAATATGAAGATTTATATAAAATATTTAAATGGTTTTTGAATGCTAAAAAAATAGATAGAAAAGATTGGATTTTTCATCCCGAATATAAGGGACTTTATTATTTCCAAAATTTTGAATCATTTTTAGTATCGTCCTATAATTTTATAACAAAAGAGATTAGATATTCTAGAGTAAAGAATTCCAGTTTCATTGTTTGTCCCTATTGTAATAGGAATTTTATCAATTCTACAATGAAAGTATACAAGTGCGAAGCATGTCATGATAATTCTGCTGATATTTTTGAGTATTTTTCTGATGAAATATATTTAAAAAGAAAATGTCCAGAAGGTCATGAAATAAATGAGAAACATATTGAATTGCTAAATTCATGTCAATTAGATCATTTTTGGTCAAAAATCGATTATCCATTGTTATCAGTCTGTTTTTATAATTTGGTACCTTGTTGTGCTTCTTGCAATCTAAAAAAATTGACTAGTGAATTTAGTATTTCCCCTTATGATTCAAGTATTGAGGTGGATGAACTTTTTAGGTTTAATTATGATTTGAAATCTATTCATCAACCTAGAATTTTTATCGAGAGGCAAAAATCAGAAAAGTTTGATTTACTTAAGAAAGACATCGATAATATTGGTATAATAGAGTTATACCAAGTTCATTCGGATGTAATTGAAGAATTGTTATGGAAAAAAGAATATTATTCGAAACCTTATAAAGAAAGAATTAAATCATTATTTCAAGAGAATGGAATGAAGGAACTTACAGAAAGTGAAATTAAACGATTTCTTACTGGCGTATATACTGACTCTAAAGAGTATGGTAAGCGTCCCCTATCTAAGATGGTTGCAGATATTAGTAGAAATATCGGATTAATAGGTGAATAATATGGAGTTGATAGGATTAATAGTTAAAAAATACGACAATATTTCATGGAATGAACCAATTATTTTCAATTCTAACTATACAATAGAGTGGAAAAATCAACATTTAAAAGTTAACAAGGTTGAGGATTCAGTTTCAAATTTTTATGGAGACAGTATAAGTAATATAACCGCAATAGTTGGGAATAATGGTGTTGGTAAGACAACTATTTTGGATTTGATTGGATGTACCAAAGAGGAGAGAAAATATCATGCTTTTGATTCTTCTTACTGTTTAATTTTTTGGGATAGCAATGTTTTATTGGAAATGTTTAATTTTGATATAGAAAGTATTGAAATCAATAGCCATATAGAGCAAGTAAACAAACTTAAATACACAGGTATTTATAAATCAGGTGCAGTAGAGGATGGTCAGATAGATAATATGTATTATTTTCAATCTTCAAAAGTATTAAGAGGTTACGAAGATTATAATGGTTTAATTAAACGACGATATGGAAATAGTAAACAGTTCTCGCTGAAGGATGCAAAATCCAAGTTTGAGGCTTATAACCTACTTGTTGATAAAAGATTCATTTCAAACAGTCCCAATTATAAATGGGAAATCAGAATAAATACTTTCGAAAAGACTTTAGATGATTTAACTGATTACTGTTTTAGAAAAGTACTTCCCTTGGATTGGAATCCTGAATATAATTTTAAAGAGTTTATTTCCGAATTTGTATTTGAAGACGATGGTTTTCATATAATTGATAGAGAGTATAATGTTTATATTGATAGAGAGTATAATTTTGAGAATTTCTTGTCTTTAGGTTGTATTACGAAAGAATTGCCTGAACTATATGACTACGCTAAACAGAAAAATTATAACAACATAAATGTAGCACTAGAAGATGAAGAATTTCAAAAAAGATTCGAGAGACTCATCTTAGAATTTAAACGCTTTGTAGTATTTAACAGATTTGGATTTATATTTCAGGAATTTTTTGGTAGAGTTTCTTTTGAAGAATTTTTAGAAAAAGGGTTAGCTTTATCTTTCAATGAGTTGCAGATTCTAAATGTTCTCGTTGATACATATATGTATATTCGAGATTTATATTTTCCAAATTATAATAAAGTATCTAATGCAGATGATATAGTAGCTAATTGGGAAATTCTTTTTGAAGATATAACTATTTTTTTTACTCAACTTTTAGACAAAGATTTTGTGAGGGAAGATGACGGAGAATTTGTTGGAGAAGGCCTACCTTATGATAAATGTAGAGATTTGGGTGTAGAACCTAGCAATGATATTATTGAATATATTAATTTTACTGCTCGATTTTTAAGAGAGTTTTATCAGCTTAATGATAATCTCAAATCAATTGATGCTCAAAGCTGTATTGTAAAAATAGATTTTGAAGATCAATCAGTTAAGGACTTTATAGATGAATTAAGAACTACTATTGACTTTACAGAGAAAAGGAAAATAAATTTAATAAATGAACGTGGGGAAGCAATTTGGTTTCAAGCTAGGGAGATTACTTCAAAAGGTGAGAAGAACTTACTTGATTTGGTTGCTTTGATAAAAACTAGATCATTTGAAGGTAATTATATAATCCTTGTAGATGAAATTGAAGAAGGCCTTCATTTAGAATGGTCTAGACGTTTAATAAATTTTTTAATCAGTGAATTTAATCAATTTCCAAATGCAAAAATTCAATTTATTTTTACTACACATTCTCCTTTTATGTTATCTGATATCAAGAATGGAAATGTTATTTGTTTAGTAAAAGATGAAGAGGATGTAAAAGTAAAATTAATGAGGAATACATTTGCTAAGAATATACAGGAAATAATGCATGATGATATGTTTATTAAAGATATCTATGGTGAATTTGCGATTTCTAAAATAAACAAAATTATCAAAGAACTTGATCCCTTTCAAAACTCAGACATTCTTGTATACTATTTAACTAAGGAAAACCTATTATCAGAGATTGATATGATTTCAGAGCCGTTACTAAGAAATAAATTATACGAAATGTATGAAAAAAAGTTTCAAGAAAGTACGATTGAAAACAGAATTAAACAACTAAAATCGGAGTTAGAAAAATTAGAAGCAGAAAAAAGTAACAATTTATTAAGTTAAAAATTATTCAGAAAGGAAACTCAATGCCCTACAAATTTCTACTCTTCGACCTTGACCACACCTTGCTTGATTTTGATGCTGCTGAGGATGTGGCTCTGACGCAACTTCTAAAAGAAGAAGGGGTGGCAGATATTCAAGCCTATAAAGACTACTACGTTCCCATGAACAAGGCTCTCTGGAAGGACTTGGAACAAAAGAAAATCAGTAAACAAGAGCTGGTTAACACGCGCTTTTCTCGTTTATTTGCTCATTTCGGACTGGAGAAATACGGGACTTTACTTGCCCAGCGTTACCAATTTTACCTCGCTCAGCAGGGACAAACTCTTTCGGGCGCTCATGAACTCTTGGACGGTCTCATCGAGCGAGATTATGAATTGTATGCTGCGACAAATGGTATTACTGCCATTCAGACAGGACGTTTGGCTCAATCAGGTCTGGCTCCCTATTTCAATCAAGTCTTTATCTCTGAACAGTTGCAAACGCAAAAACCTGACGCACTATTCTATGAAAAAATCGGTCAACAGATTGCAAATTTCAGCAAAGAAAAGACGGTTATGATTGGAGATTCCCTAACGGCTGATATTCAAGGCGGAGTGAATGCAGGAATTGATACAATCTGGTTTAACCCTCATTACCTCGAAAATCACACGCAAGCCCAGCCGACCTATGAAGTCCATTCTTACCAAGACTTGCTGGATTGTTTAGATAAACTGTAAAAAGTGGTTTAGATAGCCACTTTTTGCTATAATAGAGGCAGGAAAAACGAAGGAGTTGGCTATGCAACACTCATCTTGGCATGCTTTGATTAAGGAGCAATTACCTGAAGGTTATTTTGGGAAAATCAATCAGTTTATGGAACGAGTTTATGCTCAGGGAACTGTCTATCCACCTAAGGAAAAGGTTTTTCAGGCTCTCTTGACTACTCCTCTGGAAGAGGTTAAGGTGGTGATTCTAGGGCAGGATCCCTATCATGGGCCAGGTCAGGCACAGGGCTTGAGTTTTTCTGTACCCGATGCTATTCCATCGCCACCATCCTTGCAAAATATCTTGAAAGAATTGTCAGATGATATCGGGGTTAAGAAATCACATGATTTGACGGCTTGGGCTGAGCAAGGAGTCTTACTTCTCAATGCTTGCTTGACGGTTCCTGCTGGTCAAGCCAATGGTCATGCTGGGCAGATATGGGAGCCATTTACGGATGCTGTGATTCAGGTGGTAAATAATCTAGACAGACCTGTAGTCTTTCTACTCTGGGGTGCTTATGCACGCAAGAAGAAGGCCTTGGTTACCAATCCTCACCACTTGATTATCGAATCAGCCCATCCCAGTCCTTTGTCGGTTTATAGAGGATTTTGGGGTTCCAAGCCTTTTTCCAAGGCCAATGCATTCTTAACAGAGACAGGACAAGAGCCAATCGATTGGCTTAGATAAGGAGAGAATATGCCTCAGTTAGCGACGATTTGCTACATTGATAACGGAAAAGAACTGCTCATGCTCCATCGCAATAAGAAGCCCAATGATGTCCATGATGGGAAATGGATTGGTGTGGGTGGTAAGCTAGAGCGAGGTGAGACACCTCAAGAATGCGCTACGCGTGAAATCCTCGAAGAGACCGGCCTCAAAGCCAAGCCAGTTCTAAAAGGTGTCATCACTTTTCCAGAATTCACACCAGATTTAGACTGGTACACCTATGTTTTTAAGGTGACAGAGTTTGAAGGTGAGTTGATTGATTGCAATGAGGGAACTTTAGAATGGGTTCCCTATGATGAAGTTTTGAGCAAGCCAACTTGGGAGGGTGATCACACTTTTGTTGAGTGGCTTTTAGATGACAAACCTTTCTTTTCAGCCAAGTTTGTTTATGATGGGGACAAATTATTGGATACCCAAGTTGATTTCTATGAATAAAGGAGAAAGCAGATGCTACTAATCAAAAATGGTCGTGTAATGGATCCCAAGTCTGGTTTGGATCAAGTGTGTGATATTTTAGTCCAAGATGGAAAAATTGTCAAAATTGCCCCTGAAATCAAGGAAGAAGGAGCAGAGCTAATTGATGCTACTGGGCTTGTGGTTGCGCCTGGACTAGTTGATATTCATGTTCATTTCCGTGAACCTGGTCAAACCCACAAGGAGGACATCCATACTGGGGCACTAGCGGCTGCTGCAGGTGGTTTTACAACGGTTGTCATGATGGCTAATACTAGTCCCACCATTTCGGATGTAGAAACACTGAAAGAAGTTCTCCAGTCAGCAGCCAAGGAAAAAATCAATGTAAAGACAGTTGCGACTATTACCAAGAACTTTAATGGCCAAGACTTGACAGACTTTAAGGCGCTTTTAGAAGCTGGAGCAGTTGGTTTCTCTGATGACGGGATTCCACTTGAAAGTAGTAAAGTTGTCAAAGAAGCCTTGGAAACTGCTAAAAAACTTGGCACCTTTGTTTGTCTACACGAGGAAGATCCCGGCTTGAATGGGATTCTTGGATTTAACGAAAACATCGCTAAGGAACATTTCCATATCTGCGGTGCGACAGGGGTGGCAGAATACGCCATGATTGCGCGTGATGTTATGATTGCCTACGCAACCAAGGCCCATGTTCACATCCAGCATTTGTCTAAGGAAGAAAGTGTAAAGGTGGTGGAGTTTGCCCAAGGTTTGGGAGCGCAAGTCACAGCAGAAGTAGCGCCACAGCATTTCTCTAAGACGGAAGCTCTTCTTTTAACTCAAGGTAGCAATGCCAAAATGAATCCTCCGCTTCGTTTGGAGTCAGATCGTCGTGCCGTGATTGAAGGTCTTAAGTCGGGCGTCATCACTGTAATTGCGACAGACCACGCGCCTCACCATGCAGATGAGAAAAATGTAGAAGATATCACTAAAGCACCATCTGGTATGACTGGTTTGGAAACCTCTCTTTCTCTTGGTTTGACTTATTTGGTGGAAGCTGGTGAGCTAAGCTTGATGGAATTGCTAGAAAAAATGACTGTCAATCCAGCTAAACTTTACAACTTTGAAGCAGGCTACTTGGTTGAAAATGGTCCAGCGGATATCACCATCTTTGATAACAAGGCTGATCGTACTGTTGGTCCAAACTTTGCTTCAAAATCATCAAATTCTCCATTTATTGGGGAAACCTTAAAAGGGCAGGTCAAATATACTATCTGTAAGGGACAAATCGTCTACCAAAACTAGATGGAACTCTGATCTATAAACTATAAGAATAGAGAGCGTTTATGTATCCAACCCATCAATTTAAAGATAAGTTTGTCTTATTTCTTAAGATATTTTTCCCTATCCTGATTTATCAGTTTGCCAATTATTCTGCCTCTTTTGTGGATACAACCATGACTGGGCAGTACAATACCATGGACTTGGCTGGTGTTTCAACTGCAACGAGTCTATGGAATCCTTTTTTCACCTTTTTAACAGGGATTGTTTCGGCCATGGTGCCCATCATCGGTCATCACCTAGGACGGGGGAAAAAGAACGAAGTGGCATCTGACTTTTACCAATTTATTTATTTGGCGTTTGGACTGTCTTTGGTTTTGCTTGGCATGGTGCTTTTTCTAGCACCTCCAGTCTTAAACCATATCGGACTAGAAGCCCAAGTGGCGGTGGTCTCAGTTCGTTATCTTTGGTACTTGTCTATCGGAATTATCCCCTTGTTGCTCTTTAGTGTTATCCGATCGCTACTTGATTCTCTCGGTTTGACCAAGCTATCCATGTACCTCATGCTCTTATTGCTACCTTTAAATTGTGGGTTTAACTATTTATTGATCTACGGTGCCTTTGGGTTTCCAGAGTTAGGTGGAGCAGGAGCAGGGCTTGGAACTTCACTTGCTTATTGGTGCCTACTGGGAATTTCCATCATCATCATCTTGGTCAAGCAGAAAAACCTAAAAGAACTTCATTTAGAACGACGCGCCCCTCTGAATTTAGAGAGAATTATGGAGGGAATTCGCTTGGGATTACCAATCGGTGGAACTGTTTTTGCTGAGGTCATCATTTTTTCAGTCGTTGGTTTGATTATGGCTAAGTTTTCGTCTATGATTATTGCCAGCCACCAGTCAGCCATGAACTTCTCGACACTCATGTATGCTTTTCCCATGAGTATTTCTTCTGCCATGGCCATCGTTGTTTCTTATGAGATAGGAGCTAAGCGATTTGATGATGCTAAGACCTATATCAAACTTGGACGTTGGATAGCGCTGATATTTGCAGGCTTTACATTGAGCTTTCTCTATATTTTGAGAGATGTCGTAGCCAGTTTATATGGCAATAATCCTGACTTCATTGAACTAACATCTACCTTCCTAACTTATAGTCTATTTTTCCAGTTAGCTGACACCGTTGCAGCTCCCTTACAAGGAATACTGAGAGGTTATAAGGATACGGTTGTTCCCTTCTATCTAGGAGTAATTGCTTACTGGGCTGTTTCCATTCCATTAGGTTTATTCCTAGATCATGTGACAACTTTGGGAGCCTATTCTTACTGGATTGGTTTAATAGCGAGTTTGGTCGTTAGTGCTATCCTCTATCAATGGCGTTTGCAAACAATTATGAAAAGATTTGAAGTTTCCAATGTCACATAAACTTTGTGAAAAAATAATCTAACTAAAGAAAATCCCTGTTAAAACGGGGATTTATTTTTTTTACCTTGTGAAATTTTATCAGTCATATACTTTGACAGTGTATACTAAAAAAGGTAAAATAGTAAGGTAAGTACAAAGTTAGAAAGGCAAGATTATGTCAACTTTAGATAAGAATCTTTTGCTAGAGATGTTCCGTAAGATGGAAGAAATCCGTCGCATGGACTTAAAAATCGCTCAGTTAGTGAAAAAGGGAAAAGTTCCCGGTATGACTCACTTTTCTGTTGGAGAGGAAGCTGCTAACGTTGGAGCGATGTTGGCTCTCAACCCAGATGATCTGATCACCTCCAACCACCGTGGACACGGGCAAGCTATTGCTAAGGGGATTAACCTCAACGGAATGATGGCTGAAATCCTCGGGAAATACACTGGAACCTGTAAAGGAAAAGGTGGTTCTATGCACATTGCAGACCTCGATGCTGGTAACCTCGGTGCTAATGGTATCGTAGGTGGTGGTATGGGAATCGCTGTCGGTGCAGCCCTCAGTCAGCAAATGCAAAATACTGGTAAAATCGTTGTTTGCTTTTTTGGGGATGGTGCGACCAATGAAGGTGTTTTCCACGAAGCTGTTAACATGGCTTCCATCTGGAACCTTCCAGTCATTTTCTACTGCATTAACAACGGTTATGGAATCTCTGCAGACATCAAGAAAATGACCAATGTAGAGCACATCCATCAACGTAGTGCTGCTTATGGAATTCCTGGAATGTTTATCGAAGATGGAAACAATGTCATCGATGTTTATGAAGGATTTAAGAAAGCTGTAGATCATGTTCGTGGTGGCAATGGCCCAGTCTTGATCGAAAGTGTAACCTATCGCTGGCTTGGTCACTCATCATCTGACCCTGGTAAATATCGTACCCGTGAAGAAGTGGAATTGTGGAAACAAAAAGACCCAATCGAAAACCTTCGCAAGTACCTCGTTGAAAATAATATTGCAAGTGCTCAAGAATTGGAAGAAATCCAAGCACAAGTCAAGGAAGCAGTGGAAGCTTCTGTTAAATTTGCAGAAGAAAGCCCATTCCCACCACTTGAATCAGCCTTTGAAGATATTTACGCAGACTAAGGAGAAAGAGATAAAATGGAAACAAAAACAATGTCGTTCCGTGACACCATTATCCTTGCTATGTCTGAGGAAATGCGTCGCGATGAAAATGTATTCTTGATGGGAGAAGACGTCGGTGTCTTCGGAGGGGACTTCGGAACTTCTGTCGGAATGCTCGAAGAATTTGGCCCAGAACGTGTCCGTGACTGTCCGATTTCTGAAGCTGCCATCTCGGGAGCAGCTGCAGGAGCAGCCATGACAGGACTTCGCCCAATCGTTGATATGACCTTTATGGATTTCTCAGTCATTGCCATGGACAATATCGTCAACCAAGCTGCTAAAACACGTTATATGTTTGGTGGTAAAGGCCAGGTTCCAATGACTGTACGTTGTGCAGCTGGTAATGGTGTCGGTTCTGCAGCTCAGCACTCGCAATCTCTAGAGTCTTGGTTTACTCACATTCCTGGTCTCAAGGTTGTAGCTCCAGGTACACCTGCGGACATGAAAGGATTACTCAAGTCTTCTATCCGTGATAACAACCCTGTTATCATCCTTGAATACAAGTCAGAATTTAACCAAAAAGGGGAAGTGCCAGTTGATCCAGACTACACAATTCCACTTGGAGTTGGGGAAATCAAACGTGAAGGTACAGATGTAACAGTTGTTACTTATGGAAAAATGCTTCGCCGTGTGGTTCAAGCTGCCGAAGAATTGGCAGAAGAAGGAATTTCAGTTGAAATTGTGGACCCACGTACCCTTGTACCGCTTGATAAGGATATCATCATTAACTCAGTGAAGAAGACTGGTAAGGTGGTTCTTGTCAACGATGCTCACAAAACAAGTGGCTATATCGGAGAGATTTCAGCAATTATTTCAGAGTCAGAAGCATTTGACTATCTAGATGCACCAATCCGCCGTTGTGCCGGAGAAGATGTGCCAATGCCTTATGCGCAAAACCTAGAGAATGCAATGATTCCAACCGTTGAAAGCATCAAAGACGCTATTCGGAAGACATATAACAAACAATAATACATAACATAAGTTTTGTAAAACAAATCAGACGAGAAACTTTGTATCTTTTAGGTGCAGAGTTCTCTACGTCCTTAATATCTTATATTCGAACACGGGCTAAAAGCTCGGAAAAAAGATAAATCTCCTTGGCTTCATCGAAGCCAGCGTCGATTTCCTATTTTTCAGTCGCTTTTAACGCCCTTAGTATCATTTAATTGAATTCGGACGGAGGTCTGCGAAAAAAAGATAGATTTCCTTGTGTTCATCGAACACATCGTCAATCTCCTATTTTTTCATTACCCTCTTCGTCCTTAATATCTTAGTATAGAATTGGAGAGGTCATGGCTGATGACAAGCTAAGAGCGACTCCTGCGGCTAGAAAGTTAGCGGATGATCTAGGTATCAACCTCTACGACGTTTCTGGCTCAGGTGCAAACGGTCGTGTCCACAAAGAAGACGTGGAAACTTATAAAGACACAAACGTGGTTCGCATTTCGCCACTTGCAAAACGAATTGCCCTCGAACATAACATTGCTTGGCAGGAAATCCAAGGAACAGGTCATCGTGGTAAAATCATGAAGAAGGATGTTTTGGCCTTGCTTCCTGAAAATATCGAAAACGACACCATCAAGTCTCCTGCTCAGATTGAAAAAGTGGAAGAAGTTCCAGACAATATCACTCCTTATGGTGAGATTGAGCGTATTCCAATGACACCAATGCGTAAGGTTATCGCCCAACGTATGGTTGAATCCTACCTAACTGCGCCAACCTTCACGCTCAACTACGATGTCGATATGTCTGAAATGCTAGCTCTTCGTAAGAAGGTTCTTGAACCAATCATGGAAGCAACTGGTAAGAAAATTACGGTTACTGACCTTCTTTCACTGGCTGTTGTTAAGACATTAATGAAACACCCCTATATCAATGCTTCATTGACAGAAGACGGCAAGACTATTATCACTCATAATTATGTCAACCTTGCGATGGCGGTTGGGATGGATAATGGATTGATGACACCTGTAGTTTATAATGCTGAAAAGTTGAGCCTTTCAGAGTTGGTTGTTGCCTTTAAGGATGTAATTGGTCGTACCTTGGATGGTAAATTGGCTCCAAGCGAATTGCAAAATTCAACCTTCACAATTAGCAACTTGGGAATGTTTGGCGTTCAGTCCTTTGGTCCGATTATTAACCAACCAAACTCAGCAATCCTCGGGGTGAGCTCAACAGTAGAGAAACCTGTAGTTGTCAATGGTGAGATTGTCATTCGCCCTATCATGAGCCTAGGATTAACCATTGACCACCGTGTTGTAGATGGTATGGCTGGTGCTAAGTTTATGAAAGACTTGAAAGCCTTAATTGAGAACCCAATCTCAATGTTGGTTTAAAAATACAGTATTTATTTTTAGAGATATAGATAAAGGAAGTAAGACATGGCCTTAGAAGTAATTATGCCAAAAGCCGGCGTGGATATGACAGAAGGACAAATCGTCCAATGGAATAAGAAAGTCGGAGAATTTGTAAAAGAAGGAGAAATCCTTTTGGAAATCATGACTGACAAAGTCAGCATGGAATTGGAAGCCGAAGAAGATGGCTACTTGATTGCCATCCTCAAAGGAGATGGTGAAACTGTTCCAGTAACTGAAGTTATCGGTTACCTTGGGGAAGAAGGAGAAAATATCCCAACAGCTGGAGCAACAGCACCAGAAGCTAGCCCAGCGCCTGCAGCAAGTGCTTCAAACGACGACGGCAAGAGTGATGATGCCTTTGATATCGTTGTGATCGGTGGTGGACCTGCTGGATATGTAGCAGCCATTAAAGCCGCTCAACTCGGTGGTAAGGTAGCCCTTGTTGAGAAATCAGAACTCGGTGGAACCTGCTTGAACCGTGGCTGTATCCCAACTAAGACATACCTTCACAACGCTGAAATCATCGAAAACATCGGTCATGCAGCAAACCGTGGTATCGTCATCGAAAATCCAAACTTCACTGTTGATATGGACAAACTTTTAGAAACTAAATCTAAAGTTGTCAATACCTTGGTAGGTGGTGTTGCTGGTCTTCTTCGTAGCTACGGAGTTACTGTACATAAGGGAATTGGTACGATCACTAAAGACAAGAATGTCTTTGTAAATGGTTCAGAGTTGCTTGAAACCAAGAAAATTATCCTTGCTGGTGGTTCAAAGGTTAGCAAAATTAACGTTCCTGGTATGGAATCTCCACTTGTGATGACCAGTGATGACATTCTTGAAATGAACGAAGTGCCAGAAAGCCTCGTAATCATTGGTGGTGGCGTTGTCGGTATCGAACTCGGCCAAGCCTTCATGACATTTGGTTCAAAAGTGACTGTTATCGAAATGATGGAACGTATCGTTCCAGCTATGGATGCGGAAGTTTCTAAGAATCTTCGCTTGATTCTTGAGCGTAAAGGTATGACCATCTTGACAGGTACAAAATTGCAAGAAATCATCGAAGAAAATGGTCAACTTCGTATCAAGGTTGAAGGAAAAGACGATATCATCGCTAGCAAAGCTCTTCTTTCAATCGGTCGTGTGCCAGACCTTGAAGGAATTGGTGATGTTGAGTTTGAATTGGATCGTGGACGTATCAAGGTCAACGAATACATGGAAACTTCTGTTCCTGGAATCTACGCACCAGGTGACATCAACGGTACTAAAATGTTGGCGCACGCAGCCTTCCGTATGGGGGAAGTTGCCGCTGAAAATGCCCTCAAAGGAAATCATGCTGTTGCCAAATTGAACTTGACTCCTGCAGCCATCTACACTCTTCCTGAAGTAGCAGCAGTAGGATTGACTGAAGAACAAGCTCGTGAGAAATACGATGTCGCTATCGGAAAATTCAACTTTGCTGCAAACGGACGTGCTATTGCATCGGATGCTGCTCAAGGCTTCGTAAAAGTCATTGCAGATAAGAAATACGGAGAAATCCTTGGTGTTCACATCATCGGTCCTGCAGCTGCAGAATTGATCAACGAAGCGTCAAGCATCATCGAAATGGAAATCACTGTTGAAGAAATGCTGAAGACCATCCACGGACATCCAACCTACTCTGAAGTGATGTACGAAGCATTTGCGGATGTTTTAGGAATGGCCATCCATTCACCTAAGAAAAAATAAATTGAAGATAGATTAGACTGGAAAGGTATTTTCCAGTCTCTATCGTATAAAGGGATATCATGAAATACATTATCAATCATTCAAACGACACTGCTTTTAATATCGCCTTGGAAGAATATGCCTTTAAACACCTTTTGGATGAGGATCAAATCTTCCTACTTTGGATTAACAAACCATCTATCATTGTCGGGCGTCACCAGAATACTATTGAAGAAATCAATCGTGATTATGTTCGAGAAAATGGCATTGAGGTAGTTCGCCGTATCAGTGGTGGTGGAGCTGTTTACCACGATTTAAACAACCTCAACTACACCATCATTTCAAAAGAAGATGAAAACAAGGCCTTTGACTTCAAGAGCTTCTCAACTCCCGTTATCAATACCTTAGCTCAACTCGGTGTTAAAGCTGAGTTCACAGGACGTAACGACCTTGAGATTGATGGCAAGAAATTCTGTGGAAATGCCCAAGCTTATATCAATGGCCGTATCATGCACCATGGTTGCTTGCTCTTTGATGTTGATTTATCAGTCCTTGCTAACGCCCTCAAGGTTTCAAAAGATAAATTTGAATCAAAAGGTGTAAAATCCGTCCGTGCCCGTGTTACCAATATTATCAATGAATTGCCAGAAAAAATCACAGTTGAAGAATTTCGTGATTTGCTATTGGAATACATGAAAAAAGAGTACCCAGAGATGACTGAATACGTCTTTTCTGAGCAAGAATTAGCGGAAATCAATCGCATCAAGGATACCAAGTTTGGTACTTGGGACTGGAACTACGGTAAATCACCTGAATTTAACGTCCGTCGTGGAACAAAATTCACTAGTGGTAAGGTTGAAGTCTTCGCTAATGTCATTGAATCAAAAATCCAAGATATCAAGATTTATGGTGACTTCTTTGGTATCGAAGACGTTGCAGCAGTAGAAGATGTCCTTCGTGGCGTGAAATACGAACGCGAAGATGTTCTTAAAGCCCTAGAAACTATTGACATTACACGCTACTTTGCTGGTATCAGCCGTGAAGAAATCGCTGAAGCAGTAGTAGGATAATAAAAGAATCCATTTAAGATGGATTCTTTTATTACATTTAGACTTGATAATCAAGCTGATTAGAGTATAATAGAGAGGAAAAATGAAAAGGAGTTATTCATTAATGTTAGAAATTCCAGTAGAAAGTCTTAATCTATTTGAACAGTTAGACCGCAATGTTGTTGCTTTTTATAGAAATGAAGAAATTTCCCAAACAGAAAGTTTAAATATAAGTATCACACAAGAACATTATGATAAGAAAAATAAAGAGCTGCAGCCTTTAGGATACCAAGCTGTTCAAATACCTTTAGGAATGGCTTTAGATAATGTAATCCAGCAAGCCTATTTCCAAAATCTTATAATTGGCGGTCTTCTTCCCGATGAAATCAAAGTAAAGAAAGAGGACTTAATGCCTTTGAAAGACATTGTTGATAGTTTTTGTATTATGTACGCTGCAGCAAATAACCGACTGGAAAATGGTAAAGCTTATGAACTGATGAAGGATAAGACAGTGTATTTTATTGGTAAACTGTTGACTGACAGTCTTAAAAAAGGTGACGAAATTTCGTATATGGGAATCGAAAGAGAATCAGCTGATGGAACTTCTTATGAAGCAGTAAAATGCTTTCTAACTAAAGAGAGCGCTGAGCAATATAATGATGCAAAAAGACCAGTAAGCCCAGCAAATCTAGCCTATCTGCAAGCCTTTTGGGGTAAACCAGTAATTATAGAGCCTCACCGTAACTACTGGATTGAGTTTAAATAAATAAAAAACGAAAGATAAAGGAATTGGTCTTTCGTTTTTTAGCGATAGTTGATTTACATAATTTATAATATGTAACACCTATAAACTGTCTAAGGCATTCTTTTGTTCATCATTGACGATATGGGTATAGAGGTCAGTGACTTGTGTACTAGCGTGTCCTAGCTGATGGCTGACCAAAACTTGCGATTTAGTCGCATCATAGAGCCTAGTCGCCAGAGTATGGCGTAGTTTATGGGGAGTTACACGCACTTTGAAGTCCTCAGAGTACTTGGCGACCATTTTTTCAACGCTGGAAGCATCAATACGGTTCGGAACACCTCGGTAGAGTGTCAGAAAGAGTGCTGTATCCGTCTTTTCAGTCTTATATCGTTGATTTCGAATGGCGAGATAATTCTCTAGGTAAGGCTTGGCAAAGGCCGCGACATTGACCGAGTCACGTTTACCACCTTTTCGAGTAACATCAATAACCATCATTTTGAGATTAAGGTCTCTTAGATCTAGATTAACAGCTTCAGATAAACGGACACCAGATGCTAGGAGAAGAGCGATAATGGCCAAATCACGTTCCTTATTTTTATTGAATGACGAGAGCGCGCGATTTGAGAGCTGTTGTGGGTACTCTTGGTCGATATAAGTCAGAAAACCTTCTGTTTCATCACCTAGAAAGAGCTTTTGCTTGATGTTTTCAGCTCTGGCAGCAAGGGTTTCTTTCTTTTTCTTAGTTGAAACTTTCTTCATTACATTACGATAGAAATAAGGCTCCCCTTGGTCGTTTTCAACTTCCTCAGTTAGATACTTGTAAAGACTGGAAAGAGCTGATAAGGTCCGATTGATAGTTGTCTGTGAAACACCTTGTTTAGTTGTATTAGCATTCAGCAAAGGTCGTTCTCGTAGATATAGGATAAAGGATTCCATGTCTTTTTTTGTCATATGTTCTAAGACAGATAAAGGGATATCGGCCATTGTATCAACGTTTGAAATGCCAGACTCCAAAACCCAGCTGAAAAAACGATCGTATTCCTTGAGGTATTCGTACAAGGTTGTAAAACTGTAGGGAACAGCAAGCTTAGATTGGTAGTATTCCAAAACATACCAGGGCATGATTTGTTTTAGTTTGTCGATTCGTTCCAGTAAAATCTCACGTTTCATGTATTTTCTCCATAATTAAGTCTACTAGTAGTATAGCATAGACCAATATATTTTTCAAGAAAATTATAGTTTTTCGGAAAGATGTTATAGGAGCTTTTTTAAGTGATAAAAAAGACTTAAACCTGTGTAAAACAAATCTAAATATTTGGAGTTATTATTGTGAATCATTATCTAGTGCTTTTTCTAGTTTCCAAATGCTAAACCAGAATGAAATAGTCAGCAGAATAAGGAAAATAAAAAAGAGATTATCAGTAACGATACTTCTGTTCATTCTACATAACTGAAGAGCTATATAAGGAGCTATGAGATACAAAATACATTGTATAATTGCTATTGTTTTCTTTTTCATGATTTTAATCTTACTGTACAGATTTGATACAGTAAACTCCTTTCTAGCTTTATGCTTTATCATTTCTAACTTAATTATAGTCTTATTTTTACCAAAGTTCAATTAGTTATATGTGAAATATCTTATCTGAAAAAATAACCGATCTCATTTCTGAGAATCGGTTTTCTAATGTAATTCATTATTAAGAAATCCATAATTCAAAATACATAACATAAATTATGTAAACGTCACCTACAACAACAAATCTTTGACTTTTCCAATTTCACTTTTTGGAATCACCAGGTGAATCATATCACCCAGATACATTCTAGTTGAGCCGTTAACTGTTTGGCTTTTGCCATTATGGACTTGGGTGGTGATGAGTATGTTATGTGGCAAGTTGAGCTCGTGAACCTGTTTTCCAGCGATTTTATCTGATACAGGGATTTCAATGAGGGTGACTTCTCCTTCATCTGTTGCTTCCTCTGGTAGCATTTTTTCGAGCATGGCCTCATAGACTGGAGCACCTTTGAGCAGATCCATGACGATGTAGGCGACTAAGGTCACTAAGCCAAGTGGCATGAGGTTGCGAATGTCCCCTACCATCTCAGTTACGAGGATCATGGCAGTTAAGGGAGCCTTGGAAATTGCCCCAAAGTAGCCACTCATTCCCAGAATGACAAATATAGGGAATTGCTCCTGACTGACAAGCCCAAGGTTGACACAAATGACACCAACTAGGGCACCAAGTAAGGAACCTAGCGCCAGAATGGGAAGGAAGATTCCTCCTGGGAGGCCACTTCCATAGCTAATCATGCTCCAAACAAAGCGAATCAAAAAGTAAGCTAATAGAACTTGAAAACTAAAATTTTGCTCAGTTAGGGAAAGAACAAGCTGATTTCCACCACCAAGGATTTGTGGCAAGAAAATCCCGACTGGTATGATAAGGATAAAGGCTAGGATTGGATAATAAGCTTTATCCAAATCGATTTTTTGACCAATCCAGTCATAAATTCGACCAACATTGAGTACAGCCTTCTCATAGAGAAAACCAGAAAGTCCGAGAAAAACTCCCATAAAGAGGTAAATCCAATACTGGTCTAGGGTCATGAGAGGAATGTTGTCTGGCATATCCAGTACGGGTGTTAGGCCAAATATGAGCAGAGAAACAAAGTTTGCTACGAGACTGGCTGCTAGAGTTGAGACCCAGAAAAAGCGGGAAAAATGGTGATAGACTTCTTCTACAACAAAGAGGAGACCTGCAATTGGTGCATTAAAGGCAGCTGCTAAACCTGCAGCAGCTCCACTGGCAATCAGGGAACGTTCCTCTACTGGGCTAGATTTGAGCCACTTGGCGATGCCTTTACCACCAACTGCTCCAAGTTGAATACTTGGCCCTTCTCGACCTAGCATAAGGCCACTGGCAATAGCAAGAATACCTAGAATATATTTTTTCCAAAGGATACTCCACCAGTTGAGAGTCATGAGTCCCTTTAGTTCGGCTTCGACTTGAGGAATTCCTGAACCCTTGATGTCTTTTTCCGATCGAGTTAGTTTCGCACTGAGCCAGCAAACGAATACATAAAATAGGCCAATGATAAAAAGATTGCGCACTAGGTGCGCTTGATCTTGATAAAGTCTTTGTATCAGATGGAAACCCTTTTCGATTAAGAAACGAAAGGATCCGACGATTAGCCCGACGACGAGACCAACAATGATCCCTCGGCCAACTTGGGATAATATGGTGCTTGAGGCAAAGGCAAATTCTTTCTTGGAACTGAGTGTTTCTGACTGTTCCTCCATAATCATTTCCTCTTACTTGTCTTTCTTAGTTGAAACCAGTGTTTTGACTGGTTCAAAACTGGTTCGGTGAATTGGGGTGACACCTAGTTTTTCTAGTCCTTCTAGATGTTTAGCTGTTCCATAACCTGCATTAGCTGTAAAATCATAGCCGGGATATTGCTGATCGTATTCCTTCATCAATTCATCCCGTGTCACCTTGGCCACTATAGATGCAGCTGCGATGGAGAGGGAGTTGGCATCTCCTTTGATAATGGAGGTTTGGGAAATAGACAAATCCAGTTTCATGGCATCTATCAAGAGGTGATCAGGTTGCGGACTGAGCTGGGAGATTGCTTCCTTCATGGCTAGTTTGGTAGCTTCATAGATATTGACTTGGTCGATGACCTGATTATCCATGATTCCAATGCCGATTGCCAAGGCTTGGTCTTGAACAGCTTGAAAGATTTCCAAATGTTTCTTTTTGGGAATTTTCTTACTATCGTTGAGGCCTCTAATCTTACAATTTTTTGGTAAAATAATGGCTGCAGCGACTACAGGTCCAGCCAGTGGACCACGACCAACCTCGTCAACACCTGCTATTAGGGTCAATCCTTGTTTGTAAAGCTCTTTTTCATAGGAAAGCATAGATTCCAAACGAAGATCCTCATCCAGTTCTGCCTGAATGGCTTTTTTACGCTTGTTGATTTCCTTTTGAACTCCAGAACGAGTATCCTTTTCCAGTTCAAGAAAAAGAGAATCGTCTAAGTCTTTGACAGTAGCAAGAAGTTCCTTGATTTCTTTAATCGTCGTCATCGATGTCGTCCAATGTATCTAAGGTGTAGTTACCGAGTTTTCCATCACGGACTTCCTTCACGAAAAGACTGTAAAAGCGGTCGTAGTCGTCACGGAAACCGAGGGCACGGGTCATATCCATGATGATAACAGGCGCTTCTTCTTCTATCTTCATTTGTTTGAAGCGTTCAGCTAGCTTTTCTGGATAATGTTTTTTGAAATAATTGAGACCAAAAATGGTCACCTCATCCATAGGAAGCAACTGGTCTTTAATTGCTCCAGTTAGGGCTAGTTTGAGTGCGACAGTATCATCCTCAAACTTAGGCCAGAGAATCCCTGGTGTGTCTAAGATTTCAAGGTCTTTATTAGTTTTGAGCCATTGTTGCCCCTTGGTAACACCTGGTTTATTGCCGACAACCGCAATCTTTTTCCCAGCCAAACGATTCATCAGAGTTGACTTACCGGCATTTGGAATTCCGATAATCATGGTACGCAAGGTTTCTATTTTGATACCGCGTTCTTTCTGGCGTGCAATCTTATCAGCCATGAGCTTTTTCGCTGCATCTGTCACAACTTTTACAGTAACTTGCTCTTTAGAATTGATTGCCAATGTTTGAATTCCCTGTGATTCAAAATATTGACGCCACTCTTTAGTCATTACTGGGTCAGCCAGGTCTGCCTTATTCAAAATCAAAAGCTTTGGTTTATCACCCACAATCTTGGTTAACATAGGATTTTGACTAGATAAAGGTAGCCGAGCATCTACCAAAATCGTCACAAAATCAACAAATTTTAAATTCTCCTGAACCTGTCGCCGAGCCTTAGACATGTGGCCCGGAAACCATTGAATAGTAGCCATAATATTTTCCCCTTCCGACTAAAAAAACGTAATAAAACGTTTTCTTTCTCACCATCTATTCTATCATAAATTAGGTGCTTTTGCACAGGCTTTGACTAAAATAAAATCACACTATAGCACATAACTTAATTTATGTAATAAGATATACACTTGACTTTGTTTGCTATTTGGTATATACTTTGTATATACGATTTCGTGGAGGTAGAGTGATGAATACAGTAAAGACTCGGAAGGTGGGAAATTCTCTCACTGTGACCATTCCTAAAAATTTGGGTATGACAGAAGGTCAAGAAATGGTTGTCTACAAAGGAGTTGATGGGGTTATTGTCTTGGCTCCTAAGCTAAAAGATCCTTTTGATGGGATTACTGATTTGAGAATGACAAACGATTTTGAAGGGGTAAGGTCACTTGATAGCGAAATCTGACTATATTCCTGAAAAGCAGGATATCATTTGGCTGGATTTTGATCCATCAGTCGGTCGGGAGATTCAGAAAAGGCGACCTGCCTTGGTTGTTTCTAGGAGAGAATACGCCCTGCAAACTGGTTTTGTGGCTGTCTGTCCCATCACTCATGGCCAACAAGGTTTGGCAGAAAAAGGCTTGCTCGTTCCTGTCTCGTCGGATAAGGTAGATGGCGCTGTCAATCCATTTCAACTGTATACCTTTGATTTTCGGATGCGTAATGCTCAAAAAATAACAAGAATGGACACGCAGTGTTTTCAGAAAGTCGTCCAACTTTACCAGTACATCTTTGGAGATACTTAAATCCTACCGTGCATAAACAAGGTAGGATTTTTTCTATATGAGTAACCTATCTAAGAACGGGTGAAGGCAGTTTGTCAAAATCCCTCTAGTCCAGCTTTCTTGTGCAGATGATAGATGTTCTGCCTGAAGGCATTCTTTTAGAAAATCGCGGACTTGTTCTGGTGCAATTTCAAACTCAAAGGCCTTCATCTTGTAGAAAAAGTCGATGAGATGCTCAGATAAGTATTCATCTGAAAAGCGTACTTCTCCACTTTTTCGATATTCTAATAAGAGACGAGAAAATCTAGCTTTTTCATCAGGTAAATCACGAAAATAGGAATTAAGAAGCCAAGTTTGCTTCTGCTTTCGTTCAATCGGATCTTGGTTCGCAATTCGCTGATCCTTTTCCAGCCCGTTTTGGTTTTGTTTAGTCTTGATAGCCCGTTCTTCTCTATTTTTTCCAAAGAGGATTTTTTCCCACTTTCGTTCTTCTTGGGTCAAGGTTTCTGTAAAGCCAAAGTAATCTTGATAGGCTCGTTCTGCAGGTCCCATGGCAAGAATGAGATTGTCAGCGTATTGCTTGGCGATTTTATCTCTCTTCTTGCGTTCTTTCTCTGCTTGAATCCGTAGATGCTGCTCGTAGTCAATTTTCTCCTTGCCTAGCTTGACAAGGTAGAGTTGGTCATCGGTCTTACCAAGTAGAAAAGGTTTGATACACTTTTCCAGCACTTCTTCCATACGAGCCTTCTTCTTTGGATCTGCCTTGGTCCAACTTCCGCCTTGAAAGACCTCTAGGAAGAGCTGATAGTCTCTCTCAGGCGCGAATTGATTGCCACGATTGGCTTTGAAAACACCTTTTTCCCAAAACCATTTTAGAAGTCGTTCGTCAAAGTCGCTTTTATTGACCTTGATTTTTTCCTTTTTCTGAGCCTTTCTGGTTAGATTTTCAATCTTTCTGAGTAGTTTTTCTTCCTCTTCCAGTTGCTGGTCGAGGCTAATACGATGAAAATGGCGAACACAGTCGCTTCCGATAGGAAAGAGGCGTTGGCCTGTAACTCCGTTAAAGAGTTCGTAAGCGTATTTTATGGCATTCCCGCAAACACAATTACTACGGCCAATACCATTAAAAATCAAGGAAACTTCATTCCATTCCTTGGTAGCTTGATCCCAAGTATCGGCTTTTGAAGCCTGTAAAACCGCATCGTGCAAGGATTTTCTAACTGGAAGTGTCACGAGGTCTCCTTTCTAATACTCAATGAAAATCAAAGAGCAAACTAGGAAGCTAGCCGTAGGCTGTACTTGAGTACGGCAAGGTGAAGCTGACGTGGTTTGAAGAGATTTTCGAAGAGTATAAATTATACTTTTACAACTTGAACATCATCTTTGCCGAGTAAAATCAAGTATTTTTCAATATTTTTAATCAAATAAGCCCGTGACAAGGCTTCTCCATAGAGGGCTAACTGACTACGATAGCGGTCTATGAGTTGACTTGGTTCATCGTAGCGGTCTGTCTTATAGTCGAAAAGAACGATTCTATCATCATAAAGCAGATAGCCATCCAAGATCCCACGAACAACAAAGTCTTCCTGACTCTTTTGGTCCCGTTTGAGCATGGAGAAAGGTTGCTCGCGGTAGAGATGATCGGTATTAGCGAGAATCTCCTGACCAAGTGGTGTTTCAAAGAAGGCGAGAATTTTAGAAAGATTGATCTTGTCTCTAACAGCTGTACTAGTCTGAACTTGTTTGAGAGTTTCTGTCAGGCTAGCAAGTGTTGGTTGTTGACTGAGGTCAATTCTCTGCATGAGTTCGTGGGTAGCACTACCAATCTCAGCTCCAGTTGCTTTTTCTTTGGTTGAAAAATCTGGTAAATCAAAGCTGATTTGCTTTTTCGGTGATTGAGTTTGGTTAGTAATTTCTACCCCTTCCATATCCATAACCGGTTCGTAGAATTTCTTGATTTGGCTTGGGGTTTGAACACTTGGTAGTTCAATGGCTGCGCGGTGAAGAGTATTATAAACTTCCACCTCTTTCAGCATTTCCAGAGCTTCTTTGATGGTTTCTGACTGGCGGTTGTCTGCTTGAGAGCTATCTTGGAGAGGGCTCTTGTTTTCCAACTCTCCGATAGCTTCTCTAGTCAACTGGTCTTCACCAACAAAGCGATAGCTAAAGTTGAGATTGTCCTTGGCAAATACTTTGCTGATAGCCCAGATCCAATCTTGGAAATTTCTTGCTTGTAGTCTGGTATTACTATCTAATTTTCCGTTTTCAGTTGCTGGGTATTCCTTAGCTTCCAGCTTTTCACGAGAACCCTTACCGACAAGATAAAGCTTTCTCTCAGCTCGCGTCATGGCAACATACAGCAGACGCATCTGTTCAGAATAGCTAGCCAGTTGCAATTCTTCTTCATTCTGCGTATAAGTTAGGCTAGGAATGGAGAGTTTGATGGTTTTAGGATAGTGTGCATCCACTGCTCCTGTTTCCACCTTGGCAATGTATTTGATACCAAGCCCATTTTGACGACTGAGAATGATGTCTGACATTGAGTCTTGCTTGTTGAAGTCCTGATCCATGTTGAGGATAAAGACATAAGGAAACTCCAGACCTTTGCTCTTGTGAATGGTCATGAGTTCCACAGCATCTTTAGGTGGCGCGACGGCTACGCTTGCGAGGTCATGCTGAGCTTCCAAAACCTGATCAATCATACGTATAAAACGCGACAAGCCCTTGAAATTACTCTTTTCAAACTGGTCAGCTCGAAGAGCTAGGGCGTAGAGATTGGCCTGTCTGGCTGGACCATTTGGCAAAGCCCCAACATAGTCATAATAAAAACGGTCGTTGTAAATCTTCCAAATCAAGTCATAGAGAGAGTGGATTTTAGCATACAGGCGCCAAGAAGACAAGATATCCATGAACTGATTTAATTTTTCAGCTAGAGCTTTATGAATCAAGTTTTTCTGGCGAACTGCTTGTTTTTGAGCATTGACCAGTTTCTCATAGAGATTTTCTTGGACTTTGTCCTCTGCTTTCTGAAGGGACAAGCGTGCCAACTCGTCCTCATCAAAGCTAAACATGGGAGACTTCATAAGGGCAACCAAGGCATAGTCTTGCAGGGGATTGTGAATGACGCGCAGGGTGTCCAGCATGACTTGCACTTCTAAAGATTGGAGATAGTTGTTTTGCTCACCGTCGGTTTTAACTGGAATTCCGTACTCAGACAGGGCGAGGAGAATCTGGTCATTACGACTCCTACTGGAAGTCAAAAGGGCAATTTCTTTGAAGGCAACACCTTTTTCCTGATGAAGCTTCAGGATTTCCTTGATGACCAGGCGCATTTCCCCAGTGAGTTTCGTGTCTGCATCACTTTCTTCTTCCTCTTGTCCGCTATCGTCCTTATCGTAGAGGAGAAATTCTGCCTTGTTGTATGGATTAGGAGTTAGTTTGGTATTGGCAAAAACAAGCTGGTGCATGTTGTCGTAGTTGATTTCGCCGACCTCTTGATCCATAAGGCGTGCAAAAACATCATTGGTTGCTGACAGCACTTCTGAACTGCTACGGAAATTTTCCTTGAGCAAAATCAGCTTTCCTTCTTTAGGATTTTGCGCATAGCGTTGAAATTTTTCATTGAAAATCTGCGGGTCTGCCTGACGGAAACGGTAGATGGACTGCTTGATATCTCCAACCATAAAGCGATTGTGACCATTCGACAGCAATTCTAGCATCCGTTCTTGAATGTGGTTGGTATCCTGATACTCATCGACCATGACCTCGTGGAATCGTTCCTGATAAGCCTCGCGAACTTGTGGGAAATTCTCTAAAATCTCAATGGTGTAATGACTGATATCAGCAAATTCAAAAGCATTTTCCTGGCGTTTACGTTCTCGATAAGCCTCCACAAAATCACTCATGAAGGTTTGGAAGGTTTTAGCTAGATCCCAGGTGTCTTCATGATAATATTCTTGAAAGTCGAGAATTGTTATCTGGTCCGCCAGTTGTCCTAGTTTAGCAAACTGGGCCTTTCTCTCATCGTTATAGGCATCAGCCAGTGGCTTTAAATCGGCCTTACGACTGGAATTAGCCAGAGCTCGACCGTTTTTCTCCTTCGAAATGGCAACAACACGCGCAAGCACGGCTTGATAAGCTTGACAATCGGACTCTTGATTTAAGGAGCCAATTTCATCCAGAACCTGTTGCACATTTTCTAAATAGGCAGCTTTGGGAAACTCCTTAGCATCGTTATTCAGATGATAACGGAAGAAACTTTCCAAGTCCCAAAGCGCCTGCTTGATTTGCTCAGTTTGTTTGTCTTTTTCATTTGCAAAGTCAGCTTTTTCAAACCCTTTGAGGAAAGACTCGTTCAGCCATTTTTGGGGACTGCTAGTGGATTGAAGGAAATCATAGATTTTGTAGACTTGCTGGCGCAGACCTCGTTCATCCTTGCCACGCCCAGCAAAGTTCTTCACCAAGCTACTAAATTTCTCTTTATTTTCACCTTGGTAATGGTCTTCAAAAACTTGATGAAAAACTTCGTTCTTTAAGAGTAACTGTTCACTTTCATTTTGCAGAATACGGAAGTTCGGTGCGATATCAATCAGATAACCATGTTTGCCAAGAAATTTTTGAGTGAAGGAGTCCATGGTTCCGATGGCAGCGTTTGGCAGATCTGCCAATTGGCGTCCCAACTGTTGTTTGAGATCGACATCATCGGTTTCTTGGATTTGTTGGCTGATTTTTTTCTCCAAGCGTTCTTTGAGTTCGGTAGCAGCCTTAACGGTAAAGGTCGAGATAAAGAGTTGGCTGATTTCCACACCACGTGTTAATTGGTCAAGAATGCGCTCTGCCATAACAAATGTTTTCCCAGAACCAGCAGACGCTGAAACAAGGATATTTTGCCCTGCCGTATAAATGGCTTCGATTTGTTCGGCTGTTTTCTTCTGTTCCTTGCTCGAATTCACTTCTGCTTCTTGCAATTTTTGAATTTCTTCCTCAGTTAAAAAGGAAATGGGCTTCATCGATTCAACTCCTCTCTCATTTTTTCAAACCAAGCTTGCTTGAGCTTTTCTCCAACCAGACGCTTGCCATCAGCTACTTCTAACTTTTCTAGGAAACGAGCTTGACCCAAATGGTAATTAGCTTCAAAGCCAGTAATGGCTTGGTGTTGCTGGACGTAGGGGGCAATACTTCTGCCATTTTCGGTATAGGGATTGATGGCGAACTGGCCTTCTAAAATCTTCTCAGCTGCCTTCTTGTAAAGATGGGCATTATAGTCTAGTAAGAGCTGGAACTCCTCATCTGTCAGCTGATTGGCCTTGTTTTTGTTGTAAAATTCTCCCAAATGACTACTTTCTTTTTCTAAAAAGAGTCCCTGGTATTTCATAGACTTGCTAGCCTCTACTACTGCTCCAGCCAAACTTTTAACAGCTAATAAAGATTGGACAGGTTCAGCCATTTCTAGGTACATAGCGCCGAAAAAGTTCTGTTCCCCTTGACTTTTTAGGGCAGCAAGATAGGTTGGCAACTGGGAATTAAGTCCATTAAAGAAATGAGGAAACTGGAACTGGGTCAAACTAGACTTATAGTCCACCACTCCTAGCGCACCATCTACTTTCAGGCGGTCAATACGGTCAACCTTGCCTCGCACATGGACACTCCGACCATTATCCAATTGAATAAAGGCCTGGTCCTTGCCACCAAATGTTGCCTCCTCTTGGATGGTTTCGATGGCTGGATTATGACGTAGGATGTGTCCCGTGGTCCGCGCGACATCAAGTAGAACTTCCTTGGTAAACTGGGCTTCCAAACTTTCCTGATAAATGGCATCAAATTCCCGTTCTTGGCTGGTTTCTTGAATAGCTTGTTCCAGACGTTGGTCAAATGGATTTTCAGCAGGGAGTTTCAAGGCACGTTCAAAAATACGATGCAAGAAATTCCCATGACTACGAGCATCTGGACGAAGGCGCAATTCTTCCTGCAAACCTAAGACATAACGGAGGAAATAACTGTATTCATTGCGGTAAAACTCCGTCAAACCAGACGTAGACAGGTAAAATTCTTTGTCAGCTGGAAAAAGAGCCTGCAAGGTCTCTTTCTCTAATGGCTTGCTACTTGGATTAGTTGAGATAGCTGGATTTGTAAGGCCTTTTTGATCAAGTTTTTTCCCCATCACACGCGCTAGAACTTTGACAAAGGTCACATCTTGCTCATTTTCACTAGAAGTAGCCTGCTGATGATAGGCAACCAGGCTAGACAAGAGACTATGATATGACCCCATATCATCCTTAGACAGCCCTTTGTGATGAATCTTCTTCTCTATCCGGCTAAATCCAAAACTCACCAGTTCCTGAAGATAGGCCGATTCCTTGCTCTCATTTTCATTGAGGAGACTTGGAGCGGATAACACCAACTGCTTACGAGCAGCATTGACCAAGGAAAGCATGGTATAGCGATTTTTTTTTAGGTTTTCACTACTTGCAATCAGTAATTGCGCTCCCTCTTCAGTCGCTTGGTTTAGGCTTTGTCTTTCTTCGTCTGTCAAAAGACTGGTGTTTTGCGCGATTTTTGGTAAATGATCCTGAGTCAGCCCGATGGCATAGACAAAGTCAGCTGTCAGAGGGGCAATCAGATCGTAACTCTGCACCAGAACAGTGTCCACTGTTGCTGGAATAGTACGGTACTGAGAAAGGCTCATCCCAGAATGGAGCAAGGCTAGGAAATCCTCCAGACTAACTCGTGAACCAGCAAAAACGGTGGCAAATTGTTCTAAAACATGACAGAAAGCCTTCCAAACTTCGGCTTGTCTTTCCTGTTCAAGAGCTTCCATAGTAGCTGTCAATTCTTGCATCTGCTTGCTTAAGGTAGCATTTTTTAGAAAAGTATTCCACTTTTGCAAGAGATTTTCAGACTTCTGTTTGCGACTTGCAAATAAGGTTTCAAGTGGCGCCAAAACTCGCAAACGAAGGGCATTTAAACGCTCTAAATCAAATTTTCCGTGGTGGGATTTGGTGAAGGTCTGCTGAAAAGCTGGCAAGCCATTGATGCCAAGATAGCGAAGATATTGCTCAAAAGCATCAATATCCGCTTGGCTAAGGTCAGTATACAGACCAGTTCTGAGAAGATTAATCAAATCCTCCTGACGGAAACGGTAGCGTTTTAATCGTAAAATAGATTCCACATACTGGGTCAAGGAATGATGAGCCATGGATTCGCTTTTACCTAGATAGAAAGGAATCTGGTACTGGTCAAAAATAGTTTTCAGTGATAGCTGGTAAGAAGCCACATCCCCCAAGAGAATACGAAAATTCTTGTAACTCAGATCTGGATGGTCATGTAATTTCTGACGAATAGCGCGAGCCACCAGCTCCAACTCCTCTTTTTGCGTCAAACAAGACCAGATTTGCAGATTTTCACTATCCTTCTCATCGATATCTAAGGTGAGTTCTGAGAAGTCATAAGAAGACTCTAGCAAACGAGAAGCCTTGTCAAAACTATCCATTTTCTCATGAGTCTGAGAACGATCCTGAGCAGGCGTTTGGTATTTTTCTCCCAAATGATGGAGGAATTCCACACTGGCTTGATAGAGATTACCTTCAGTGAACGGACTGGTATAGGCTTTCTTGCTTGCATAGGCTCCAATAACAATCTCAACACCCTTGCCATGGAGTAGATCCACTACACGCTCTTCCTCAGCAGAAAAACGGGTAAAGCCATCAATAACCAAGGCAATCTGACTAAAATCACTACTTACCTTGTCATTCTCAATAGCCTCAATCAAATGGGACAACTGACTTCCCTGAGCCAACTGGCTTTTATTAAGATAGGCAGTCACTTTCTCAAAAATCAAGAGTAAGTCTGCTCGCTTATCCTCGTCTGACAAACTTTCCAAGTCCAAAAAGCTCATCTGAGCAGTCGTCATCTCATGATAAAGTTCAACCAACTGTTGGATAAATTGAGGATCTTGTTTAATCGCACCATAAACTCGTAACTCTTTGGGATCAAGTTCAGCAAGGCATTTATAAAAAGCCATCCCAAGACCGATGTCATCCAGACTGGTCTTTGTAGGCAAGTCATTTAACACCAGGTAACGAGCCATTTGAGCAAAGCGCGTGACGGTAATCGCAAAAGAAGCCTGCTGGGGTAAGCATTCCAGCACGGCGCGTTCCTTTTCAAATGAAAGAGAGTTGGGGGCGATGTAGAAGACCCGCTTGCCCGCAGCAACTAGCTCTTCCGCCTCTCTCGTTAAAATTTCAGTCAAAGAAGTCCGAATATCAGTATAAAGTAATTTCATCTCAGCCTCGTTTGCTTTATCAAAGTTTCTTACTCTATTATAGCAAAGTTCGCTTCACAGTCCAAATCCAAAATTCTAGTTGACAATCATTTAATTTGCAAATCAATCATATATCATCATCCACTTTCATATGCTGAAAGATATAGAGAAAAAAGTCTTTGGAAACTTCAAAATGTCCATAACGAAGTCGAGAAGTATAGTCTTTCCATTCAGGATGTTGTCTGGCTATTTCTATGGAACAATCTTTGACTGGTAGATAATACTCGACATTTCGTCTAAAGGGAAAGAATCCTTCAAATTGCTCTACTTGATAGGCTTTGTCATCTATAATCTTACCTACGGCTACAAAAGCCTGTAACCTATCTTGACCATTCATATCGTATTTTGGACTATAGTATAAAAGGTAGTCGCCTTTTTTCATACGGTTTAAGGGGCCACCCTTTCCATGACAGACCTGGCAAAAATTCCCTTCAACTCCTCTTAAAACATGGTTCTTCGAAACAACTCCAACCCAATATCTAGGCATTTTTATCCTCCAACTCTACTAACATGCGATTAAAACTTTCTCTATCTTCAGAAAGTTTATCAAAAAATTCTTCATCAACCCCTTCTACTAAAGGGAAAGCTTGATTGACCTTCTCCGCGCCAGACTTCGTCACTGAGACCAGTTTTGCCCGACTATCCCTTGGATGTTGATCACGTTTAATGTAGTCTTTCTTCTCCAGTAGCCTAACAATCTGGGAAACCGTCATGACATCCATACCAGTGAACCGAGCTATATCAACTTGCGTTACATATTCCTCTCTATTAGACAGAAACAAGAGCGAGGTTAAAACGATAAATTGAGGCAAAGTGAGACCAACTGATTTCAAGACTCTTTTTAAGTTGCTTTCCCACTTGTTGTAGACTTTGATGAACAGAAGACCTGTAGACTCTGTTTCATCATTTTTGTAAATTGAATTAAATTGATACTTTGTCATTATTTCTCCTTAAATATTAAGCATACATATTATATAAGAATTTACTTTGTTTTTCAAGAAAAGGAAAGTCGAATGTTACAATTCTATCAGACATTTCATAGTCTATATGCTATAATAAAAGCAAAACACCTAGAAAAGGAAGTCTTATGATTAAACTACTAGCCTTGGATATGGACGGAACCCTCCTTAATGAAGCCAAGGAAATCCCGCAAGCCCACATCACTGCTATTCACCAAGCCATTGAAAAAGGTGTCAAACTGGTTCTCTGTACGGGTCGCCCGCTTTTCGGTGTCCTCCCCTACTATAAAAAACTAGGACTTGACCTCCAGAACGAGTACGTCATTGTCAATAATGGTTGTTCAACCCACCAGACCAGTGACTGGAGTCTAGTTGACTGGCAAGAACTCAGTCCAGCTGACATTGAATACCTCTATGGCCTAGCAGAAAAAAGCGACGTCCAGTTGACACTTTTTGATGAAGAACATTATTTTGTCCTCGGTGGTAAGCCTAATGAAATTGTTCAAAATGATGCCAAGCTCGTCTTTTCAGACTTAACTGAAATTTCTCTTGAGGAAGCGACTAGTGGCAAATATCGTATGTTCCAAGGCATGTTTTTAGGAACAAAAGAGCAAACAGACGATTTTGAGCAACGGTTTGCTGAGGAACTCTGCCAACGATTCAGTGGAGTTCGTTCGCAGCCTGTTATTTATGAAGCCATGCCACTTGGAACGACAAAGGCTACTGCTCTTTCTCGACTAGCAGAGATTTTGAAGATCGAGCCCTCAGAGATTATGGCCATGGGCGATGCCAATAACGATATTGAAATGCTTCAGTTTGCAGGGCTTGGCATTGCAATGGGAAATGCCAGTGACCATGTCAAATCCTTAGCCAATGACGTTACAACCAGCAATGAAGAAGACGGCGTTGCGCGTGCCATTGAGAAGTATATCTTATAGTAAAAAAGCCCAGTTCAATGTCAACTGGGTTTTGTTTTTTTAAGAATCACAAAACTTTAGAAACTCTTTAGAATTACTTGATATTTCTTTGATTTCTATACCTTATACTAAAGTTAGTAAAACAAATCAAAAGGAGAAAATCATGAAAACAGTACTCGAAATTCATGGACTGACCAAACAATTTGGTAACCAAGCTATTCTTCAAGATCTTAGTCTAACCATAAAAGAGGGAGATATTTATGGACTAATCGGAAAAAACGGAGCTGGTAAAACTACTCTTATTAAAATCATTACACAATTATTGTTTGCGGACAAAGGTACAGTTTCCCTCTTTTCTAGCCAAGAAGAAAATGAGTGGACCAAGGCTTTATCTCGAGTTGGTTCTGTTATCGAATCACCTGTAGCCCATAATCACTTAACAGCTTATCAAAATCTGAAATATTATTGTATGATTCGTCATATCCCAAATGCTGATAAGGTGATTCATGAGACCTTGGACTATGTTGGCTTGTCAGATACAGGGAAAAAAGTCTTTCGTGATTTCTCACTAGGAATGAAACAAAGACTTGGCATCGCCATTGCCCTCCTATCCAAACCTGATTTCCTGATTCTTGATGAACCTATTAATGGTCTCGATCCGATTGGAATCAAAGAATTTCGTCTCATGATCCAGCGGCTCAATCAAGAAAAAGGCATAACTATCCTCATCTCTAGCCATATCTTGTCAGAGCTCTATCTCCTAGCTAATCGCTTTGGTATTCTGGATCAAGGTAAGATTATCCGTGAAATCAGTAAAGCTGAGTTTGAAACACTGAGTGAGGATTATATTGTGCTTAAAACAAGCGACAAAGAAAGAGCTTGTCAGGTATTGAAAGAACAAATCCAACTCCAGTTTAAGGTTGTCAATCCTGACAATGAAATCCATATCTTTGGTAATGAACAAGATGTCAAACAGATTCTTAAGCAACTAACTTTGTCCGATGTTGCTATTGATGAGATTTACTTTGCCCGTCAAAACCTAGAAGAATACTTCACCCAATTGGTAGAATAGGAGAAAAATCATGATACATACTATTCAAGCAGATTTTTACCGTCTTTTCCGCTCCAAAGGATTCTGGATTACAGAATTCATTCTCTTTGTACTTATGTTACTGGGTGCTACTATTGGCGCTACAGGACATCTAATGTCAGTTCAAACAGCACCACCTGAGACTCCTACCCATGGTTGGAATGGGATAGAAGCTCTAATCAACGCGTCAAATAACGGCTCAAACCTCGTTTTCCTCTGTATTATTCTAGTATGTTTAGTTCTTGGGGTCGATCTAATCGGCAAGCTCTATAAAAATAGTTTGACAGTCGGCGTTTCTCGTACAGAATTTTTCCTTGCTAAATTCTTTGTACTAGCAAGTATCGCTCTCTTACAACTCATCACCAGTCTTGTGATTGCCTTTATTCCCGCGACTCTACTAAATGGACTTGGTACGATACCTGATGGTTTTATTACAAACCTCCTCTTAACGATTTTCCTTCAATTTCTCTGCCTCCTCGCTTGGCTTTCGATTGTTTCCTTTATTCTCTATGTGACTCACTCCTATCTTGCCGTATTTATCGGCTATCTAGTTACCTCTATCATCCTTTCTATGCCAATGCTTATCTTTCCAAATATCGAAATTTTACGATATCTGAGCTTAAATTTTGCCTATGCCATGACTGCTGATAGTCAATCCGTTCTCTATACTATTACGGTTTGCATTGCTATCATACTTTTCTTCTCTTTCAGTGGACTGACTGTTTTCAAGAAGAAAAGCTTATAAAAAAAGACCTCCTCTAAGCTTATAGAGGAGGTTTCTTCTATTAAAAATAAATAAATACTGAAAACCATTCGCCATCAGCAACTAGCTTCATTTCCGCTCCAAGAAGATGAACTAATTCCTCAGTAATATAGAGACCTAAACCAGAGGATTCTTCGGTATCCGACATATTTTCAGAATAAAAACGATTGCTGAGATTGTCTATATTCTTGATAGGCTTTTTGACTAGATTATCAATTTCCAAAACAAGCCTATTTTCTTCCTTTTTCAAGGAAAGTCGAGCCTTCTCCTTGCCGTGCTTGAGAACATTTCCAAGGAGGTTTTGTATAATTCGATCAAGCAAGTCCTCATCAGTCGTCGTCTTCAATCCTGGTTCAACATTAAAATCAAGAACAATCTGTGAAGATTGAAAAACGTCGTAATAAGCTAAAGTCTTTTTTGTTATAAAAGTTGATAAATCAAGTTCTTCCAGTTTCGGTTTGACTGCTCCTTCCATCAAATGACGGTATTCGAGGAGAGCCTCCAAACGTTTGGAAACCAAATCCTGATGATGGGCTATTTTGCTTAAAGTTTCCTGACTATTATCGGGGTGTTTTATTAGTTGCTGGGTATATCCTGAAGCGATTGTCAAAGGTGTCCGAATATCATGAGCGATGTTACTGATTGCCATATCTAGGGTGCGTTTTTCACGCTTCATGATTAGCTGATTTTGCTCTACTTCTTGAAATAGATTCTCAATTTGGTAATGTAGACGCAAAATGGTCTTTGAAAAGAAATTTACACCGATCCTCTTCATGCTACCAGAGCGAATCTTTTCTTCAATTTGTTTGCTTAAATCTCTAATTGCTATATGATAGCGAATCAAAGAAATCGCCAAAATGATGTTAATGAGGAGCATTATTGATATCAAAATGTAAATCATTACTTGTCTCCTTTTAATCGAACACCAACTCCCCAAATGGTTTCGATGTACTCATGATTTGGATCCAGTTGATGCAGTTTTTTACGGAGATTGCTTAGATGGGTGTTGAGCGTATTATCTCCAGGTAGGTAACTTTCTTCCCAAATCAATTCATAGAGTTCTTCTTTGGTGAAGATCTTTTTAGGATGCTGGAGCAACATTTGGAGAATCTGGCACTCTTTCTTTGCAAGGCGAATGGTTTCAGTTGTGCTACTTATTTCAAAACTATCCGCATCGAACTGGATATTTTTAAAGTTTTGTACGAGGTTATCAATTTCTCTTCGATTTCCTGACTGATGTTCACCACTTTGGCGTAATTGTACAGTGACTCTGGCAAAGACTTCGTCCAAATCAAAAGGTTTTACTACATAATCATTGGCGCCGTCTAGGAGATATTGGCTGATGAGCTTTTTATCACTCAAAGCAGTGAGCATGATGACTGGAGTCTGACTAGTTTGTCGAATAGCTTGCAAGACTTGGTCGCCATTTTTCCCAGGGAGCATGATATCTAGCAAAACGAGATCGATGCCACCTTTGTCAAATTGCATTATACCTTCTGTCCCAGAAAATGCTTGAATCACCTCATGTTCCTCTGCAAGAAGGGTTCTCAAAATTTCCTGAATTTCATTATTATCTTCAATTACAAGTATACTCGCCATAAACCTCGTCCTTTCTAAAACTATTATAACATGTTTTGTTGGGAATTCCAGATACAGAAAAGCTCCTCTCACATTTTAAGCAAGAAGGAGCTAATGAATATTGAATCTACTTAACCAAATAAGCAATCAAAGTTATGATCCATAAATGAGCTGGGTAGAAAATATAAAAGAAATATTTACTCCAGCTGGTTTCCCTTCCTCGCTGTCCATTATACAAGGTCATAAAAGGAAAGACGGTGATAAAGAGCCAGTCAGAATTGTAAAGCATCATTTCCAAGGTTTGGTACCAAGTATCATAGGTATGGATAGAAGTCACTAACAGAAAGGCCCAAAGTAGAGTATAGAGGAGATTCCGCAATCCCTTGCGATTTCGACAAGAGTAACTAATCAAGAGAAATGGCAGCATGGTGATACCACCCTCAGTAAAAAGACAACCGAAAATCAAGAGAACAGCAAGCCCAATCCGACGCCACAACTTCTCTTTTTTATCCAGCTCTTTTCTGGGAAAACCAATCCAAAGCATGGTGACACCGATGGCCAAAGTCAGGAAAATGTTGTTATTGACCATTACTCCTTTGGATGCAAATAGGGCATTGAGTAGGCTATTTCCAGCAAACATGATAAGCGCCCCACTCCAGAGACGGATAAGATAGTCTTTAAGATTTCGAGTATGGATAAATCCTTCCATAGCCATATAGGCAAACCAAACTCCCACACAACGGGTCAAGGCGTGAAAGATACCTTCCCACAGAGGAGAAACGATCCCTGTAATATGAGGGATATGATCTAGAACCATTACTGCCACCATCAGATACTTCAACTGTGTCGCATTCCATTTATTCATAATAAACCTCTTTCTTTTTGATCTAGATAGAGTATAGCATACATTTCCACGTATAATCGTACACCCATCTTACATTTAAAAAGCCTATCTTACATTTTTGTAAGACAGGCTTTTAGCAACTGATTTTTATAAAAGAACATTATTTGATTTTATGCTTATTCATTTTCTCTTGGAAAATATCAGTAATGATTTTGCGTAATTCTTCTAGTTCCTTCTCAGGAATCTCACCACTTCTCTTGGCAACTGCATAGAGCTCTGGATGTTCAATAGAAATTCGCTTTATTGTCCGAGTTGTGGCGTGTTTTCGCACGAAAAAGGGAATGCGTTTGATCCATTCCTGAGGTACTAGGGCAAGGATTTTCGCAGCGGTTTCCTTATCGCTAATTTCAGATGTTGTCAGTCCTTGCTTTATCATTTCCTGTTCTTTTTCAGTAAAATCTTTTAATTCCATGATTCTTCTCCTAGTTGGTAAATGACTCTATGATAGATTATATACTAATCCTGACCAAAGTACAAATAGAATAACATCAAAAAAACTTAGTAGATCTTTATTTCACTAATCATCACGCGCTACTTCTCCAACTAGCTCAAAATCTATCATATGGTAGTTCTCATCCAAGCGAATTAAGGAGAAATACTCATTCCAAAACAGGTGGTCACTGTGACTTTTCCACTGGATACCATACCATAGTTGGGTCGAATCGACAGGATGTGCAGGCGGAACTGACCATAATTTATCACCAAAGGTTGTTCGCATAGCTCCTTCTTCAATTCTAGTCAGTAAATCTACACCATTCAGCTTATAGGAGATAGCTTTTGATTTTGCTGCTTTGATACGATCTTCATCTAGCTTAAATTGGATAATTTTACAGTCCTCTAAGGCGGTTTCTTTTGTTTCATCTCCGTATAAGCCAATACTTCCAAGGACTAAACCATCTTTTCCAAGAAGATAGGGAGCATACGACACAGCATTGCTATCTCGACGGAAGCCTTTCTTGATAAAAATACTCTTATCAGCCTGATATTTTTTGATTTTCCCCGAAGAAATATTCGCTTCATAATCATCGCCAAAGCTATCCTCCCCCCTGATATAGATGTCAAAACCTTCTTTCAGAAGATCACTCACACTTGTTTGTGTTATCGTGATCAACTTGTCATCTATCATCAATTCTGGAGCTTTGGGTGGCAATCCTATCTGACCGTAGGCTATCATAAGAAATAAAGCCACCATAAAAGAAACCACAAGTGCGATCATCGCTTTTCCCGTGCGTTTTCTAGCATTAAAAAGTGCCATAATCGGTGGTAGGATCACAATTTTTGCCAAGATAGCATTACCAGTTCCTCCCCTACTCATTATTTGCACTACAAAAACGCCAGCAATCGCAATTATCGACAAGTAAACTAGAAGTTCGCCAAGCCCCATCTTATCTGTACGAGTTTGCTCATTTACTGGCTCGTCTAAGACGGATTTCCCATTCACTACCAGCCTTTTGAGGAAGAAATACATTCCGAGTCCAATCCCCAAAAATGCCAATGCAAGAAAAGCCAGCGAACTGATTACAACTATTCTACTCATCTCAATTTTCTCCTTAGTTGATACATTCAACCTTTAATTTCTTTTTTAAAGTTCTATTTGCAATCAGTAGCACAAGCAAAAGAAAGGGCGCTCCATTAAGAACAAATATAGGGAAGGCCTTGATAGCAATCCATAAAATCGTCCCTTTTTTCTCAATCCAAGTCCCTCCCCAATAACCATTGATCAATGGAAATAGTGATTCTATATAGCCTTGATACCATAGAAAAAATGGATTTTGGGAGCAATTCGCATTCAGCCAGATAATTATCAAGCAAAACAGAATCAAATAGACCAGACCGACAAATACACTAATTCGTCTGGTGGTTTTTGTTGCCTGCTGACAGATTCTTTCTTTGGTCTCTTGATTAATTCCTTCAAGACCACTATTCTTGCAAGCTTCCTTTTCAAACCGATAAAGTAGATACCGATAGAGGTAATCTTTTCGCTTATGACCTTTCATATCAAACCTCGTCTAAGTCTTGGACAACAAATTCAAAATCATTGTTTAGACTTCTAATTTCAAGGAATTTCCATCTAGATAGACTGCCTTCGACTCAGTGATTTTGATTTTTTGCTCTTCTGAAAATCCAATGGTTTCACCATCATTTAGGGTCACATCACCCTCCAGAATATACTGAAGAATCGACAAAAGGAAATAATATAATTCATCACTGTCCATAGCAGAGTCTATAATCTCGATTTCAGATTTACCGAATTCTTTCATACCATAGGTGTAGACACTACTTTTATCCTCTTGATTGATAATCCCGATATAAAGCCAGAGTTGAAGGGGCATATTGTCCTCTTTCAAAAAGTCTGAAAAGTCAAGATAAAGATTTTTAGGTAATAACAAGGTTGCAGAACCTTGATATATCCCAATAGCATTTTCACAGGTTCTCAAAATAGATGCATTGACCTTGGTCAGTAGGGAATATTGTTCTACTGATGAAAGAGTCTTAGACAATATTGAAACAATGGCATGATTGGTATGCTCTCTAGCTTCATTTTCAACATTATTCCATAGATAAGAATAAGCATATAAATCATCAAACTCACTTGCAGGAATTGGGAAAGGCATAGAAGCTAGGGCGACAAGGTCCCCATTTATTTGAAATGTTGAGGTGTTTTCATCTTCATCCACTTCACTGACATCAAGGCCCCAGTAGTTTTTCAAATCCTCGATAAGAGTATTTAAGTCATAAGTCTCTTCTCCCTTAAACAGAGGCATGGATAAGACTACTTTTGTTTTTTCTTCCACCTTTTCTTTCTTGCTACCAAAAATATTTTTTAAGAATTTCATAAAATTTCTCCTTTTTCTTACCTAGTATGAGAATATAGACTCCTATTCATTTAAAGCATGTCACTGTACCAAGTTTCCTCATCAAAACCACTTTTATCAAAGATTAGCTCAGTTAATTCCAGTTCTGAAATAGCTTCATCAGGCCAGTTATCTTGAATAACCTTTTGAGCTTTTTTATCTAGCTGCTCCAAGTCTCTGTAGAGCCTAGACATCAAATCACCCGATAACAAGAGTAGATCCTGTTCACAATAGCCTGTAAAATGAATATTTATGGTTTTATTAAGACATCGCCCTAGAAGATTGATATCCGAATCATTATTTTCCCAGTTTCTTCCCTTCCATAATACCAATAAATCTTTTTTATCTCATGCCATCCTCGATTAATATTGGATCTTGAAACCCTTTATATATAAAATACTTCTCGTTTTTCTTCTATTATACCATTTAAACGACAAAAGCCTGTAGTTTCAGTGTACTGCAGGCTTACTATGTAGAAAGAAACAATGATGACCACAACATTCATACATTTCAGGTGCTGATATTGATAATATGTTTCTTTGTAGTTTTAGAGCTGGAGAAACTTATCTATCAAATAACTCTCAAATGTTTCTATATGATTGGTGTCTAATGCTTACTTAGAAATCTAATAGCAGATTTTTGAGCCTTTTTAATTTTTTCAAGGTCCACATTTTCTACCGCAGAAGATGATATCCATCTCTTGCCAAATAATATTTGAGCTGCTTCTATCATCATACCGCAAGCATAGAGGTCTTTTTCTTCGGTAATAGCTTGAATAAAACTGGTCTTTGCTTCTTTGGATATGATTTCTACTTTTACTCTATGAAAGGACAGTTGCATGAGACTTGTCGCAGACCATGCACGACAAAAAGCATCTCCATCATCTAACATTTGTCTTGTCAAAAGACCAATTTCTTTTTCTGTTCCTACCCAACCTAAAGCTATGACCACCTTTTGACGAAGAATAGTATTCTTTATATCTAAAAGTGAAATGAGAATAGGAATCAGTTGGTCACAAAGCGACCAATAAAAATCTCGATGCTTTGATTTAGAAAGGATTTCCGCTATAAGATACGCAGTCAATACACTTTGTTTTTCATCTTTAACTTCATCCAACTGTTCAAATAGAAACTCTAATCCATCTCTTCCATGTTTATCAAAGCTACCTTCTAAATGCAGGTTTCTACCTTCATTCCAATCTTTGCAAATCAGTTCATAATGATATGCGATTTCTTGGGAACTACCCAAATTAGCTACAAATTTGATTCTTTTGCCAGAAGGAAAGCTTTCTTTTTCCAAGTCAAGATATGCTTTTTGTAAATCTTCTTTATCCATTTTTTGCCTCAAGCTGTTTTATTCTTTTAGAAACGTTTGATAAACCTTTTAACAAATAGTGACCATGACATTACCATTGAGCTCTAAAATCTTCTTGTAAAAATCTTTCATTGCTTGGAAATACTCGCAGATTTCTTCTTCAATCTCTTCCTCTTCTTCATCATAATCCCAAATATCAGGATAAAGATCTGCATTTTTACAAGCTTGCATACTAAAATGCGCCATGGCTTCTTCAATATCAAAGTTTTCCAAAGCTGAACAAATCTCTACTACTTTTGTTTTTTCTGTATAGGCAATATATTCCGCGACATTTTCAAGTGGCGTCACACCCAAAATAGCCACGCTCAAAGGATCATTCCGACTGGGGTTTGAAGTACCAACACCTGTAAGCACAAAATGAAGAACATCCCACATTTTATCTATATCAAGTAGAAGTTCTTCTTCCTCTACTATCTCAAATTGATCATCTTCTTCAGCATTAAAACTTTTCATTTGATGTAAATACTGATCATTGATATATCTATAATTAGCAATCATTCCCATTTGTTTTTCCTCCAAAATTTCTATGTTGAATGACAATATTTATGTTTTATAAAAGCTTATTATCGCTAAGATCTGATCTTATCTGATGAATAGTATCTTCAGATGTTTTCCCTATAAAGTGTTATAATAAAGGTGTATCCAAAATGTGGATTATAGTTTAAAAAGGAGAATAGCGATGGGCTTTTTTATATTTGCTTTGACTTTTTATTTTATTTTTTTCCTATTCTTAGTCTGTACGATTTATCTCTATTTTAAACTGGCGAGTGCCGTTAGAGCCGGCGAAGAAGTTCCTAAGTGGATGTATCAGTTTGGGCAAGGTTTTCAAGGACGCTACCATATTGAATATGAAGATATCACTAATAGGGACGCTCTCAAAGAAGTAAACCTATTTATTTTCTATTTTGTTCTGGCTAATATCCTCACTTTAGTGGCATTGTATGTTAAAATGGACAATTTTCCAGCAGCTCTTTATACTTGTTTAAAGGCTCAATTTGCCATTGTTGTAGCAAGTATGCTGTTTAGAAACCTTATCAACTTAATGTTATTTATAGTAAAGCGTCCAAGGAAAAACCATCACCGCTATTCATCATCTAATGCGGTTGTTGGTGCTGTCTTTTTGACTACTTTCATCTTTACTTTTTGCATCTTCATTACTGGCTTTCCTGCTCAACCTTTTGGAATACAAATCGATAAGACCAATGTGGTGGTCGGAGAAACAAGGGCTTCAGAACTACTGGACCAGGGGTTCAGCTTTACTGGAAAAAATCCTGAGAGCGAGATTGTGAACAAACGCAATGACCACTTCTACTACGGAGAACTGCTTGAAATAGTCCGAGATGGTAAATCTTATGGTCTTATGAGCATTACACCAAAGTGGAAAGACACTGATAAACTCGAGAACTGCGTCGTCACATACTATGAAATCTCAGCAGAGAGCTCGCAACTCTCCCAAGTTAACATCAATAACCAAGACCTCTCCAAACTAACAATCAATGACTTTAAAACAAAGAAATTAACAGATATCTTTTCACTGAAACCTGCTGATGCGAAAGAAGTGAAACAGGACACCTACTTCAGTCTGAGGCTGCAAACTGCCGACTATGTGCTATGGAATAGCTATCATTTTGTGGCGAATTTCAATAGTGATCAATCCCCCTATCGATACGGTGTAAGAGTCCAGCATACAATCTGGGAGTAAGAAAATCCCTACTCCTGATAGGATAATGTAACGCTGTCTATCTCTTTGAAATAGCTCTTCATCTTAAATAAAACTCTTATATTTTTATAGGGAACTCCGTCGCTCTCCTCTTCACTAGTGGAGGGCCTTTTTGTTCCAAGCATATCATACAAATCAGCAGTTAATTCTTTTCTCTTATCAAATTCAAAACAGACATCTCCAATATACATACTTGCCGGATCAGAGATGATAGCCTTCATCAACGTTCCATCTAAAACAGAACATTCCATATCACTTAGATTTTTCACCTGCACTGTAACTTTTGTATAATACTCTAAGCTATTATCATTATAGTCTTTGGCCAATATATAACTTTCGCTGCTTTCTCCAGGTTGCAACTTGATCTTTTGAAGTTCTTCTACTGTGGTAGATGATAATTCGAAATGCTTATATAAGCAATCATCGAGTGTATCGCTCCCCAGTACAAAGGAAGTCGTGTTTACTATAAATACAAATCCCTTTGAATTCTCAGGGTGTGTTCGTAGTTGGGGTTCCAATTCTTGACGAATTTCCTCAAAAGGTCTTATGTTTAATTTCCCATTTTCTGCATTGCAAACTTGTCGATAAATACTGGTATCGATTGACCCATCAAGATCCCTCCTCGAGCCCTTTAATCGAATGCCACTGATATCCATTCGTACCCCGAAGCAATCAGTTTCAGCTAAAATAGGATACTTCAGGCTAGTATAGTTGATAAAGTCCAACATCTTGTCATAGGATTCTTTTAGCTGATCTAAATTTGTTACTTCTGTAGAATAGACAAAATTTACGGGATGCAGATAGGACAGGACATCATCACCTAGATTAATGATTTCCTTATATTCCGCAAGAGCTCTTGTGCAGAATGTTTCTTCAAAATCAGAATGAATAAAAGGTGATCCCATTGCTAGCCAATCATGGGACACACTGCAAGTAAAGGGAATATTTGGATAATCCTTCAATGTCACAAACCAATAATAGGGATGCCTGGGATCTTCTTTCATCTCATAAGTATTTTCTCCATAGACCTTATTGAGATATCGAACTAGTCGCTCTTTGTCTTCTTTTTGCGAGGTACAAGCACTTAGTAGAAAGGCGCCAACTATAATAATAAATAGACAGGAAATTTTTTTAAATAGTTTCATTTTTTCCTCTTCCTTGCTATCTAATCAATATTCTCTCGATAAAGGGACTTTTATAAGTTGAATTCTTTGACTTGCTTCCTTCTAATGATAGTATGAGTGAATAATAAATTCTTCACTTCTTCAACACTAGTTTGACTATTTAAATTCGAGTAAGTTGCACTAGATTGAGTAAACTCAGATTTGAATTGTATTTTTTCACACTTTTCTCTTGTAATTAACTGTAACTCACTGCACTCTAGCATCTACAACCTATGCGATATAAAATACTCTCATCAAATAAATTTGCTCAAATCCTCAAATGAATAATCTTTATAGATTTGATTTGGTTTAAGTACAGAATCAGTTGTAACAGGCAAGTTTTCCAGTAATGTTTCCGCATTTAGTCCTTCTGGTAAGGAAATCAATTCTCCAGCCATGTTTTCCTGTCTATGCGCAGTAAATAGAAACTCCCCTTTTTCCCAATCTATTGCAAAATCATTCATCACTTCAGATTTGGATATGTCTAACAATTCTTCCTGCTGTGCTATAAAGTTTTCATAGATAAATTCATAAAGTGCTTCTTTATCTATTTTCACAACTCTAAGTGTGTTGGCATCCATTGATTTTCATACTCCTTTTAAAGCGTGACCCAATTATTGTTTTAACATGAACTGTCTTGATAACTAAAATTATAATAGCTCTACTTCAATACCAGCCGCATCAAAGATTTCTTTCACGCTATCAAAATTGCTACTTAAAATAGTTGCTTCTTTTAAGTTTGGAAATTGTTGCAATTCGGATAAACTGAGCTCATTCAAATCAAATGTTTCATCCTCTCCATCCCATTGTGGAATGATATTCATATAAATCTCATTTCCACCATCCATGTAAATTTCTTTGACCTCTTCAGCATATTTCTTAGGAATAGATAAGGCTTCAAAATACTCAAGAGCCGGGCTTATAACTTCCATGCTTTCAGTATCAATCTCTTCTGTACTGTATCGATCAGCAAAATCATAAATATCAAAGGATGGTTCAAGCACTTCTAAATCGTACATTAAGACCTGAATCACGGCTAATTTAAAATTCAAATGATCAAAATGGAGGATTTGTTCAGAATCCATATTTGCTTCATCATTTTCTACATCAAGTTTCTTTTCAGAAACAGCCTGATTTTCTTTAGCCTTGTCATGTGACTCCTGATTGAACCGCTTGTTTCTTTTTCGCTTAAAAAAATTAAACATGATTTCTCCTCACTAAGTTTCATCTAAATAAATTTTTACTTCGAGGTAGTCCTTGTCTTTAGCATCGGCAAAGACCTCAGAGTTTCGAATATAGTCAAAAATGTTCTCATCAAGATCTTCGTCCCATATAGACTCTCTAAACTCTGCATTCTCACTAGTCGGCTTATAGAAAATATCTAAATGGACTTGATAAAATTCTTCATCGTCATTAGGAACTTGTCGAAACATGGAGATTTGGAACAAGGTCTTGTTTGATAGTCTAGTAAATGTTCCCATTTCAAACAAAATTATTTCCTCATCAAATGGTGTGTCATACATCTCTTCAAAGACATTCACCATATCTTCCAAAGACATTTGGTCAGTGATCTTTTCTTTTAAAGATTGGACTAGATGGTTCATCGTTCTCTTTTTTCTAAGGGTTTACCTCTGATATTTCCTTTATTATACTACATAAATAGAAAAAAGACTGGAACGAATGGTTGCCCATCATTACAGTCTTTCTTGTATAACAATTGGAAAGTTTTCTGAGATTACATCTATCCCAAAATTAATACCAAGAATTTGAAAATGGTGAATAGGCTGAGGATAATGGCTTTTGATTTGATTCTTAAGGTTGCTATTAGTGACTTCCCACAAAACTCCATCAGATATATGAGGCTGTTTTTCATCACTTTCAAACTTTTCTTCATAAGAATTCAAATCCCAACCCTCATCTATTGCTCTGCAAAACAATACTTTTCCAAAATCAAGATAATAAATATTCTTTTGATTTTTCAAACCATATAAAGAAACCTTGAGATGATTATCTCTGGATAGTTGACATCGCAATTCATACCAATCATATTCAATCTCATTATCAATCTTATCCCACTTCATTTTTCACCACCTCTTCTATCTGGATATCACCACCTTGCCCCTCATAGAGAATGATGTCAATAAGTAAATTATTAGTAAGGACCCGATAGTGCTCAAGTTCTTGTTTGTATAGTACTCCTCCTGCATTATGGACAATTTGTTCAATTAAAAAACTATTTTCAATTCTGTAGAGAGGATATTCAGCGCCTTTGCTTTGATTGACTGGAATATCCCAAATCACCGAAGCTAAATTTCTATCGGTAATTTGATAACAATAACTAAAAGGAAAACGTATGCGTACTCGACGCTTCTTCCCTTTTAATAAAATTGTAGCTAATTCAAAATGAGTATTTTCACTAAATTCCGCCTCAGCTTGATAGCAATCTTTTTCAACATTACCCCAAGTTACCCGTCGTTCACTCCTTGTTTTGTCTCGAAGAATATTTTTATAAGGCATCTGTTTATTGCTCACTTTCTTAGTTTTAATATTTTTACAGAAACTTCAGCAAGGAAAAATTCTAAATAATGTTATATTAAAACATCATATCATCCTAAAATACAACAAATCCTTTAGGCAATATCACCAGTTGCTGTTCCAATTCTTGGCAATGACTGGCTAACGCTACAGCATCACTATCTATAAGATAATTTTCAGTTGATTGGTTAAAAATAGCTTGGAGTTTTTGTCCATTATAATTCCATTCGAGAGCAAGCACGTCCGACTTGATTTCTTTCAGGCTATATGTTCCATGTTGGATAATGTCTGAAACACTCTTGCGAAGCTGAATCAATTTCTTCATGAAATTAAGCATCTCGTTGCTTTCGGAAACACGTTCCCAAGGCATAACGCGACGACAATCTGGATCTGGTCCTCCGTCTAATTCTAGCTCGGTTCCATAGTAGAAACACGGTGTTCCCCTTTGTAAAAAGAGGCAGGCTAGGGCAGACTTAACCAGTTGGACATCTCCCTTGGCTGTAGCCAAAATACGCTCCGTATCATGCGAATCCAAGAGATTGAACATCACTTCCGAAATTTGCTGTCTATAGTACATAGACTGGCTATTGATCTCATCGATAAATTGATGGGACTTCTTGACCCCACGCAAGAAATAATCCTTGATACTGTCAGAGAGAGGATAGTTCATGACCGCGTGGAATTCATCGCCATTTAGCCAAGGCTGAGAAGTGTGCCAGACTTCCCCAAGAATATAAAGATCAGGCTTTTTATCCAAGACAGCCTTACGGAAATCTCGCCAAAATTGATGGTCGACTTCATTAGCTACATCCAGGCGCCATGCATCGATATCAAACTCTTCAATCCAGTAGGTCGCAACGCTCAACAGATAGTCTCTCACTTGAGGATTTGCCGTATTGAGCTTAGGCATATAGCTCTCAAAGGCAAAGGTATGATAAGGGAGCTTTCTTGGATTCCCAAGCTTATCCTTTGTCACTGGGAACTCTTGAACATGGAACCAGTCTTTATAAACGGAATCTTCACCATGTTTGAGAACATCCTGCCACTGTGGAGATTGGTCTCCGATATGGTTGAAAACAGCGTCCAGCATGATTTTCATGCCTCTCTGATGGGCTTGATCCACCAGTTGACGGAAGGTTTTCTTGTCTCCAAAATGACGGTCAATTTCGAAATAATCCGTCGTATTGTACTTGTGATTGCTTGGAGATTCAAAGATGGGACAAAGATAAAGCCCAGTAATTCCTAAGTCTTGTAAGTAATCCAGATGGTCAATGATGCCTTGCAAATCTCCGCCAAAGAAATCGCTCGTCTTTGGTTTGATAGAGGAATCCCAAGTTAGAGCCCCCTCTGGAGAAATCTCAGGATTGCCATTAGCAAAGCGTTCAGGAAAAATCTGGTACCATACCGTCTCTGCTACCCAGTCAGGAACATGGCAAGCATCAATCTCATGGATATACGGTATTTTAAAACCATTTCCTTCATAATGAAGATTTTCAAGCGTGTTTGGAACACACCCCTTATCGCCGTATAAGATTCTCCGACCTTGCTTATCCTTGACTTCAAAAAGATACTGGAGTCGGGCATAGCCAACTGTAACCTCCACTTGCCAGTAATCAAACAAAGCATCGGAGGTAAGTTTCCTCATCTCCTTGATTGCTTCATAACGATCCTCTATAAAGATAAAAGGATCACCATAATGTAAGTTGATGCTTTCGATATCATCTTTCTTTGTCCGAATACGAATGTGCATTGTCTTATCTTTATAAAGATAAGCATACTCCGACTCTGGTCTATGGTAAATGGCTGTTAATTCCATTGTTTTGTCTCCTAATTTACTTATAACGCAAACGTTTTCATAGCTGTGATTCTAGTATACTACTTTAAAATTTTATTTGCAAGGCTTGTCTGTAGTTTTGATGGTTTGTTTTGCAAAATAAAAAAGCAGTAAATCTCACAACTTACTACTTTTTAAATGATGATTTACAAATGTCTTTCCAGCCAATCAATCTTCTTAAAATCTTTATTGCTATTTTGATTGTTTCGATAGGAGTCTTGAGAAGAAGCTTTGTAAATACTTAGATACTGTTCCAGACTTGGAACACGAAAAGTGATGTTCTCAAGATGAATAAGCTCTATATCCGATTCCGAAACTCCTGCAAAATCAGGTAAGGAATCGATACTTCCAAATTCAACACTCAAGTCATCTTTTTGGAATTCATGCTCATGAAGATCTATTAAAGTGTAGCCTAAGTGGTTCATCACTTTCATTATCTTGTCCCAGTCATAAATTCTGAGATGATCAGGCGCATCCCAGCCTCTAGGATCTCCAGAGACATGAATGTCAATGTCAGATGGCTCCCAATTTTCTTTCGTTCTAAACTCTAATCCCAAAGAACCCATCAGTGTCGGTGTAATTCCGACTTGGTTTAAATGGAAACAAATGGTTTTAAATTCTTCAAATAAGAGACTCATGTTTACTCTAAACCTCAAATGCTAATTTCATCTAAATGTTCGTTATTTCTACTTTATTACCTTGAACAAAACCATCTTCATTTTCTAGAGTATATCCAGGTATTTTGGATACAAATTCTTTTCCTTTTTCTAACGGTTATCCACATTTCACTAACAAACTTACACACTCAACTTGCTCATCATTATCCAAACTATTATAATTTTCTAATAATATTTTTAAATCGTTCATTATTATAACCTCTGTTCACATTTTTCAATATCATCTTATTTCACTAAATTCAAATTTATTTTTCTATTTCAATACCATTCAGATAAGCAAATTTAATCATAATGGCTCCAGAAAATTCCGAGTAATTCAAATTAATGTTTTCTGGAGGCATACTTTTCAATGATTCATAGAAACTGATATATTTATTTTTTAATTTATTTTCCTTTAGAATTCTATTGAAATACTGCTGTGCTTTATTTTTACCACCAAAATAGTACATGTAGTATAACAAACTTTCCGACGTGCAATTTCCTTCTAAAATTCTATCAATGTTTGCTTGAGTGTCCTCGAAATAATCAAAGATTGGAATAACGTGTATTTTGATAAGCTTGCTTACTTCTTCCACAGTATATTTATAGCTCGCACCAGCAAGTTGCCACCACTTATGCGGTTTTCTTGAACTTAACGAGCCTAAATCCCCGCCATAGATAAAACCATTATTGATTCCTGCCCTTTTTATTGATTTGGAGTAAATACCAATATGTGGAATAAATTCTACGCTATACTTATTATTATGTCTATTTGCCTGAAAATATATTTCAAAGAAAATATCCTTATCTTTCGCAACTTTCTTTAATTTTTGTCCATTTGAAAGCAACTTAAAATCCGTAAAATGACTTGCTATTTCTTGCCAAGCCTCTTCACATAATGTTCTAGGCTCCATTTTTTCCAACTCTTCCTTTTTTATTTTCAAACATATCATCTCCTTAATCATCTAATTTATTCAAATCATTTTCTTAAAATTCATTTTTATCTGCTTAATGTACTTTCTAACAAGTTATTCATCAGACTCTGTAATTTCCTTCTTGACATTTGCTTTAAAACAAACCATGAATTTGTCCTCGTAGGATATAAAATCTGTAATTCTTTCCTTTCGAACATAAATTGATTCATTTTTTGTCACATTTTTTCTAAACTGAATGACTACCTGTTAAATTATAGAAAATTGTTGTTTGATTTCAGACAGTTCTTGTAACTTTCTTTCCAAAACCACTGGATTCATTCCATTTTTAACTGCAATTTCATAATACTTATCAAACTCAGGATGATTATTTTGTTTTACAACTGCTAAAAGTTCTGCAAAATATCCCCAAACATTATTATAGCTCCTTGTTGAAGTATAATCTTCTCTTTTCGGCATCCACTGCTGTTTTACAAAATATTTGTAAAGTATCTTGCTCCATGTTTCTATATCATCGTCATAGCAAAAAAACTTGGTTTCAAACAAACTGCTGAAACGCCGGTCCCAAAATTTTACATTATCAGGTAAATACCATGTATTACGGGTGTCACGACATATCAATTCTATTGCTATTCTTTCAAGTATTACAGCCGGGTCTCCTCCTACACAGTCATAACTTCCAGCAACCATGCTTTGTGCGGCTTCTTCTTTTAATTCTTCATAAGCTGTGCTGCTATCAAGCAAGACCAAAGCAATTTTGGCACGGTTACCGAATGCTTTTCCTGCACTCAATATTCGATACTTCTCAATTTGGTTCATAGTTCCTCCAGCAATTATTTTTCCTTATGTTGATTCATCTTTTTATAACAATTCCTTATACAGATATCACAATCCTCTCTAAGATTGATTTCTCTTAGTTACTTTTGTTGAATAAAATTATTTTCTTGATTGATAGAATTCCTTGTACTTTGGATCGTCAGACTGGAAATATCGGTTGCCTACACCTTTTTGTTTGAGCAGATTCTTCCATAGTTCAAATGCTTCGTCTAAGTTTCCAAGTTCAAATTCATACTTTGCCTTCATGTGTTCAACCTCAGAATCAAACAAGTGCAGCTCATCATTGTTTTCGATCATTCTGTCCAACCAAGATTTTGCTATCACTATATCTCTATTTCCGATCGCATGCTTGAAAAAGCTTTTCGCATAGTTGTATCCCTGATTCCATTTTGCTCCCGACTCTGGAAAAGCGTTCCAACCTTGTTCTGCAAGAACGAATCCCTCCTCGAACTTGTTTTCGCCTATCTTGGTTACAGCTTCCTTACCATAAGCAATAACCTCTGCATATCTTTCATCATCCAACAACATCCTACATTCCTCCTCAAATTTTTATTGTTATGTTATCTTTTCAGTCACATGATTGCATTCGTTTTTATCTCAGCAAATACTAAACTATCTTTTACACAGTTACAACAAATGATTTCAATATCCTTTATATTTTTCTATCTAAACGTTAAATTATCCATCCTATTCTCTTATGATTATAACATTTATTATTCAGCATTATTCTTGTTCAGATACCAACTTGGGATTATTCGGTTCATATAGTCATACCATTCCAAAATTTCCTTAGCTTGATTTTGCATTACTGATACTTCTTCTTCTCCATAAGGAATAGCCCATGGAAGAGCTCCAACTAGGTTACTTAGAATGTAAATTGCAAGAAGTTTCTAAAATAAATTCGGAACCTCGTCATCAAAATATCCATCTATCATACCAGATGAAAAAGAGGGAGATATTTGAGGTCTATCTTTTAAAAATTTACGAACTCCAAGAGAAGCAACTTTTTCCATAAAATCAAATTCAATTTTCTTAAAATCTAGCTTCTCTTTATCAGAAACACGCATAGCATAAACTTCCTCCCTGTGAACTATTGGTTTATACTGACATTTCTACTTGCCATACTCTTTTATTTTATCAGCATATTTAGTCAAAAGATTCTTTGAATAAATTTTTTCATTTTTTGAATTTCTAACTTCTTTCCAAAGAATAGAAGCTACTTTTAGTTTATTCGAGTAGTTGCCACTATTTTCGTCTGCACAGAAATCCTTTAAAAATTGATTCCATTGACAAACCGAATGGTCATACTTGGCATAATCTGAATCTCCATAATAAACTTTTAGCATATCTTGGATTGTAAAACTCAAATCATGTTCTCTTTTGACCTTTCTCCAAGCAGTGGCCATATCAGCATTAAATTTAAAGAGCGAAACACCTGTTAAAGTTGAGAAATATTCTCTAAAGTTTGCATTAAATGAGAATCCACATTCAAGTAAGGACGTATCTAAAGTAACGACTTCTACTTGTTTCTTCTTGCTTTTTATTGATGATTTTTTAATCAAATTCCCCTTAAAGTACTGCTCAATAATATCATTGAGTTCCTGTTTTGTACCTCTATTTTCAAGCCCTAATGACTTGCATATCTGTGAAAGTTCCTCACGATACCAATAGTATTTACTGAACTCATCAAAGGATTCGATTTTATCAAACTCAGGTCTGCTTTCTATCAATATTTCACCTCCTTAAAAACAGTTTAGGTTTTCATCTAAAAATAATGGAGTTTTAGTTTCTTTATTTTAAGGATTAACTACGTTTCACTAACAAGCTTACCCATTCAGCGGTTCGGACTTACCGTACCATCCGTGAAAAAACAATCCTCACAAAATAAAGGAAAGTCCTTCGTTTTGATATTGTTCCATTCGTAAACAGAACCTACAATGTCTCCAATAATTGCTCCTAGCATGGTATTCCTCCTTAGGGCATATCAGATTCGTTACACATTTCTATTAAAAATGGCACCACCAAATCAATCCACTCATAAGGCAGGTAAGCTGATAAATAGCCGTGGTTATAGCCCTTTGCTTCATACAAAATTGTATTTGAATGTAGCTGATGAAATAATTTCGCTGATTCTTTCACACAGTTCAATTCTTTTTCACCATAGATATACAGAACCTGAGCCTTGCTAGCAGAAATCATATCTTTCAGCTTGTAACATCCCATATAGTTTTTGTAAATAGTCACCAACGTTTTGATAGGCGTCCTTGGCAAATCCTCCAAATAATAAGCTTTTATTTCCTCTGGATAAGCCAGTTTAGGATAGAGTTTGTTCATCATGCTGAACTGAAGTTTGCAAGAGAATTTATTGAACATCAGTTTACCAAATAGAGACACTAGAAAGATGCTGATTTTAGCTAACCTTGGTTGAGGAATACAGAGGCTTCCATCTATGATGGCCTTCTCAGCAATTTCACTGTCTAAAGACAAAAGCTCCATGGCAATTTGACCACCAAGTGAAACACCACCGATTGCAAACAATTTCCCACCACAGTTTGCTTTGATATAGTCTAGAATCTCCAAAGCAGAATCTTCAGTAGAAACATAATCAAGTTGATATTCCTCGCCGTGGCCATTCAAAGTGGGTAGAATAATACGGTATTCTTCTGACAAGATTCGTGCTTGACGAAGATAATTCCACCAAGAACTGCCACCACCATGTATCAGTAAAATAGGAGGCAAATTCTTATCACCAAATTCATGGAATTTCATGTTTAAACTCCTTACTGTAGGACTTTCACTAGCTACATCCTTGTTAATCTGTTTGAACAAGCAGTGATACCGCCTTAACATGATGCGTCTGTAGAACTCAAAAGGTTCTGGGAGTTCAAAGCTCCAGTGGAGCTTTGAAGCCTCTCACCCTAAAATGAGAAAGCGAGAGGATTAACTATGTTTCTCTAACAAGCCTACACACTCAACATGTGCTGATAGGTGTTACCTATATTATAAAACGAAATAGATACACAAGATTTGAAGTTATATTATTCAACGAATATATTATCAACATGATCCCATGCCAAATAGTTTATTTTTGTTTTCAAATCAATATTTGGGATGAGGATTATTTGATTCGAAAAAATATCTTGATTATTTGACAATATTTGTTGTAACGTTGCTCTAGGGACTTGTTCGTCATTAGAGTATAGGAGATTAACCTGGTAATACAACTTTAATTTCCCATCTTTATTCTTTTTACTTTTTAAAGCAGTTGCCATCAAGTTTTCGATTAATGAAAATGTATTTCCCTCATTACTATTTGGTTTCCAAACAGTTTTATTTGACCACTCTGATTGAGGAAATATATTTTCTTGATTACTAGGGTTAAAATTAAACTTAGGAATATTATAAATCAGTTGATGACCAAGAATATGTCCAGTTTGAAAAATCGAATTTGGATACTTTGATTTTTTAAATTTTCGCTTCTGATTTTCACGTCTAAGTGAAGATAAATTAATAAGTGCCCGACCTCCCATTGAACAATTATTTCTATATGAAAAATTTTCTGCAAAATCATACTTGTTGTCAGAGCCAGTTTGAAAAAAATTTTGGTCAAAATCTGAAGTAAATGATGATAGAAAAAATGCTCCATAATGAAAAGTTTTCGCTAAATCATCAAACCTCACAATATTAACTTTTTCTAATACACTTGTACCAACAAATAGTGATTCAATCATTTCTAAACTTGGATATTTGAAATCTGTCATTTATGAACCTCATTAGGTAGTTTTCAATCTTATTATACCACTAAAACAACCAAAAAACTGCAACCTTTCGGTCACAGTCTCTTATAAATCTACCTCAGTTCCTTCAAGGAAAGTTACTACAATTTTTCCAGCTTCTGAAATAATGATGTAATTGAGAACTTGATTCATGATAACTCCGTCAAATTTATCTAAATCTAGTATCTGATACATCTGCTTTGCATAGTGCTTATGGAGAAGATTTGCTTCTTGCTCAAGCTTTTGCCACTTAGCTACCACATCAGATCTATGTTCTTGAAGCAGTCCAACTGCTTTCATAAAGGCTTTCTCAAGCATTTCTTCATCGATATGGTTGTTCTGACAACCAATATGTCCCTTGAACTTGTACCGGTTGTTACATTGCCATACCTTACGTTTACCTCGACTTGTGGTCCAATTTTTTCTACCAAATGCTGAACCAAATTCGGAACAGAAAATATTGGTAGTAAAAGAAGCATTTCAATAATTTATTCATGGACGCTAGTTATGTTTCTTTCCCCTAAAACCTCTTTTCAATGAAAACAAACACGTACTCACAGGGTAAATAAAAATAGGATTAGATAATTTCTAGCTATCACTTCTACTCACTCTAAAAATTTTTTCACTCTGATACTTACCCCCTTTATAACAAAAAGCCTTGCTATCAAGGCTTTTCTTAACCCCTTTCGTTACAATGTTTTTACGCTTTTACCAGCAAAGCTACACACTCAACGTGTGCTGAGAGCTTTCTTCTATACTAATAGACGAAAGGGTGTGAAAATGATTTTTAAATGATACTGTGGAACGGAACAGTAGCCCTAGTATTGACTACTGTCGTTTCTATTCATATTGGCTATTCTAGGACTGAGATGAAAAAATCTATAAATGCTCAGAATAAAATTGAACCCGCAAATCTCCCCAAAACAATGGTGAGTCATGTACTTGTATTATTCCGAAAAAATACACCTCTGGTGCAGTGAGACAAATTGGTGTATCTTATAGTGGCTTCGTAGATGAAAGCTATACTCTACTATCACTCTTTGATGATGTAGAACAAATTGAAAAAGATAATAGACTTCAGACAGCTATTGATGTTGTCAGAGAACAGTTTGGTTTTTTAGCCATACAAAAAGGAACCGTCCTAACTGAAGGTTCCAGAAATATTGAACGCAGTAAACTTATCGGTGGTCATTCCGCGGGTGGATTGGAGGGATTAAAATGAAACAAGAAAAAAATACAGTACAATTTTCAGAAATCCGTAGCAAAGGATGTAATGATATTGAAATGCTTGAAAGATTTTTACATGGAATCGTTGAAACAGCAACTTCAAAACTTCGTCAGAGAAAACTCAAAACAACTGAAATATCGATACGACTAGTACATGCTAAATCTGAAAACCGATTACCATTGGAATTTACATTTAGCATTAAGCCAACAAGCTCATCTGTGATAATCTATACTGAGGTAATCAATCGCTTTAAAGAATGTTACACAGGTGGGGGAATTCAAGGTTTTACGATTCAATTTGATAAAAATACCCTTGCCTCTGCATAGAAAGGATTTGATATGATTGACCGTTCATATTTACCATTTCAATCAGCAAGAGAGTACCAGGATACAAAGATGCAAAAATGGATGGGCTTTTTCCTATCTGAACATGCATCAGCACTCTCTGATGATACAAACAAAGTAACGTACATGTCTGACTTATCACTAGAGAAGAAATTATTACTCCTCAGTCAAGTATACGCCGGGCAGCTACGCACACGCATTCAAGTGATTGAAAAAAACAAGCGTGTTTCCTACACTGGAACAATACCAAGTCTGACCAAAGATTTCATTTTGATAAAAACTACAACAGGTCACATCAATTTGAAATTAAAAGACATTATTAGTATTGAACTTGTCGAGGAGGTGCTCTATGAATCAGCTTGAGTTTCAGCGTAATCACCTACAAATGGACTATTATAGCGAGAGCTACCAAGATTTTGAACGTGACTTCTACCGCTACTCTAACATGAATATTCCATTGACCTTCCTAACTGATGATATCCTAAAAACAATGGCGACTTCACGTAAGAATTACTTTGTCCTCAATAAGGAAAAGTCCAGAGATAACCGCGATCACTTCTTCATATTTGAAGTAAGTACCGTAGATGAGAATCCGCTAATCTATCATTATACATATAAGAAAACTACAATATATTTAGCAGAAAAATAGGAGCAGTTCAATTGACTGTTCCTATTTTTAATATTCATAAAATCTAAAGTCTTTATACTCTTTAACAATGGAGTCGCCAACCAGAACAGACTATACTGACCAGCGACTACCTTAAATTTAATGTTTCAGATTTATTTTCTTATCTCTAATTTCATAAACTACATCTGCTACATTTTCGAGTAATCGTTTATCGTGGGTGATAAACACGATAGTTCCGGTGTACTCCTTCATTAGTATTTCCAAAGCCTCTAAACTTGGTATGTCAAGGAAGTTACTGGGTTCATCCATTATTAGGATGTTATATCTACCCATGAGCATTTTAGCAAGCAACAATTTTATAATTTCTCCACCGCTTAAAACAGATAAACTTTTTCCAATATCGTTCTGTTTGAACCCCATAGATGCTAGCACTGAACGAATTTCTGATATATTGTAGTCACAATCCTTCTGCATAAACTCCATAACATTCTGATTACTGTTGTACTTGTAACCATTCTGTGCAAAGTAACCTATTTTTGCCTTAGGCGAAATAGAAATTCCTTCTTCATGGTTTAAGATCATTTGGATTAAAGTTGTTTTTCCGATTCCATTACCACCAGTTAACGCCACTTTTGCTCCTAACGGAATTTGAAAAGATGCATTTTCAAACAGAGCCTTATCCCCAAATACTTTATTAATTTCTGCACCGACTATAGGGTATGGATTATGGAGCTCCAATGCTTTACTTTGCCTGAAACGAATTCTGCGAATGCCTTCCGGAGCTTCTACTTTTCCTAAGGCCGCAATCCTGTGCTCTAGGGTTTTAGCAGCATTATACATCTTTTTTTCCTTACTTCCTATTGATTTTTGATGAGCTAAACGCCCTCCGTCTTCAGTACTTTTTTTCTTTGAAGAACCTTTTGCCTTCTGTTCTATTTTACGAGCCTGTTTTCGCTTTTCCTCCGCAGCCCTTTCCAATCGGGCACGTTCCGCAATAAATTGTTCGTATTCTGCAGCTTGGCTCTTACGTTCTTCCTCTTTCTGACGAAGATAATCAGAATAGTTTCCCCAATACTCAGTGATTTTGCCATCTTTCAGTTCCCATATTTTATCTACTATTTCATCAAGAAAATAGCGGTCATGGCTAATAACTAACAGTGCACCTGTAAAATATTTTAGCTGTCCTATTAGAAAATCAATTCCTTCACGGTCTAAATGGCTCGTAGGTTCATCCGCTAAAATACCATGAACCTGTGCCGATAAGGCCTGTGCTATTTTAAGCCTTGTTTCTTCACCACCGCTCATAGTCTGTATATTTAATTGCTCAACACCTAGCTTGCCTACAAGTGCAAAATCTTTTTCCTCCTGCAGAGTTACTTCGTCCAACTGGGGAATATAGGCAAGTTCACCCAGACGATTCATTTTACATCCTGGGGGAGTTAATTCTCCTAAAAGTACCCTGAGTAAAGTGCTTTTTCCAGCACCATTTGCTCCTACTAAACCAATACGGTCATAATCATATACTTCTAATTCATTTATATCTAAAACATCGCGTCCTTTGAATTCCACACGAATGTCTTTTGCTTTTAATATTAATTCCATAACATTTCCTCCTGTCTATAATCGCATGCTTTCATTTGCTTGTATGCAGGGAAAACCCTGCGATTTTAGCAGGAAGAGTTACATGAAAATAAGATACATAAATATTCCTCCAATATTGTTTATTTTAAATCTAATTTTCTAACCTCAGTTATCATTTGGCAAACTATAGCAATGCCAATAATTAAAATACCTGATAGTAAAAACCAATGATTTACACCGATTTTATCAGCAAAGAATCCAGAAAGAATTAACCCAATTGGCATAGCAAGTGACATGATGCTTCCGATCAAAGAAAATACACGTCCTAAATATTCAGGCTTAATTTTCTCCTGAAAAAGAGCTGTTTGCACACCGCTATAAAATGGCACCGAAAGCCCCATTATTGCACAGCAAACTACGAATATTACAAATCCATTTGGAGGAAGTATTCCCGAAACGGCTAAACTGGTCCCCATTATAAAAAATGAACTTGTTATTAGTAATACATGCTTTTCGAAGCCCCCTAATCTTCCTAATAATAAGCCTCCTGCTAGCATCCCAAATGCAAAGGAAATTTCCGTAATAGAAATATGCACAGGCGTTCCATTAAAGTGTTCCATGCTTATTAAAGGAAATAGTGCATTGATTGGCATATAAACAAAAGTATATAGTGTTCCTAAGAGTAATAAGGCAAACAATCCTTTGTTTTGTCTCAGAACCACAACTCCTTCTTTCATCTCCCTTATGAAATTTGGTTCTAAACTTTGCACTTGATTACCCAGCTTAGGTATACGTACAATTGCTACCGTAATAGATGCAATCACAGCACCCAATACGTCGATGGCAATAATAGCATTTAAATCCCAAACGGAGTATAAGAGTGCTGCAACTGCCGGACTAACAATATAGCTTATAGACTGCAAAGACTGACTATAGCCTGCGCATTTCGTTAGCTGTTCTTCTGGTACTAAAAGTGGTGTAACCGCATTGAGTGCTGGGGTATGAAAAGCTGTTCCAATGCTACGGATAAACAATACTATCATAATCATCCAGACAGGTAGCTCCATACAGAATGCAACAATAGCAAGCACTGCACCAGCTGCTGCGATAATTAAATCGGCACCAATCATTATCTTCTTCCTATCATGACGATCCACTAGCACACCAATGGCAGGTCCCAAAATCGCATAGGGTAAAAAACCTACTAATGAAGCCATAGACAAGACCATCGCAGATCCTGTTTTTTCTGTAAGGTAAAAAATAATCGCCATTTGCAGGATGGCACTAGTGATTAATGATACTGCTTGCCCTGCCCATATTGCATAAAATTTTCGTTTCCAATTGTTGTATTTTTCCATTTATATTATCTCCTGCATATTATTTTGCTTGAATTTCTATTTTGAATAGCATTCTAGGCAATAAAAAATGCAGGCCAAACCCCACAATGTGGCTTTTGGTCTGCATACATACAATTTGGAAACATTCATATTAAAGACATAGTTAAATAAAGGTATAGTTAAATAACCAATATCCTCACCGTAACTAATGAATGCTCAATATCGTATAAATAAGCACAACAAAAAAGCCTATCATCGGGTATAGATTCTGCTTTTTTTATTGCCAGCTTATCTTAAACGCATTGAGGCTGTCATAGTTTCGGTTCCTCCTACATCTTTGTTTATATCAATTTATAGTATAACACAACAAGATGATATGTTCAATATAAAAGTTATGGAATGAGACTCATACTTCCAATTCGATGCCAGATTTAAAGGATATGACGAAGTTTTCTTCATAGACTGTAACGCTCTGGATTATCTTCCTTAGTAGCAAGCGATTAGCTTTCACAAAATCTTCTGTTTGTAGTTTTAAAAATTCATCAGGATTTTCTAACTCAACCTCAAAATATTTCATTTTACATTCCCTCATTTCATTTATTGATAAATTGAGTTTGCAAAAAAGAGTGGACAATTTTTGTCTACTCTTAACCTTTAAAATAGTTTTTTTTAATCGATTTGAAGTTGCCTAAATTATTACTTATTCGGTAAAATGAAGTATTGCTTTCAACAGATTTCCTTCAACTACACTTCACTTGATTCAAACAAGGTGGGTACATTTCTATTCCCACAAACTCCTTGTCAATGGAAACAAACACGTACCCACAGGGTAAATGGAAATAGAAACTGATAATTTCTAGCTATCACTTCTACTCATTCCAAAAATTTTCTCACTCTGATACTTACCCACCATAAAGCAAAAAGCCTTGCAATCAAGGCTTTCATTATCCCTTTCGTTCAAAGGTTTCTAAGCTTTTACGAGCAGAGCGACACACTCAGCGGTTCGCTATCTCCGTTCTGTCTGCGTGCTAGCACTTGTCAATCACGGACAGCTATCGCATGGGCGGAAGTAAATGCTAATCTTCGTCGTTTTACTCCTTGACTAGCAAACTTACCGCCTCAACATGTGGTGAGAGAAATTTCTATACTATAACACGATACAGAATAGTCAGAGTTTGAAATTATATTATGGAAGGATTCCACTCAAAGACAGCCATCCATAGTAAGGATAATTTGTGTGTGTTTGAAACCTGTATTTTTACTACTACATTCCATAACAATGTAGAAATCATCATCTTCCTCTGCTTTTACAACTATTCCCATTGAATATGGAGTTTTCCAAAGAGGTTCTCTTCCATAAAACTTTGCTACAAATTCATTTGTTGGATTTGGTGTTTCTGTACTAAAACCATTCTCAAATAGCCAAGCATGCCAATTTTTAAATGCTGGTGGAAAACCAAACATATAAATTGCTTGCATTGTAGATATTGCAAATTCCATTTCATCTTCCAAATTGATAACATACTTCTCCGTAGGATTTAGTCTATATCCATCTATAGTTTTTTCTGATTTCATACCACTATTAAGTTTAAGCTTTTTCATGATTATGCTCCTTTATTCATCTTTTGATTCTGGTCTTGCTTTGGTGTATGGTCTAGTTTCAGATATAAATTGCTCTACCTCTAAGAACGATTTTCCCAATTCATTCAAACTGAGAATCAACATATATTCTGCAACTTCACCAGAATGATCAATAGATCGTATAGGGGGTAATTTTTTGCGAAATTGCTCAAATGTATCTCCTACTTCTATCCATTCATCTATCTCACTATCATACCAACAATGAAGTTGTTTCCATAATTCATAATCACTTTCTTCAAGAAATTCTTCATCAACAGAAAAATATGCCCATGGAAATAATCGAGGAAAAACATCGGTATACGGTGTAAACGGAAACCAATAAGGATAGGCATACTCTTTAGTTTCTTGACCATCATTAACAATTAACTTAGTATCACCTTTACCACTAGACTTATTAACCCACTCTGTTGAATGTAGTTTAACTTCACCTCCAGTTTGTATAATTTCCATAAATTTTTTCTGAGATAGCAGAAAGTTATAATTTTGAATATGTTGCGGTAAATTCGTATAGGAAAGAAGGTGGTTATTTGATTGTTTATCCAAAAAAACTTGATTTATAGGAACTTTCACATAATATCCTTTGCCTCCTCCCTCTTTAGTTTTTTTAATTGTTTTAGGAGTTAACTCTTGCCAAATACACATACCATCATCAGGATTAAACAGAACAATTATACACGGAAGAGAATTCATCGTCCAATAATTATATTGTCTCTCATTTATGTTCCTAAAAATAATGCAGTTATCTTTTTTCTCCCTAAACCAACTTGGTCCTGACTTGATTTGTAATGCAAGGTGTTGTCTTGGTTTGCCATCTACAACAAATTCCATATGAGCATCTATACCTATATCATTAACTGGCTGCTCTCTAAACATCCAACTATTTCTTTCTGCAATAACTCCACATTGATGTATGCCAATCCTCTCAGTGCTACTAGCCATATCAATATCTACCTCCCTATATAACTAAATATACTAACAATTGATGTAATTCAAGGGAGCCTCAGTACAATTTGCAACAGCTAGTTGCCAGGCCTGATTAAAATCTCCACTACTTTAAATCACTTTATAGAAATGTTCCGAAAACTCATATGCTATGCTCGATTAAACTTTCCCTCTATGAAAAATAGAAAAGTTTGAATTTTGTAAACGTGAATACAATGCGAACTCTAAAGTTGAATAACAGTTACGAAATGAATAATAAAATCTATGGTTAGAAATCCAATTACTAAATTTTATAAAAGTCATGTTTGAATCTACAAAAGAAAGTAATATCTCCCCATTAGGTTTCGTATATGTATGGTCCGCTAAATGGATAATATTCAGTACAGGAAATCTATCCAAAATTGTTCTAAATACATCAGTAGAACATCCATGAATAGGAAAAACTATTACATTCGGATCATTCGCAAATAAATCACAGATGTTTTGAATTTCTTCATTTGCTTTGATATTATCTTCTTATAAGTCTATCAAACTCATCGCCAATCCAAGTATCTCTAATATTATATATTCTATCACAAAAATGCAAAAAAAGGCTATAACCACAATAGTTGCCCACTATCATCATAACCTTTTGTCTACTCTATAAATCTACCTCAGTTCCCTCTAAGAATCTGACAGTTATCTGCCCATCCTCTGCAATTATAATATTATCCAATACTTGACACATCTCATGAGAATCAAATTCCCACAAGGGCTTGTTTATCATTTCTGCCAACTTCAAACTATAGTGCTTTTCTAGCGGACGATTTTCTTCTAAAACTTTGTTCCACTTTCCGTGCAACAAGTCAACATTCTTACTTAGTTGTTCTACAGCCATTACTACGGCTTTCTCAAGCATTTCTTCATCGATATGATTGTTTAAACATCCAATCTTGCCTTTAATCCTATATCGATTATTACACTGCCATACCTTCCGTTTACCACGACTTGTAGTCCAATTCTTCCTACCAAATGCTGAACCACATTCGGCGCAAAATACTTTTGTTGTAAAGGGATTGTTTTCTTTCTGCATGATATAAAATTGGAGCTTATGTTGTTCTCTAAATTTCTTTCTTCTTGCTATTTCTAACTGAACAATCTCCCACTTCTCTCTATCTAAGATTGGTTCATGATTGTTCTCGATATAGTATTGATTAACTTGTCCATCATTATCAATTCTTTTCTTCGTCAGGAAATCAACGGTATAGGTTTTCTGAAGCAAAGCATCACCCTTGTATTTTTCATTTTGAAGCATTTTCCATATAGCACTTGGGCACCACTTTGCTTTACCTGTGCAACCTGGTATTTCCTGTTCTCTTAACTCTTTGGAAATAAATTCTGGACTGTATCCTTCTAGAAATCTATCAAATATATACCTTACGACATTAGCTTGTTCATGGTTTATAATGAGATTTCCTTTTTCATCTTTGTCATATCCCATAAAGTTTGTAGTGTTTACCTGAACTACACCACGCTCAAATTTCTTACGAATTCCCCAAGTTGAATTTTCTGAAATAGATCTCGATTCATCCTGTGCGAGTGAGGATAAAATGGTAAGTAGTACTTCACCTTTTGAATCTAGGCTATCAATATTCTCTTTTTCAAACGTTACTCCGATGCCTAGTTCTTTCAGTTCTCTTACATATTTGATGCAGTCCAATGTATTTCTGGCAAATCTACTAATAGATTTAACTAAAATTCTATCCACCTTACCATCTCTACAATCTTGTATTAGTCGGTTAAAAGCATCACGTTTTTTTGTATTAGTTGCTGAAATGCCTTCATCTGCATAGATGTCTACTAACTCATAATCTTCATGTTTTAAGATGTATTCACGGTAATAATTGACCTGATTCTCATAACTTGATAGCTGCTCGTCTTGGTCTGTAGACACTCGACAATAAGCGGCTACTCTGATTTTTTTCTGAATTTGAGATATGACTGTTTGATGTACCTTTTTGGCCGGTATAACTGTAATATTTTTCTCCATCTTCAATCCTTTCTAACACAATTACTGGTGAACTTAGTTTCCAATCTTCAATATCCCTTTCAGGGACTCTCATACCTTTACAGGAATTTTTTCCTTCTTTGATATATTTGGAACAACACCAAACAATCTTTTTCTTATAAGATACCTGTCTTTTTAATGTTGAACCACAATATTGGCATTTTAACATTCTAGAAAATTTATAGGTTTTATTTGTACCTTGGATCCGAGAACGGCTTTTCATTTTTACCTGAACCTTTTCCCATATTTCCTTAGATACAATTCCTTCATGATTATCTTCAATATAGTATTGTTCAACCTGCCCTTGATTTAATTTCTTTGGACCGTTTACACCGTCATGAAAGTATTTTTGAAGTAGTAAAGAGCCTTTGTATTTTTCGTTTTTTAAGATATTACGAATTGTACTGTCATACCATTTCTTTCCTGTTACAGTTGAAACCTTGCCCTCATTAAGTTTTTTAGCAATCCTATGTGTACCCATTCCTTCCAAATAACTATAAAAGATGGTTCTTACTATTTGCGCTTCTGCTTTGTTTATAACAAGTTCACCTTTTTCGTTTAAATCATACCCTAAAAACCGTTTAGCATTAATGAGTAATTCTCCTTTCTGGAACTTTCTACGAAAACTCCATCGTTGGTTTCCGCTCATGCTTTGTAACTCTTCCTCAGCCAAACTTGTTAACACAGTCAAGACAACCTCACCTTCATTTGATAAAGTGTGGATATTCTGCTCTTCAAAAAAGATATCAATACCAAGAGTTTTTAATTCTCGACTTATTTCAAGAACATTGATGAGATCTCTTGCAAACCTTGATATTGACTTAGTATGGATAACATCAATTTGTCCTTTTCTACAAGCACCTAACATAGTTTGAAAATCAGGTCTATCATACTTTGAACCCGAAATCCCTTTGTCACAAAAAACACCCAAAAACTCAACATCATCACGTTCAGCATACAACTTTTCAAAATAGACTTTTTGATTCTCTAGCGAATCAAGTTGACTTCCGTTGGTTGTAGAAACTCGAACATATGCACAAATTCTCTTTTTTCTTTTGTTATTCTTTGCTTCAATTTTTCTTATATTCATTTTTCCTCCTACAAGAAGTTTTTACACACTATATATCCCTCTAAACACTATATTAGTCAAGTAATCAGCAACCCTGTTCTTTAATAAAATGTCTATATATCCCTCTTACCTTAATAGGTAATTTCAAGATAGTTTTTTCCGGTTTTAAGAAAAAAATCAAAAAGAAAAAGCCTGATGTATTTCACCAGGCTTAGATTTTTTATTTGAAATTTAATCGCAATATGTTATAATAAACGTAGAAAAAGAGCTGAGCGCCAACTCAGCTCCATGTAGAACCGTTAAAAAGACGGTGACTCTCTATTATCAGACTATAACTCGTCCAACAACTCGGTCAAAAGTGGGGACGGGTTATTTCTTTTTGTCATCGTCCTTGAAGATTTTATAGCACAAACCAATCAAAGCAATGGTAAAAGTACCAAAGCCAAAGATGGTTTGAACGACTTCAAATGAGCTCAAACACGCTCCTCCTTTCCGTCAGATTTTGATGAATTACCCATAGGCATCACCTCTCTTTCGGTATAAGGAGCCACCGTCTTCACTTTTCTACAATAGATATTATACCACATGAGCCACCAACTTCGGTGGTTTATTTTTTTAAAGATTTATTTTAATAGTAGCATTTGCAAACTCTTAATTAGTAGTAATCAAACCATCAGGTTCAATCGTAAATTCTGGTTTTACTGATAGCGAACCATCGGCCTTGAGATAATACCAGCCATTTCCTGATTTAATAAATTGCTTAGATTTCATATCTCCATCTTTTTCATCTAAGTAATACCAAGTTTCACGATATTTTACCCAACCTTTAGCCATTCTACCATCCGACTTAAAATAGTACCAACGATGATTGATATGCATCCAACCAATAACCATGGCACCACGCTTATCTAAATAAAACCAATCCTTGCCATCATTGAACCATTTATTGATGAAACAGTAGCCTCTATTATCAAAGTAGAACCATTCTCCTTTGATATTTTTCCATTGAGATTTTGGATAAGAGCCATCTGCTTCTTCCCACCACCAACCAACTTCGTTTCGTTTCCAGTTTCCTTCAGTTAGACCAGATTCAATATCTTTCTTAAACTGTTCTCTACTAATGCCCCATTTTGCAAGGTATGGATAGGGATCTACATGATCACTTCCATTATTTGGTTGGTTGTAAGTACAAAATTGATGAGTTTTAATCCCAGCAAGACTACTAGAATCTAGAGTTTTAGGGATTCCAGCCTCGTCAGCTAACTCACGTAATAGCTTGACATAAAGTCGATAATCTCTCATGAATTCTTCTTTAGATTCATGACTTTCTATTAGTTCAACTTGAGCGTAACCTTCAACATTCCATCCACCACCAACATCATAAGCACCTCGGTCTACTAACCAAGTTTGCATGATACGACCATTCCCTACCACATGGGAGAAAAATCCTGACTCAACTGGACGACGCAAATGGTAATCCGCTTCATTTTGTGCTGTTGAGTTAGGATTACCTGTAGAGTGAGCATGAACTTGTCGATAGGGTTGCTCACCGATTTGAGGAAGATTTGTTCGTAATCTACTTTTATCAACTTCCATGATTATCCTCCTTATCATCGTTAGACTTTCCTTCAGTTAGATGTTCAAAAGCTTTTAAAATTGGTTTAAAAAGTAGAATATTCCCTTTTACTTTTTGATAGTTCTCAATTAGTGATTGGAAAGTAAAAACTAGGTATCCGATATAAATCGAATACAGAAACATAAATCCAGTTTTTTCAGGCAACAAAACAGACATCGGAATCAATAACAGTAACATAAAAATCCCTAAGACTTTTCGAATTAATCCATTGATTCCAATTCTACTCTTATACTCAACATCAGGATTTACAATTGCAGCAAATGTGCCTGACGCAAAGTCTACAATTTCCATGATGACAATTAACGCTAACGCATACAAAATAAGCCCATCTTCTGTTTCGATGAGCTTTCTTAAAAAATTAAACAATTCAATATCCATTTTTAATACTCCCTATTGTTCTTTTTTATTTGACTCAATTTCAGCTAAAACAGCATCTTCTAATTCATATCGTTTATCTCGGAACAATTTTTCTTGCTTTCTCATTTCGAGACGATGCTCTGCATAGAGCTCTGAATGATAGAGAAACTCAGATACTGTAGAAACACCATGTTCATCAACATCAACAGTATACTGCTTAACTACTTCATCCCCAATTTTCAAATTTCCAACCAAACGTGTTGTTTTAGTAATTTCTAATGCCATTAACTTTCTCCTTTCTCTCTTTTAGTTTTTACTTCCTCAAATAAGTCTTTTAAGTCTGAGTCGTATTCTAATACATCTTTCATTAACTGCAATTCGCTTGCAACAACCAAATAAAGAGCCTCATTTTGTGATGCTTGGCCTTCGGTTTGTGCTAGTTTCTTAGTCAACGACTCCATTGCTAATTGATGGATTAAATCTGTGTTCATCTTCTAACATCTCCAATCGTTTATTTAATTTTCGAATATCAATTATTAACTCTTGAATCCCTTTTAAAGCGATATTCGTTAATCTTGTATTATCGAGGTTCAGCAAACCACCATTTTCATACACTAGTGATGAGTCAATTTGTTGAACATCTTGAGCGATGAGTCCAATTTTGGTATGAGCCTTTTGAATACGATTCCCTATTTTCTTCCAGTCATATTCTTTAAATTGAAATCTTTTGATAAAATCAAGTGCTTTATAGTTAGATAAGTCTATATTCTCTTTTAAGTTTTTATCAGAAAAATGTTGGTTAACAATTTGCCATAAGCTATAAGCATTTCCGTTATATGAGTAGTAAATATCATTTCCTGATCCACCAAAGTCTAGAGATACATTATTAGAATTCCAATAACTAATAGTTCCTGTAGTTGAGCCATTAATGCTGCTTTTGCCGTACTTTAACCAGCCAATTCCTTTTGCCTTAATGTATCCTTCGACCGTCAATAGAAAATCATCACTATCACTTGCAGTGTTTCCAGTAGTAAAATCTGAATCTTTGTAAATAAATAAGCCGTAAGGAACATTGTCCCCTCGGCCATAAGAACCTATAAATTGTACACCTAAACCATCTTTAGAATTAAACTGACGAGGAACATTAATCTGTAATCCACCGTTGATAGCGTCAAATGAACCATAAGCACCTAACTTAATTTTTGTTTCTCCAATTAATAATCCACCAGAAATTGTGGTTCCAGTTATTGTGCCACCCTGAATTCTATCACCACTTAGTAAGCCTGACTTTATTTGACTAGCATCAATCCTAACACTTTGTACACTATTGATAAAAGCATTCTTTGCAAACAGCTGTCGTAAATATGCTTCATTTGCAACTAACTTATTAAAAAACGCTTGATCCACGACAATTTTATCTGCAGTTACTGAATTCGATGCTAATACCATAGTAGTTACAGACCCAGATTCAAAGTTTGATGTCTTTAATTTATCAATCATTCCTGATTTAATGACTGCTCTATCAATTAAAGTATCCCCAGTGATATGAGTTGCCTTGCCAATAATTCGATTGATTCCATTTGCACCTAAATTAATCCCTGAAATTAAAGATCCAGCATTAGTTAAATTTTGAATCGAATAGGAACCTTGATGTTGCTGAACAAGACTTTCTGTTGCAATTTGTTGAAAGGATGTACTATCTACAAAGTTATTAGGTGGCTGACTACCTCGAACAATTGAAATTTGGCCAACTGCCACAGTTCCGTTCTTTTCTAGCCAAATATGAAGCCCAAAATCATCTGTTTTTGTCACGGTTTTATTTATCGTAAAAGTTCCTGTAAAAATTTGAGCTGCGCCCGTTCTAGTCGGACTGATGGTGAAACCTCCTATTGAGTTACCTGATTTGATTTCAAAACCAACTTTTCCATCAGGTAGTACATCTATCCATAAATTGACCCTATAAGAAAGTTTCTCACCAGCAACAAATTTTTGACTATGAAGAGGCATTTGGAAACCACGCCAACCATTTGTTGTCCTGCCACTTTGTGCAATTCTTAGCAACTTGTATTCATTAGTTCCAGTCATAACTAAATTCGAATTCGGTTCACGTTCTTTATATTTACTAAAATTGGTTGGATCGTATACTAAGTTTTGGTTATCAATTAAATCACTGACTCTTGTAATCAGTCCTTCGGATGTTTGTACAACCTGACTAATTGTTTTGCCCTGTTCACTAATAGTTCTTGTATGACTACCTAGAGTATCTTTTACTTCGTTAAAAGCCGTTACAGTTGTTAAATCTTCGATAGGTTTAGTCCAATAATTTGGAAAGATATCTCCAGTAGTAATCATTAAAGCTCTCCAATGAAACTTACCTGAACTTGCTCCATCAATACGAAATTGTAATTCAAAGTTTTTAAAGTTATTGAACATCTCATCTGTTACGATTCGAGAAACCTTAATAAGATGGTAGTTTGTACCAGTTTTTAATGTAGTAGACCAAGAGGTATGAAAGGGATTAGAATGAACACTCCATACAGCACTATTATCTGATTTTTTATAGCCTGGACCTTGTAAGATAATTCTAGGAGTAACAGTTGAATCTAATACAACATTATCGACAGAAATATAAACAAATAGATTGATTTTTGTCCCTGAATAAATGCCAGTCGAATCACCATAAGGAATTTTTCCTAATGTTTGAATCCAATTGAGTTTCGAGTTTATTTCTTTGTATGAAGTCCAACTATCACTGGAACCAGATGCTAAGTTTCGATGAGAAACACTAGTTGGTATTAAAGCTTTAGTTTCACTAATCGTCCGGGTGAAACTATTCGATGTTTCTCTAACTAAGTTTTGCACGCTAGAGTTCGTTACATAACCTCTATCTAAAATATTTTTATCAACATCTGATTTAGTTTGAAATCCTTTTAAATTTATCACGGATTCTACCTGACTACTGGTCAATCGTTTGGCTATTTCACCTGCTTGAATTTTAATTGTTGTTTCAGTACTAGCAAGTCGATTTGTCGTTTGATTAAAATCTGTTTGTGATACTTTAGTATTTATAGCATCTGCAGCAACTTGTAAATCAGCTTTAGTTTTAGATATTGCTAATGCGTTCTCTGATATTCTTTGGAGTGCTTCACTAGCTGTTTGTTTAATATTTTCTACATAGGTCTTTTCAGCTTTTAGATTTATTTTATCCTTGGCTTGTGATATTTCCGTTCGTTGTTGCTCTACGGTATTTTTGATAGCATCAAAGTCTGTCTTTGAAACTTTGTTAGTAATAACACCCGTAAGCTTATCAATTGAAGATTCTACTGTCGTAATTTGATTCAATAAGCTATTCTTGCTGAGTTCAACTAAACGGTTTGCTTCAGCAATAGCTTCTTTTTTATAATTTAAGGTATCTGTTAGTACTGTATTAGTAGTTTCTTTAACTTCTTTACTGACCTCTAAGGCATGATTAGCTAAATCTCTACTACTATTTGCTTTAGCCAATACATCGTTGTATCTATTTTCATTAAGTGATTCATTAGATAGAACTTTAGAACCAACATCAGCAATCTTTCCTTCAATCTCTTGACGAATACCATCTGCGTAAACTTCTGCACTAGCTTTGACTTTTTCAATATCATCTAGAATTGATTCTTTTTGTTTAGTGAATTCAGCATCAAATGCTGTGTTCGCATTTCTCAAAGCTTTTTCAATTGCGACTTCTTGTAATGTGAAACCAGAGTCTAAAATTTCATTTGCGACAGTTGAAATTGCACTATTTGAAGTTGAAGCACCTACCATTGGTTTATCATCAAAAGTAATCGAGATATATTCTTGTGTCAGTGCATCAAATTCATAAGCAACTGCCTTTTTGGGAATATCGATCCCATGTTTCAAACTCTTAATATTTACGGTATCCCCTAAATGTACAACCTGCCCATCGAGTTCATAGGCTTCAATCGTAATAGCATCCGATAACTTATCAATTCCTTCATTCTTAAACTTAGCCTCAGCCCACTTCCTTAACTCCTCAATGCTTTTAAGAGTATTATTTTCGTACTCTTTTTCATTGATATATGGATAGAAAGTGATTAGAGGACTATCGACAGTAATTTTAATTGTCTGGTCTTTATCTTTACCATCTGGTTTAAATGTTGATTTTGCATGAATACGAGTAATGATTGATTGAGTTGATTTGGTTCTCTTGTAAGACTTTAGATTCTTATGTGTTGTTATGACAACACCCCTATTTTCACCTCTATTCTTCTTGATTGTCAGAGCCAAATTGTCACGAATTAACTCCCCTTCCCAAGTTCCTATGATAGAATGGGCACCATCCATTAAGACAGCATAGAGTGTCTTTACTTCATTTGTATTGAAAGTACGGCGATCTGTAACATCACTCGTAAATGAAAAATCACCAAGATTGGTCTTAGTATTTTGAACCATTTGGAATAAGGCCATACCACAAGTAAGATTAAGAACACTAATTGGTTCGATAGACCGTTGCATAATATCATCTGAAATATGGTAGGCGGTTATATCCAAACTATCATCGTTTTCAATTGGCTTTTTAATACGAAATAACTGGAATCCTAAGACAGGCACAGGAGCCTTGATAAGCATATCCTCTTTTATTTGTTTATAGATACCAGAATCGGTAATTGGATAGCGAATAGATAAGGTGAAATCACCGTTCAGGGTTTCTTTTACAATAGCAGAGCTAGTTTCATGAAGAGGTAATCCATTCCACTTTGCAGTTCTAACATCTTTGTTCAACAAAAATAACATTTAGGCCCACCCCCAATTTGTTTCAAAGCTTAAAGAAGTAATACCTCTACCAAGAACAACGCCTACTTCTTTTTTAGCGCTTGGATCAATAGTGATAAAATCACCAGACCATTTGATGTACTTTTTGCTAACCGTTAGAAAACTTGGACTATTTGGTTCGTTTACCATCACAAGAGGTTCTGTAAGTTTTTCAATTTTAATAACCTGATCTCCAATCGTAAACTGAGTCTCAGTTGCCGAATTCCCCATTATCGTTATTTTGGGGAACGCTAGAGACGTCCCTTGAACTCTAAGTACACCGTTTGATGTCAAAGTTTGTCTATCCATTGATTTAAAAAACTTTGTAGGATGACAAATAAATGTAGCTTTCGTCGCATACACACCATCTCTCTCTTGTTTTACCTCAGTACATTTTACTCGGTAACACCAAAGACGTGTGGTTTTCATCCGTTCACTCTCAAGCCAAAACTGCTCCTTGATAAATAGACCCATAAATTGATGGAGTTGTTCTTCTGAGGGCTTAACAATGTAAATCGTATATGATTTTTCAATCAAATCTCGGTGCCGATTTGTTTGCGAAAGAGCCCCACTCATTCCTTTATGTTCTAATAAACTCGTCTTACTCTCCGCTAGGATAACAGAAGGCGATTCGTGGACAATCACCTTAAAAGGAAAACTAGAAGTTCCAATTCCATCTATGACTAACTCGTTTCTTTTAATCATATAGTGGCTCCTCTCAATTGTTTTTGACGTGCTAATTCTTCTGCAATTCGACTTGCTACTTCATTTGCTATTTTTTCAATATCTGCCTGTTCTCGGATAATATTTCCAGTAATCGAAATGTTAATGTCTGGCATTCTTAAATCCATCGTTCTTGCAATACCTCTTCCGATTGCCCCAAGAGTAGATTCATTTAAAGGGAGTACCGCTTCGTTTCCTGCTTCTCCTCCTACCATTAGGGAATTCCCTATTGTTCCGAAGGCAGTTGGTTTTGTTAAAATTCCCCCTTTTGCATACCACTCAATTCCGATTCTAGGAATTTGTCCCTTTAACCAATCCAGAGGGTTTGCAGATCCTGACACACTAAAATGAGGTAAAGGGATGTGTGGCCACTGAAATCTGAAATTAAAGAGATTTTTGATAGCAGTTATAGCAGTTGAAACTGCATTTTTGGCAGTGTTAATTGCATTTGAAATCGTATTTTTTACTCCATTCCAAACATTGGACACTGTACTTGAGATTCCATTTAGAATACCTGAAATAGTTGAACTGATACTATTCCAAATTGTACTGACAACGTTACTAATTTCTGATAAGAGATTACTAATTGTGTTCTTAATCCCATTCCAGGTGTTTGATATAAGTTGACTAATAGTACTTAGAACTAAGCTTACAATTGACTTGATGGATTCCCATACTGTTGAAATAACTGCCTTTATTGTTTCCCATGCACCAGACCAATCTCCTGTTATAACCTGCATGATTGCTTTAATAATGCCTAAGACAAGATTGATTGCCGTTTCAACTACTTGTTTGATGATTTCCCAAGCTGTGCTGATAATCAGTTTTATATTTTCCCATGCTGCCTGAATATAGGGTTCTAGAATTGACATAACGGTAGTTATGACTGTTGAGATTGCATTCCAAACTGTGGTTGCAGCTGCAAGAATTAAATCTTGATTGCCAGTCCACCATGAAGTTAGAGTCCCCCAAATGCTTAAAATAAAGTCTGATATTTCTTGAATGATAGTAGATATAAAAGAATATATAGCATTCCAAATATCCATTACTGCTGTTCTAAATCCCTCGTTATGTTCCCAAAGTTCTTTTATACCAACAATTAACAAAGCTAGAACAGCTACAATTCCTAATACTATAGCAATAACAGGTGCTACACTTGCTATTAAGCCACCAATTGTGGCACCCATTGCTAAGGCAGCTGCCTGAAGTGCTAAAAATATAGGGAGTAATAATCCTAATCCAGTAATCAGGCTACCTACAATAATGATAAATTGTTTTACTGGCGTTGATAAATTAGAGAACCACTCTGCAACTGAACGTAACAAATCAGCTAAAATCTCTAGTATCGGTGCAAAAGTGACAGCAATAGCATCCCCAACTTCAGCTAATGCTAACTTCGCTTCATTTTGAGCAGTTGTAAACTTATCAATTGGATCTAGTGTCGCTTCATAAGTTGAGCCGACTGTTCCTGATGCTTTCTTTGCTGTTTCAGCTAAGTCATCAAAAGATAAAGCACCACGATTAATGGCATCCACCATTCGTGGAGCACCCTTAGTTCCAAATATATCTGAAGCGAGAGTTAACTTTTCAGTTTCGCTAGTTGAATTTTTAATTTTTTCGATGGTTTCAGATAAACCTTGCTGCAAAGTCTTTCCTGATGCCGCATACTTCACAGATGCTTTTGATAAGGATGATAAAGAGGCTGATGAATCCACACCAGCCTTTTCAAATTTCCCCATTAAAGCAACACCCTCATCAAATGAAAGTCCTAATGCCTTAATTTGTGGTGCTCCAGAAACAACCTTATCCATCAAATCTTGCACTCCCACCCCAGTAGCTTGACTGGTAAAGGTGACAGAATCAAGAACACTAGACAAATCCGTTGCCTGTAAGCCATATGCTTCTATAGCTTTCTTAGCTGAAATAGCTGATGAGGTGACATCACTCCCATTTATGGATGCGAATTGGATGAGATAACTTGAAGCTGATTTTAAACTATCACCGGTTAAACCAAATTGTGTGTTCAACTCACCAACTGCACTTCCAGCAGTATTAAAGTCTGTCGGAATTTCTGTAGCAAGGTTCTTTGCGATAGTTGTCATTTCTTCTAAAGCTTGGCCAGAAACACCAGTTTTGGTGACAATGATATCCATCCCTTCATCAACTTCGTTAAAAGCTTCAAGCGACTGTTTCCCAAAATCAATCAATTTTTGTGATAATTCTGCTAAACGATCACTGAATTCCATTAGGATATCTGCCTTTAAGAGATGATTGATTTCTGATAGATTATCCTTCGCACTTGTTGAACTAGTGCCCATCTCTTCCATCTCATTTTGAAGATGATTATAGGCCGTTTTGGTATCATTTAGAGTCTGTTCCAGTTTATTGGCTTCAATCGAATTTTCGCCATACTGAGATTTTGTTAGTTCTAGCTGTTTCTCTAAATTCTGAATCTGTTTTTCTAGTAAAGAGGAACTTTCATTTACTTTTTTCTGAGCTAAAGCTAGCTTTTCAGATTCACTAGCACTTGAAGAAAGTTCACTTTCTTGTAATTTAAATTGACTCGTTAATTTCTCACTCTCAGAAGCTAGACGAGCTTGTTCTTGTTTCAAGCTATCCCATTGACTTTTAGTAGTACCTATTCGATTTCCATTTTCCGATAAGGCTTGATTGACACCCTCTAGTTTGCTTTCATAACTTTTCAGTACTGTCTGAGTAGTTTCTACTTCCCTTTGAAAGGCTCGATATTGTTCCGCCCCGATATTACCTGACTTAAATTGAGCTTCAACTTGTGCTTGTGCCTGCCTTAAGGTAGCTAATTTTTCTTTAGTGGTTTCAACTTGTTTAGCAAGCACTTCTTGTTTTTGAGTAAGGAGTGTGACATTTCCTGTATCAAACTTAAGCGCCTTATCAATTTGTTTCAATTCTTTAGTTGATTCAGTTGCTTGTTTATTTACCCCTTTTAAGGCATTTTGCAAAGGTTGTGTGTCACCACCAATTTCTATTGTGATACCTTTTATATTTCCAGCCATGTTCACATCTCCTTTCTATTAAAAATTATCAAAATCACTTTGATTCGCTTTTCTTGTGTTGCTTGTTTCATTTGTCCGCAAGTTTACATAATCAGTTTGATAATCAAGAGCCATCCCAATTGAAATATGTTTTAAGTCGTCTATGGATAAGCCAGTTTCCTTACAACAAAATAGATAGCTTTCTACCGTAAAGATTTCTTCACTTGCTGTTTTTGTTTGATCTGCTTTTTTCTTGTATTCATTCCTTGGTTAAGCATGTTCATTAAGATAGTTGCTACTTCTTGAACTGGAAACTCCTCCATCTCCATAAAGAATTCTTTGAATGGTTTAATTTTGGGATTAGCAGATTTAGCAAACACCCAAAAAATTCTGTGAAAAAAAGTCATATCAAAATTGGTCAGGATGGATAGATCAATATCACCAGTTTCGAGTTTTTCTTCCTCATTTAGGTGCTCAATCTTATCAAGAATTGACTGCGTACTCACCATTGAAAACAAGTCTTGAAAATAATCTTTACCAAACTGTTCTTTATAGGCAATCGGTGTATAGGCATTAGTAGCCAATTCATAGGTCTTTCCTGAAATTGTAATACTATCTCTCATCTGTAACTCCTTTATTCACGAGGTTCAAAGACTTCCTTGAACCAATTCTGACGAATCTCATCACTTGTTTCTTCTGTCGTTTTGCGACGAACCACCTTATCAAGTGGACGGGGACTTGCCGTAAAGTTTAGCTCAACCTCATTAATATCTGAACCAGACTTTGTTTTTGATCCCATTGATGGACGTGATGCGTAACAGTAATACAAAACATGAAGCGTTTCTTTCTTATCTCCTTCAAAACGAAACATCAGAGCAAAATTCTTCTTTTCAGCATTTGCGATTTCAGAAATTGTTTTAGTTGTTGGATCTAATTTTTCTCCTAAGACACGAGTTAAAAATTCTTGAGTTAATAAGGCGAGCTTCAATGTTCCCTCATAACCATCATTTGATTCCGAAGTATAAAAGTTGATATTATCTGCCTTGTATGAACCTTTGTCACCAGTCGGTTCCAAGGTTAGTTCTGCTGCACCTCGTAATCGTTCAACCGTTCCATAAGTCAATGCGCCATTTGAAGCTTCAGTTGTAACTTCTGCCCAATGGACATCTTGTAGTCCGAATGTAACTTTATTTTTTTCAGTCATAACTATCCTCCGTTTAATGAAATGTAATATGTAATTTGATAGAGTTTTTCAGTTGAGATATAAGTCTCTACTTTGTCAAAAAAAATTGAATGACTATCAAATAAGTCATCCATCTTGGTTTCGATTTCTAAGTCCTTCTTTAAGGTATAGAGTTCCACTTGAAGATTAAGAGTCTTATGATAGCTCCAATTATCAGCTCCAGCATTTTCAGACTCCTTAACAAGATATACAATAAATGGCGGAACTGGACTTCTTCCTTCTTCAAAATGATGATAAGCTACTGGCAACTTTGTTTTTGTTAAAATGTAATAGAAATCTTTTAATATCATTAAATCCTCACAATCTTTGTCTCAGCTTATCTTCAAGTGACTTAACAGCAGTTTTTTCAACGATTTCAATATGTTTTTGCCCTTCTACTCGACCACCATTTTGTTTAGCGTGACCATTTTCTAGGAGATGAGTTAATCCTGGTGTTCGGTTGTGAATAGTCTTTATTAAGCCTGTAGGACTGTCACTTGTGGACTTGCTTTTCCAACCTCGTGCATACTTACCAGTTTTTCGTGGAGATAAGAGTTTTAAGGTATCTACAGCACTGTCTGTTACTTCTTCCACTACCTCTCGCATTGTAGATGTCGTCTCTTTAATGTAATCCCCCAACTCTTGATCAATTACTTTTTCCAACTCATCCATTCCTATTCTGTTCATAGTCATTCTCCTTAGTTGCTACAATATAAATCAATTGCCTAGGAACGCTATCACCATCAATTGAATCTATCGTAAAGTAGGCGTCTCTGTACTTTATCCTAGTTTTTAATGAACTTAGATTTAGTACCGCTTTGTCGTACCTTAGTGTAAATTGAATTTTGTTATAAAGGAGTTTAGACACACTCCCCTCATTTTCTGTTAAGGTCAATGGCCGACTAGAACACCATCTTTGGAAAATGGTGTTCCAAACTGAAGATTCATTTCCAATTTCATCAACCACAATTTTACGCACTTCAAATGTAAGACGGTCACGTAACGGAGCAATTTTCATCAAAAGATATCCTTCCTATCAGCTAATAGTAAGTGATATAACATTTGTTTTAACTCTTTATAATTAGCTGTTTCACGGTGTTCATAAAGATAGGCAACCCCATATAGGATTGCCATTCTTAGAACCTCACTGTAAGTATTCTGCCTTAATGTTTCTTCACAGAGTTTTTTACTTGTATCAATCAATTGCTTAATCAAGTCATCTTCATCTGTGTTTTCTACCTTAAGGTAAAGTTTTGCTTCTTCTAGACTTATCATGATTATTTTGCTTTCACAGTTAAAATTTTCACCGCTTCTGGTAACACTAATTTCCCATCAACACGTTGAGATGCAAGAAAACCAATTTGACCATTATTAGCATAAAGTTCATTAAGACGTTTAAAAGTACGTCCTTGGCGATCTGCAATCCAGTAATAAGAGAAATCACCAAATGCAATAGCTTTATTCCCCTGTTCAGGTAGAGGTGCAAAGGTAGATGTATAGTATGGACGGTTAAGAATTAAATCTGGTTGTCCAGCTTGTGTAGACGGTTGCCAAATGTAATTTCCGTTATTGTCTTTCAGTTTACGAATTGCTTTAACAGTTGTATCATGAAGAATCCACACTGCATTTTTTCGATAAGGAGCAGGAAGTGAATGATACAATTCAATCATGTCATCAAACGTAATGTCTTTAGTCGTCGTTGTAGGACCAGTAACATTTGCTTGCGTAAAGATTCCTGTTGGTTTCTTTGAGCCATCTCCAATAAGGAATGATTTCTCTTCTTCTGTACCAATACGTCGTGCAAACTCACTAGTCATATAGGATTCTAAATCAAATACTGAGTCATTTAACAATTCTTCTGAGATTCGAATAGCTGTTCCAATCTTATGCGAATCAAGTGTTACTTGACCAAATGTCTCATCAGTTTCAGGATAAAGTCCATTTTCATCCATCCACGACGCAGTTCCATGCCCTGTAACAACTGGAATCTTCCGCTCTCCACTTGATGTTTTAATGACGGTTGCTAGACTCCGGAAGAAATTCTCTTCTTGAAGACCTTGAACTAGTTTTTTCTCATACTCATCAGGTACTAAATGGCCACCCTCTGTATCTTCTCCAACACGAAGGACGTCCTTAACATCAAAGAAGTTACGCTTACGGACATTCGTCCAAAATGTTTTGGAATAGACATCAGACTTGGTTCCCTTCTTCTCATCTTCTACCTCACTATCTTTTAAGACAGTGGTAGGCTGTCTTGTCAAAGCCTGAGAAGTTGGTTGAGCAAGTTCTAGATCAATCTTTTCTTGTCGTTCTATGCGAGCGATTTCTTGATTATAGCGATTGATTTTACTTTCCATTTCATCATAGCGTTTAGAATCCTCTTCTGAAACTAAACCATCATCAGTTCGCACTGAGTCTAGGAAAGTTTTTGCTTGCTCCCAAGCTTGATTTCGTTTTTCTTTTAATTCAAGTAATTTAGACATAGGTTAATTTTCCTTTCATTATTTCAATAAATCTAATCGTTTTCTTAACTGATTAAGGGGAGTCGTTGATAAAGGTTTGTAGCTATCAATTTTGGCTTGAAGTTTAACAACAAGGTTATGATCTGCAGTGGCTCTACTAAATGAATAACTACTAAGTTCTAGCTCTTCTTTAGGTTCATCTTTACCGAATAAAATCTTGTCCGCAAAGCCAAGTTCAACTGCTTTTCTCGCATTAAACCATGATTCAGAATCCATTAAATGTGAGATTTTTGCCCTAGATAATCCTGTTCTTAACTCATAGGCATTCACAATGGACTCTTTGATTTCCCCCAACATTTCAATAATCTTTTCCATATCCTTTGCTTCACCTTGTGCAATCGTCCATGGATTGTGAATCATCATCATTGCAACAGGACTCATGGATACTGTTGTTCCAGCCATGGCAATGACACTGGCAGCACTTGCTGCAAGACCATCAATAATGACATGTACATTTCCCTCGTAATCCATCAGCATGTTATAGATTTGTGCTGCGGCAAAAACATCACCCCCTGGACTATTAATCCAGAGGGTGATATCACCTTTTCCTGCATTTAAATCATTTTTAAAGAGTTGTGGAGTAACTTCATCTCCAAACCATGTTTCATCAGCAATCTGTCCTTCAATACGAAGAGTGCGAATATTCCCTTCGTCTGAAAAACTCCAAAATTTACGCATCTTCTTCCTCCTTTGGTTTTTCTTGAGGTTGTTCAATTGCCTGTTTTGTCATAAAACCACCAGCATCTTTTAATTTAGTCATATTTCCGTTAATCAAATAAAGGTTTCCTCCTTCTTCATCTGTTAAAAGATTTAAATCTTCAAGTTCTCGAATATCATTTGTAGATAGCCAGCCATTCTGTCTTGCAATGGCATACCCACTCATACGACTTTGATAATCTCCACGTAATAAACCATCTACATTGAACTTAACAAAGTACTTCTTCTTTTCTTCAGGCAAAAAAAGAGACCTCTTGAAGGCCTGTTCTAAACGAACTACCCAAGGGTCTAATGTGTATTTAACAAACTCTAGTGATTGTTGCTCGATATTTGAAAATGAAGATTTTTCTAAATCACCAATCATATGTGGTGGTATCCTATACAAACGTGCAATCTCATTGATTTGAAACTTCCTAGTCTGTAAGAATTGCGCTTCTTCAGGTGGAATACCTATTTGAGTGTACTTCATCCCTTCTTCTAGAACTGCAACTTTATGTGCATTTGTGACACCGTTATAAACCGCATTCCAAGAATCACGTACTCTTTTTGGATCCTTCAAAATCCCTGGATGTTCCAATACACCACCAGGATTTGCACCATTTTTAAAGAATGATGCTCCGTAATTCTCTGTAGCCAAGGTCATTCCAATTGCGTTCTTTGCTAATGCGATGGGAGAATAACCAATCAATCCATCAAAACCAAGACCTGGAATGTGAAGGACATCTTCTTGTTTTAAAATAACACTGCCTTTATCCTTGAAATTTGGATTTTCTTCGGTCTGACGTTGATATTTGTAGTAAAGTTTCCCATTTTCATCACGGTGTACTGACATTTTATCTGGTAATAAGGGATACAAACTGATAACCTGACCGCTCTTATCCCTTATGATTTGAATATAGGCATTTCCCCATATCAAAATATGAGTCATCAAAGTTTCACGAAAGACAAAAGAAGACATCTCTGGATTTGGTTCATCGTGAAGCAAGAAATAAAGAGGGTGTTCAAATTTTTTCTCCCTCCCATTAGATGTTCTTTCATAAATGTGAATGGGTAGAGAGGCGACAGCTTCAGCTAATATTCTCACACAAGCATAAACAGCTGTAGTCTGCATCGCTTTAAATTCATCTACATTTTCGCCACTGGAAGTTCGTCCAAAAAGATAAGAAAAGTCCTGTCCCTCATAACTATTATGCGGTTTATCTCGTGATCTTTTTTTTCCAATAAAATCTAAAAATCCCATCTAATCCTCCATTTTTGAGTACAATAAAAGCACCTCATTTGTGAGATGCTCTACGAATTATAATTGAATTTACTTATTGAATAACTTAGCCCAATTCTGCTTGGAATTTAAAATTCTTGAGACATAAACCTCATATTTGTCGATATAATAAAAAGCTAAGTAATTTTCAATAGGCATATATCTATAACGTTTTCCGTCATCTGTTAATTCACCATAACCTCGACTCGACACCAAAGGACATGCTTCTGGAAATGTTTCTAAAGTTTCTAGTGCCGTTAAAATAAGGTCTAATTTACTATCGGCAGATTGCTGGCTGTAAAAATTCAGTACAATATAATCATGTATTTCTCTCAAGTCTTTCTTAGCTTGATCCGTAAGAGAAACATGGTAACGTTTATGATTACTCAAGTCCAAATTCCTTTCTTACATCTGCTAAAGACGTTAGTTTCCCTTGCTCAATTTCTTGATGGCCCAACAAGATTTCCTTTTTTAAATCTTCAAAAGCAACCTGATATTGAGTCTCTTGTGAATCACTAAATACGAACTCTTTGGGATCAACTGCACCTGTCGCAATTTTACGAAGTGCAGCATTAAAGATATCTGACAGGGTTAACTTTTCATCAGCTAAGATTTCTTTCGTTTGTTGGTAAAAAGTCGAATCTGCTCTAAAATTAACAGGTTGAGTACTTGCCATAATTAATACCTCTTTGTAAAGATGTTTTGTAAATACATTGTACCATCTTTAGATTTAAAATTCAACTAAAAGCTTAGTATTCCTCGCTCATCATAAATACTACTATCATTATTTTGGTGTCTAATACATCTATCAATCCCCATTATAAGAGCAACAATTCCATCGATTTTTTCAATTGATTTCTCTTTATCTGGTTTGATATTGCCTGCAGGGTCTTGGCGCATAACTACGTTTTGCGACATCCATTTTAAAACAGGTTGTCCTCCGTGTTGTATACGACCTTCCATCATAAGTTTGAATAATTCCTTTGACGGTGGACTCATATCCTTGTACCCCTGACCAAAAGGAATCATTGTCAGCCCCATATCTTCTAGATTCTGCACCATTTGCGTTGCATTCCATCTATCATAGGCGATTTCTTTTATATTGTATATCTTTGATAATTCCTCAATGAACTTCTCTATAAAGCCATAATGAACAACATTACCCTCTGTCGTCTTTAGATAGCCTTGCCGTTCCCATACGTCATACAAAACATGATCTCTACGACAACGAAGTTCAAGAGTATCTTTTGGTAGCCAGAAATAGGGTAGAATGATGTAATTTTCTAATTCATTCCTAGGTGGAAAAACTAAAACAAAGGCTGTGATATCGGATGTACTTGACAAGTCTAGCCCTGCATAGCATTCACGACCTTTCAAACTTTCAAAATTGATAGGTGCATCGCCTTTGTTGTATACATGTTCAGGAATCCAAGCAACCGTAGAATTTGTCCACATATTTAGTCGTAGTTGCTTGAATACATTTTCTTCAGCAGGATTATCAAGTGCTTGTTTATAGGCTTCTCTGACACGGTCTAAGCCAATGGTATGACCTAATGATGGATTTGCTTTTAACCAGTTACTTTCGTCATTCCAGTCCTCTTCATCAGATAAACCATAAACGACAGGATAAAAAGATGTATCTTTCTTTCTGCCCTTTAAAATCTCAAGTGCTTTTGTATGTAACTCGTAACAAATTGAATTCTTATCTGTTCCTGCAGTAGTAATGATAAAAAATAAGGGTTGTTCTCGTGCATCACCTGAACCTTTAGTTAAGACATCATAGAGGTGGCGATTGGGCTGGGCATGAATCTCGTCAAACACGAGTCCTGAAACATTGAGACCATGTTTTGTACCAGTCTCAGCGGATAAAACTTGATAGAAACCTGCATTAGAGTAGTTAACAATTCGTTTCGTAGCACCCATTATTTTTGAACGTTTCTCTAAAGGTCGACTCATTAGTACCATTTGTTTTGCTACATCGAATACAATAGAGGCTTGATTTCGGTCACATGCAGCACCATAAACTTCTGCACTAGCTTCATTATCTGCATAAAGTAAATAAAGAGCAATTGCTGCTGCTAGTTCACTCTTCCCATTCTTTTTTGGAATTTCAATATAGGCAGTTAGAAATTGACGATTCCCATCTTCTTTAACAATCCCAAATAAATCTCGTACTATCTGTTCCTGCCAAGGTAAAAGTATAAACTTCTGACCTGCCCATTTTCCTTTAGTATGACAAAGGTTTTGAATAAAAGTCACTGCTCTATCAGCCTTACTTTTATCATAATGTGATGTAGCTAGCATAAAAGGAGTTGGTTCATAATGAAAAGTCATAGTAAACCTCCCAACAAATCTTCCATTTCGTCACCTTTACCAACCTCAGAATCCATAGTAGCTAAACGATTCCTAGCGGATGGGGTTAGACCAAATTGTTCACAAAACTTCAGCATGATTTTTAAATTAGTTTGACTAATTGAAACTTGTGGAACTTGCTGTAAATACCCATTTGGTGTCTTTAAGATAGAACCATGTTTTGATAAAAACTCCTCTGCTTCTTTCCAACGTGCGTATGCTTGACAATAACCTGCAAATGCGGTCATATCCATTTCCGTCAGTAATCCCATTTGTTCCAATATTTTTCCCATCCGCTTCCATTCCCTCTTAGCATCTTCTTCAAGCCACTGGGGGCAACGTGGAGCCTTCTTTTGAGGTTTTACTTCATTCGTTGGGAGAGGCCGTTTACCAGGATTACCTTCTAGAACTTTTAAATTTGTAGGTTTCGGTTTACGTCCTCTAATTGCCACTAATTCACCTCCTAAAATAAAAAGAACTCAGATCGAGTTCCAATTTATAATTTATTGTATGTATCCACTATTTCTTGATAGATAATTTTATCCAAATCATCCATTCGGTCAGTAATTTTGCCATATTCATAATGAAAAACTATTTCTTTATTTCGTTTAATTTTTAGGATTTCTATCCAAGCGCCATCAATATGTCGGTCATAGGTACTAAATTCCCTAAGAAACTCAATATGATAGTGTCGACCATTGAATCCTCTAGTAATCATTTCCCACATAACTATCCCAATTTTATTATTTTATCAATTCCGTAAAGTACATTTAAACTTTGTCCATTATCCCAACTTACTAAAATTGAACCAATATCATCAACACCAATTACCGTACCGAGAGTACCTATAGGTGGCGCAAATGGATCCTCCATTTCGAGTAATTTTACTCGAGTTCCATTGGGATACAATGATTTCAAAGTCTTCACTTTTAAGTCATCCATAATACAACCTCTTCTCTTTTGTTTAGTACATATTAACTCTAAAGTTCATCTTTATCCAGTTATTTTTGATGATATTTTTGAAGATAATATGGCACAACCAATAGCATAAACAACTGGCACTGTGACTCCGTTTCCTGCTTGTTTATAGAGTTGTGCATCAGAATTTACAGCTTTTGCCTTTTCAAATAAGTCATCACTGAAACCTTGAAGTCTAAAACACTCTTTTGGAGTAAGCCTTCTAATTTTGACAACACGACCATTCCAAACTACTGCGCCCATCTGACAGCTACATGAAAGGTTGTGAGCTATTCCTCTCCCTACTCTTGCCCTTCTCGTTAATGAACTTGGATAAGAAAGATCAACCGAGTCACCAACCTCCGCCAATTGATAACCTTGCTTTGTTCCATTCCTAACCTTGATACCTTTTGTCAAAATTGGTTGAACCTCAAGCACTCCAGAGTTCATTGCTGTACGCTTTGTTGCACCAGCAGTATAACGAGCAGTTATACATCTTGCTTCTTCAGTTAACTTTGGTCCAGTTAGCGATTGGTCAATCAGGTATAGACCTGTCTTAGCTCCTAGTCCACCACCCTCTCCAACAAGTGTTGTTGCAATACCACTGGGGTCATAGACACGGTAGCTTTGCATACCGCCTACAAGTTGCTTAAGATGGCTACTGCTTTCTCTGCTGAGAGGTAGTACTTTTCGTCGACCTTTTCTTCTAAGATGTCCGATAGTATAGATGCGTTCTCTATTTTGTGGTACTCCGTAATCTTTTGAGTTGAACACTTGCCATTCAAGGTCGTACCCTGATTCATCCAAGATAGAGAGATAGTCGAGATAATCTCGTCCCCCACCACTTGATAAAAGTCCTTTAACATTTTCAAGGAGAACCCATTCGGGTTTATCTTCTTCTTTTTGGCTTTTGATGAGTTTAACAAATGTAAAAAAGAGTCCACTTCGCTCACCGTATAGGCCGGCTCGTTTCCCTGCGATAGACACATTTTGACAAGGGCTTCCCGCACACCAGAGATCTGCTTTTGGTAATCGTGTTGGATCGATTGTTGTGATATCGTCATGAAACCATTCTCCTTTCGTATCATACATTGCTTCATAAGACTTGCGTGCAAACTTATCTTTTTCACAAAATCCTATACACTTCATTCCTGCTAATTCTAGCCCATGTCGAAAGCCACCAACTCCGGAAAAGAAATCTAGAAATGTTAGTGTCATACTTGTTCCTCCAACTCCTTTAACACTTGGTTATAAGTTAAAACCTCATGATTACGTTGTACGGTTACTTCAGTATCGCCTGTAACTTCTATATAGCGTTTAACAATGACATCCACAAACTTTTCATCAAGCTCGATTCCATAACAAACACGTCCAGTCTGATCTGCAGCTATTAAAGTAGAACCAGAACCTAAAAATGGATCTAAAACTATTGTTCCACGCATAGAAGAGTTTTGAATAGGGTAAGCCATAAGTTGAATTGGTTTCATGGTTGGGTGGTCTTTACTAGACTTAGGACGGTCATATTCCCAAATGGTAGTTTGCTTCCGATCACTAAACCATTGATGCTTTCCTTTTTTCTTCCACCCATATAAACAAGGTTCATGTTGCCATTGATATGGGCTACGACCTAATACAAGTGAGTTCTTTTTCCAGATGCAACACCCACTCAAATAGAAACCAGCATCTTTAAAAGCTTTACGGAAGTTGAGTCCTTCCGTATCTGCATGAAAAACATAGATAGACGCATCATCTTCCATGTGATTTTCTACTTGAGTAAACATAGAAAGGAGAAATTGATAGAAGTCTCCGTCAGACATATTATCATTTAGGATTTTCCCAGCCGTCTCTTCAACGTCAACGTTATAAGGCGGATCTGTTACAACTAAATTAGCTTTCTTATCACCAAGTAATTGGTCGTAGGTTTCTGATTTGGTAGAATCACCACAAATGACTCGGTGCTTTCCGAGTTGCCAAATATCACCACGTCTTGATGCCGTTGGTTTCTTCAATTCTTCTTCCACATCAAACTTATCTTCAGACAACTCCTTGTCATGGACATTAGAGAGGATATTATCAATCTCTGGCGGTTCAAAACCAGTCAGGTCTAGATTAAAATCAGACTCCTGTAAATCCAAAAGTAAGTCCGCTAAGAGAGCGTCATCCCATTGACCTGTAATCTTATTGAGAGCAATGTTCAATGCTTTCTCATCTTCTTTAGAAAGCTTTACAATTACACACTTAGCAGTTTCATAGTCAAGGTCTTTAAGAACTGTCAAGCGTTGATGACCACCAATTACAGTTAAATCTTCATTGACAATAATAGGGTCAACATATCCAAACTTTAGAAGCGACTGTTTAATTTTTTCATATTCTTTATCCCCTTTTTTCAGTTTCTTTCGAGGATTATAAGCTGCAGGCTTTAATTCTTTCAGAGGAAGTTCTTTTATTTCCATTGTTGGTTGGTTCGTCATTTTAGACTCCTTTGTAAAATCTTATCTGTATGTAGCAGGCATGGCTACAATATTTTCTATTGGGATTGGCATAAGATAAAAATGACTTACCACAACACTGGCAAGTCATTTCTTCATATGCAGTTTGTTCCTTATCATGTTCCTCTTGATGATTTTTCCACCAATTTATTCTGCACCTATCTGAGCAAAATTTCTTCGGCCGTCCAGTTTTATTAGGAACCATAGGTTGAAAACATTGAGGACAGTTTGTACCATCTTGAACTCGTTTCTCAACCATCAAATACGGTAATGTTCCTTGTCCCTTTAACTCAGGATGTCTTTTACAATACTTCTTAACAGAGTCTTTAGATAAACCAATTACTTTAGCAACTTCACCGTATCCTAAGCCATTTTTTCTAAGTAACCAAATTTGTTCTCGTTGAAAGTTATTCATACCTGTTCCTCACTTTTATACTAAAAAATAAGGTTATTTTCGTACCTAAATTTAAACAAATTTACGAAAATAACACTCACTTAATTCTATATTCTTACTGGATTCTTTACTATTTTGAATTGATTTTTATATCCCACCTTATCAATTTTGCGAAATTGTACGTTTGAGGGGGCGTCGGTCTTTTACGGACAAGGATTTAGAGATTTTATCCCCCCTTACCCCAAAATTTTTTTAAGAATTAACATTGATTTGGTAACGACACAATAAAAGTGTCATCACCTGAGGAACTTCTTTTTAAAATAGTTCCTCTTTGTAAAAGCACTTCATATTCAGTTCTTCTTGGAAAAGTTCCATAATTTATTTGGGATATATCGATCCTCTTCACATCTTTTTCTACATATAGTTTAATAACAACTTTATCCTCTAGTTCTGCTTTTTCCTTGGCCCAACGTTCCATCTTTGAAGTACTTAAATATCCTCGCTCTTTAAAAGATGAAGAGGACATTAGCTCTTTATAAAACTCTTTATCGATGACTCTGTATAAAACTTTATATTCCTCTTGTGGGGCTTCATTAATTATTTCATCTAAACATTTTATTGAATTTATCGTTTGACATAAGATATTCTTATCGCCATATTTTATTTTTTTAGTTCGAAGATATTCATTGATACTGTAATATGTACTACCGCAATATCTTTCAAGCGCTTCAAAATATTTCTCATTATTATTGCTCGTTGAAATTCTATACGGAGAAATTTCATCTTTTTTATTATTGACAAAATTAATATAGTTCATAGAAAATTAAACTCCTTATATTTTATTTCATACTTTTCTACTAGTATATAATAATTCTATCAAAACCGATAGGTATATTCTACATATCTGTCAGTCGTCTTGGTCTTTCTATCATGACAAGATTTACAAAGAGCTTGCCAGTTGGATTGATTCCAAAAGAGTTCTTGGTCACCTCGGTGGGGACTGATATGGTCAACCACTGTCGCCTTGGTCAGTCGACCATTTCTTTGACAGTAAACACAGAGGGGATTCAGCTTTAAGTAACGAATCCGTGCTTTGTTCCATCGTGAATTGTAACCTTTAGCTTTGGTTGTCTTGGCATCAAGTGCGTGGTTAGTCTTGTGGTCATCGCAGTACCTGTTTCCATAGGTCACAAGGTTTGGACAACCATTCTGCTTGCAGGGAGTTCTTGGTCTACGTGGCATTTTACTGCTCCCAAGGAAGAGTTGGTTTCGTAAAATGTCCAAAACATGTAGATTGAGTGTAGTCTACGTTTAGAAGATCCAACTCCTTGATAATCCCTTTCGGTGTTAAATCGTACCGTTCTTTAATCATTCCTACCAATTGTTTGCTCGTATAGTTACTTGTTCCAAATGTTTCTACATGAATAGAAACCGGTTCTGCGACCCCAATAGCGTATGCTAATTGAACTTCGCATCGTTTAGCATATCCTTCACGAACGATGTCTTTTGCAATCTTACGTGCCATATAAGCTCCTGAGCGATCCACTTTACTTGGATCCTTTCCTGAAAATGCACCACCACCATGATGGGCAAATCCACCATAAGTATCAGCGATAATTTTTCTTCCAGTAACTCCAGCATCTGCATAAGAACCACCAAGAACGAAACGACCAGTAGGATTCACTAAAACATTAAAATCAAGGTTTTGTTTATACTGTTTAGCAACTTTCATCATAGATTCTTTAACAATAGATCTTAAATTCTCAATTGTTATTTCATCGCTATGCTGAATTGATACTAAGAATGTTGTAATTCTTTTATTGTCATAATCATAAGAAACCTGTGCCTTAGCATCTTTCCCTAAGAGCGGATGCTGAAGTTCCATAAGATTCTCAAGAACACGAGTTGCTAAAACGTAGGGAAGCGGCAAGTATTCGTTAGTTTCATCAGTTGCATAGCCATACATCATACCTTGGTCACCAGCACCACCTGTATCAACACCTTGAGAAATATCATCACTTTGTAATCCGATAAGATTTGTCACAATGATATTTTCCATTCCTAGTGGTTTAACGACATTTCGAACAACAGTTTTTAATTCAAACAAGGCTGTTGTTTTCATTTCACCAGCAACCACTATATGATTATCTTTGATAAGAGTTTCTACTGCAACCCTGCTATTCTTATCTTGTTCTAAACATACTGTTAGAACTGCATCTGAAATCTGGTCACAAATTTTATCTGGATGACCATTAGATACTTGTTCACTCGTAATAATCATTATTTCCTCCACGCAAAAAGCCTCCCCATTTGGGTAAGGCTCTGTTTTTTTTATTTTGCTTTTCTACCTGCTTCATAGGCTTGTTCAAGCATTTCTTTCAATGCCCAAACGCTGATGTCATAAAAGTCAAGGCTGTCGCTATTTCTCGTTTCTAGCGTTTCAGCGCCTATTCTATTTTTTGCGATTTTTGTTAAAATATCTTCTTTCTTCATGGTTTTATCCTCTTTCTTTTTTGTTGTAACCATATTACCTCTAAGAGCGGGATATATCCAGTCATTTGTGCATTATTTTAAAGATATTTTAAACTTTTAAAGTTTTCAAAATCACTTCAAGAATAGCTTCTTGTTCATTAGATTCTGGGTAGATATCCCATCCTCTGTCATAAGAAATGATAGTATTTTCAGCAACCTCAACCTCTAATTTGAATACACATCCTAAATCAATACCTACATCTGATGGTTGGTCACTGACTTTTGCTATGTAATCAACTATTTTTTCGTGATAATGAATCTGACCTCTGGTCCACATAGTTATTCTCCTCTTATTTTTCTAGGTGTATATTACCGTAGAACCAGAATTTTATCCAGTGAAATTAGCCGATTTTCTATCTTTTTTGACATCTTAAGTATATCACACTCATTTTTAAAAAGCAGTACCATCTTAGTAACAACTTAGTAACAGGGTAGTACCACCTTAGTAACACCCTAGTATCATTAGCCATTTATACTCAAGGTTTTCCCAGCAAAACGGTAATATTCTTTTACTTGTTTTAAGGCTTTTTGTCTATATCGACTAACTGTCATTCTAGAAACATTATGCTTAGGTAGTAACTCATCCCATGTCAATCCAACTAAGACTAAATCAACTACTACATCCCTCATAATTTCATCAACAGAAGAAACAGCAAGTTCAAAGAAATCTAGATCAGTTTTTAAATGACAGTACTTTTCAAACAATGACTCCTGATATTCTCTTTCCTCTGCTAAGAACTTATCATGAAAAGATAGAGCCATATTTTCTGTCCTAACATTTGTTTTACTCGTTTTAACACGTTCTTCATTTGTCTGTCTAGTAGCAAGAGAGTATAGAAAAGCATCTTCTGAAATGGGTTTATAGTTTTCAATCAAGTTCTTTGCAATTATTAAATCTCTTTTTGCATCTTGATAGTGTTGGAAATAGTAGTCTACTTTATCCATATCAACCTCCTACTTGTGCTTTTACTGCTTCAATCAAACGTGATTGTTGTGCGTCTTTGGTAGTTAAGGCTTTTAGAATATCATCATCAATTGTACCTTCCGTAACAATATGCTGAATAATGACTGTGTTTGATTGTTGCCCTTGACGCCAAAGTCTAGCATTGGTTTGTTGGTAAAGTTCAAGAGACCAAGTTAACCCAAACCACACTAAGTGATGACCTCCCTTTTGTAAATTTAGACCATGTCCTGCACTAGCTGGGTGTAGCAAACCCACAGTGATGTTCCCTTTATTCCATTCATGAATATCAGTTTCACTTTTAAGAACTGTACTTTTAACCCTAAGCTTGTTCAATCGATCTTGAATACGAAGTAAATCATGCTTGAACCAATAAGCAACCAACACAGGTTCTCCATTTGCGGCTTCGATAATATCTTCAAGTGCATCTAGTTTTTGATCATGTAACTTGATAATTCTATGATCATCAGAATAAACTGCACCATTTGCCATTTGAACCAGTTTATTGGATAAACTAGCAGCATTTGCTGCTGTTACTTCAATTTCGTTAGAATCAGAAATAACAGATTCCTTTTTAAACTCTTTATATCTTTTTGCTTCTGCGTTTGTGAGATGAACTGATTTTTTCGTTGAGATTAATGTCGGCATTTGGAGATAATCCATTGCTTTCATAGAAATTGTGATGTCATCAATCTTGTCAAAGATTTGAGCCTCTGCATAGTCCATTGGAATATATTCATAGACGACGTTCCCATTTCTACGTCCCTCTCTAAAATAACGACTTCGGTATTCTCCGATAAAACGCCCCAAACGGACACCGCCATCAATGACTTTGAACTCCGCAAACAAATCCATCAATCCATTGGAACTCGGTGTGCCTGTTAAACCTACCACTCGTTTCATGTAGGGACGCATGGCCATAAAAGCTTTAAAACGTTTTGATTGCCATGATTTGAATGAACTTAATTCATCAATGATAATCATATCCCACTTGAAATGAGGATGACACTGTTCAACTAACCAAGGGATGTTTTCACGATTTACGATATAGATATCCGCATCTTTATGTAGTGCTGCTTGTCGTTGTTTGGGGTTGCCAACAATTTTTGAATATCTCAAATGAGACAATTCTTGCCACTGCTCTATTTCGTCACTCCATACTGTATTTGCGACTCTAAGTGGAGCAATCACCAGTACTTTATGAATTTCATAGCGATCAAACATCAGTTCATTAATAGCTGATAAGGTTGTAGCTGTTTTTCCCATCCCCATGTCTAAAATGACTGCTGCATAAGGAGTTTTTATGATGAAGTCTTTGGTGACTTCTTGATAGTCATGCAGTTTCAATTTCATCCAATATCCCCTCAATATCTTTCTTATTATCTAAAACATAGACTCGAAATCCTAAACGTTCAAATAGCTTATGCCGTGACACCTGCAAAGCTCTAGGATGTTGATTAGGTGCTTTTACTTCCACCAAACCAAACTTGCCATTGGGTAAGAATACCAGTCGGTCAGGTACTCCTGAAAAGGAAGGTGATACCCACTTTGGACATATACCACCACGCTTTTTAACCTTGCTTGCTAACTTTTGTTCAATCACTTTTTCTCTCATACTTGTCCTCTCATCAGATTTAAATGGTGGAGGTCTAATGAGGTCATTTCCTAAACTTTCCTTATATACTTATTCTTAGTTATATTTCCTATAGAGATAGTTTTAGAAAAGACCATCATTGACTTACACTAAACAAAGAAATGGAAGTCGTGGAACTTAATCCATAAACTTTTTGACCATACTTCACAAATTATTTTTCACTGAATACTTCAACGACTTACACTCCAAAAATACTTGATTTAAAATCTAGTGGAGATATACCCTCACTTGTGTAAGTCATTAGTTTAGAAAATCATCGTCATCAGCTTTTAACGATAACCCCATAATAAAATTCCCTTTATTAGTCCGTTTTCGTTCATAACCAGCTTGATTAAGTGCAGCATAGAAATCAGTTGTACTTCGTGTGTATTCTAAATTTTGAAGGCAATATGCACGATACTTGCTGTACAGTTCTCCTGATTTCTCACTTAATGTTTCTCCCACTTCACAACTTTCATTGATGAAATGTCCCAACCAGTCATTAGCTTCGCGGTAGGATTTGACAGAGTTTTTTACTGCTTTTGGAACTGATGTTTTAAAATTTGCTTTAATGGCTTTTTCCGCACCTTCAATAATCCACGATAAAATTGCTGGCCCAGCGTTATCATACAGATAATCCGCAAAATTCTTAATATCTGAACGACCAGTAATTTTGGCATTAAATGGAATAACAACCAAACGACGCCAAGTACCATCATCGTTCGCCCCAACTTTTGGTAAATGATTCGTATAAAGTACCAGCGTATGAGATGGAACAAAATGGAATGGATCCTTATACTTCTTTTCTGCTTGAATTTCATCAGTTGAGGTAATTTGCTTCACAACTGCAGTATTCAATCTCATTCCTTCTGCCATTTCAGAAGCTATTACAAGTCGTTTCCCTTTTAACTCAGCAAGCTCTGGACTTACATTTCGTTTATTATTCATGGTTAAAGCATCTGCAGATAATTTGCCAGAATAGCTTCCAAGTACTCTAGCGATTGTATTCCAAAAGGTTGATTTCCCATTGGCTCCTCCGCCATAAGCGATAATCATATGTTCTTGATAGACTTTTCCTATTGCCGTCATACCGATGATTTCCTGTACATAATCAATCAGCTCCTGGTCATTACAGAAAAAAGTAGCTAAAGTTTCATTCCATAATCCCAAGCCTTCATTACTTGGAGATACAGTGGTCATTTTTGTAATGCAATCTTTTGGATCATGTTCATGGTAATCCCTAAGTCCATTTCTTAAGTTGTAGGTAGCGTTGGGAGTATTGAGCAACATATCGTCCTTATCAAGTTCTGATAAATCAATGGCTAACATTGGTTTTGCAGTATTATGAGTCGCAGTAATATAGCGATAATCTCTTCGCTTCATCACAAACTGATAATAAGCTTTTGAGGAAAGATAAATAGAATGAAGTTTTTGTTGAATCGGTGTTTCAATCACTTTAGCAAGAGCTTTACCACCTTCACGAACTACTGATTCATCAATTCCGGAGTTGACTAACTCTTTAACGGACTTTTCGTATTGTTCAAGAGCATCTGCTAGTTGAAAGTCCATAAACTCAAGAACCTTTCCTATGGCCAATTGTTTATCTTCTTTCCAATACTGACCATTAAAAGTTAAATAGTCTGTCGCATTTGTATAAGCTAAAACATCACCATACTCTCTAGCTAACACTCCAGCTTCCCCGATATCAGAAAAATCATCCGGTTTTAAAGAAGGCCTATTGAAACTATCTGGTGAAATATAATCATCTGAAGATTTAATTGTCTTATTGTAAAATCGAACCGCACTTCCCCAGATTGTGTCTAGTTCAGATTTCTCTAATGGCGGTTCACATCTAGATGCCTGCTCATCAAAACCACTTCTTGCTTCTTGTGTAACTCCTAATCTTTTAAGAATTTTAGCCGCAAAAACTGACATGGTTGAATTTCGACTTCCCTCAGCGATAGGTCCTTTAGATGGTCTATAAAAGTCAGCATCAAAATCTTCTTCTAGCTCCATAGAATTAAGTTGAAGTAAACCTTCGTCGATAGTCATCCAGGAATCATTCCATATGACTTTTGCATTTGGATTGCCAAAGAAGAACCTTGCTGCATCTTTTGCATTATCATCAAAAAATTGATACCTATTCGTGAGTTCTTCTTTCATAGCTACATAAGCTTCCCTATCGTTTGTTTCTTTAATTGGGAAATAAATATGAAATTTTGGACGTGCTATCATGGCACCCTTAGACAACATATGGTTTCGACTAGTAACCAAAGCAAAGTTATAATCAATAAAGATTTCTTTAATGTTCTCTTCTGTAACCCACTCGTTAGGGTTGTCTGTCTTGTCATTATCGATATCCATGACAATAACATTTGATTTTATAAAATTTGAGTTTGAGCGAGTGTGATTAGTAAACTCTGCACCTACATGATCGTATTGAACTGCATTCAATAATGATTTGTCATCTGTTATTCTGACTTTATTGGGATATGCAGTACTTGTTTGGATACCTGTCTTTCCAGAATGACATAACGAAAATTGCATCCGCAACTCCTCCTTAATCTGCTAATAAATAGAGAGTCTATTTCTCTATCTATCTTTATAGGTAAAAATTGCCTGCTATTTTCCGGTTCAGTAGAAATTTATTTCAAAAAAATTACTCTTCCTTTATATGTCAAAGGGAGAGTTTTCTTTGTTTTAAATTTTTTATTAATTTATGAAAAAAACCGGAATTCAATTATCTGTTTTTACCTATACAGGTGTAAGAATTAGAAATCGAATAAAGAAATATTTTTTGAAATCCGGAAATTCTAAAGTGATTCTTACCTATAAAGATAGGAGGATATGAAATGACAAAAGAACAATTGATTGAACACGATGAACAATTAGTAGATACACTAACTGCCATCAGTGTTATCTCAAAACAACTAGCTAAAAAAATCAAAGAGGACGAACAATATGAGCAAAATGAAACAACTGAATGACTTATTAAATGAAATGAAGGAATCAGCAAAGTGCCAGTTAAGAATTATAGAGGAGTTTCAAGAACTACTATCTGAGGAAAACACTACTTCAAATCACGAAAAAGTTATGGAAGAACCAAGACATGTTACCCTTGAAGAATTACGTGGTGTACTTGCTACAAAAGCTAGTGAAGGATTTAAAGATGAGATTCGAGCTTTGTTAAAAGCTTATGGTGCTGATTCACTTTCAAAATTAGACCCTAAAAACTACTCAGCTTTAATGGAAGAGGCTGGAGGTATTGGTGTTGACTAATCATGCTGTATTATCCGCTTCCGCTTCTCATCGATGGCTAAATTGTCCACCATCAGTAAGATTAACCGAAAAACTAGAAGATAAGGTATCAACGTATGCTTTGGAAGGAACAGATGCCCATGAGTTGTGTGCCTATTTAGTTGAAACTGCACTTGGACGTAAGGCGCGTGATCCTACTGCAAACTTAACTTTCTATAACGAGGAAATGCAACATTGCGCAGAAGAATATCGGAACTATGTAGTTGAACAGATAGAAATTGCAAAAACATATTCTAGAGATCCAACCGTTCTTGTTGAACAGAGACTAGATTTCTCAAAATGGGTTCCAGAAGGTTTTGGTACAGGAGACTGTATTATAGTGGCTGATGGTTTGCTACAAATCATCGATTATAAACACGGTCTCGGTGTACTGGTTGATGCTGACCATAACCCCCAAATGATGTGCTATGCTTTAGGTGCTTTGGAAATGTTTGAAGACTTATACAGTTTTGATAAAGTGACAATGACTATTTTCCAACCACGAAAGAATAATGTCTCAACATTTGAAATGGACAAAGAAAAACTACTTTACTGGGCTGAAACTGAACTTTCTCCTAAAGCTGAACTAGCTTTCAGAGGTGAAGGAGAAATGAAATCAGGAAAACACTGCCAGTTCTGCAAAATAAAAAGCATCTGCCGCAAACGTGCAGAAGATAACCTAGAACTTGCCAAGATGGAATTTGCTGATCCTGCTACTCTCAGTAATAAAGATATATCGGAGATTTTACCAAAAATTGAATTATTGATAACATGGGCTAACGATGTTAGAAATCATGCTTTAAATCTAGCTACAAATGGCCATACAATCCCAGGTTACAAGCTAGTTGAAGGACGTTCTATTCGAAAATTCTCAGATGAAAATAAAGTAATTCAAACAGTAACTGCTGCAGGATTTGACCCCTACGAAAAGAAACTACTGAACATTACTGGGATGACTAAACTGCTTGGAAAACAAGCCTTTAATGAGCTTCTTGGTAATCTAATTATAAAACCAAATGGGAAACCTACACTCGTTCCAATTGATGATAATCGTCAAGAAATGAACCTAGCAAAAACAGATTTTTTAGAGGACTAAACTTATGACAACAAAAGTTATTACAGGAAAAGATACACGTTTTAGTTATTTAAACGCTAATGAACCAAAAGCTATTAATGGTGGTAAACCAAAGTATAGCGTGTCACTCATCATTTCAAAAAATGATGTTCAAACTATTGATAAAATTAAAGCAGCAATTGAACAAGCCTATAAAGAAGGTGAATCTAAACTAAAAGGGAACGGAAAATCTGTTCCATCATTAGAAGTATTGAAAACACCACTACGAGATGGCGACCTGGAACGTCCTGATGATGAAGCCTATCGCAATGCCTACTTCGTGAATGCGAACTCTCCACATAAACCTGGTATTGTTGATGCTAACCGTCAAGAAATCATTGATACTTCAGAGTTATACTCCGGTATCTATGGACGTGCCAGCATCTCCTTCTACGCTTTCAATTCAAACGGAAATAAGGGAATTGCTTGCGGTCTGAATAACCTGCAAAAATTGCGAGATGGTGAGCCTCTGGGAGGTCGTACAAGTGCTGAAGATGACTTCGCTACAGACGATGATGATTTCTTAAACTAAGAAAGGAGATATGAAAGATGATTTTTTCAATTTTTATGACTATCTTAATGGCAGTTTGGCTATTCACTGGACTATATGCTGCATTTATGACAATTCGAGATGATATCCGATCAGAAAAAGAGAGAAAACAAAAAATGGTGAATGCAAATGACAATAATTGAATTCCTATGGACTGTTGCATCTTGTCTCACAATCGCTTTACTCAGTCATCTTTTATATGTTAGTATTCGCAATGACATCAGATATGAGAGAGAACGATTCTTTAGTCGCAGAAATAAACACTAAAACATGGTGGCAGTTCTTTCTGCCACCTTTTTAAGAAAGGATGAATTATGCAAATTAAAGAACTATCAGTAGACATAGAAACTTATTGTGATGTAGACCTACGGAAAACTGGAGTTTATCGATATGCGGAAGATGAATCTTTTGAAATCCTTCTTATAGCAGTATCTATCAATAATGCTCCTGTAATTGTTTATGATCTGACTAAGGATAAACTACCAAATCTTATCCTACATGCCTTAATTGATGATACAGTCATTAAATGGGCTTTCAACGCAACATTTGAGCGCATTTGCCTGTCTAATTGGATTAAGAAACATTACCCTACCTTACTTAACGAGAACTTTTTATCCCCAAACTCTTGGCGATGTAGCATGATTTGGTCTGCTTATTTGGGATTGCCCTTGTCACTTGAAGGTGTAGGTACGATTCTTAAACTTAGTGAACAAAAACTAAAAGTTGGGAGTGAATTAATTCGCTACTTCTGCCTTCCTTGTAAACCCACAAAAATAAATGGTGGTCGAACACGTAATTATGAAAATCACGCGCCAGATAAATGGAAAAATTTTATCGAATATAATAAACGAGATGTAGAAGTTGAACTAGCAATCAAAAAAAGGTTGCAAAACTTCCCAGTTCCTGACTTTGTATGGGATGAGTACCACCTTGATCAGAATATCAATGACTACGGTATTGGAGTTGATGTTGACTTTGTCCAGTCAGCCATCAAAATTGATTCAGAGAGTAAAGCAAAAATCCAAGAAGAATTGAAATCTTTAACAGGTCTTGAAAATCCCAACTCTGTTCTACAGATGATTGGTTGGTTACGTGAGCACAATATAGAAACAGATTCACTAGATAAAAAGACTGTAAATAACCTTTTACATAAAGTTGATGAAAAAACTGCAAGAGTTCTAAAATTACGTCAGCAAGCAGCAAAATCAAGTGTATCCAAATATCAGGCAATGATGAATTGTGTTTGTAAAGATGGACGTGTAAGAGGAATGTTCCAATTTTATGGAGCAAACCGTACTGGGCGATGGGCTGGACGATTGGTGCAACTTCAAAACCTTCCACAAAACCACTTAAAAGACTTAAATGAAGCAAGATTACTCTTTAAGACTGGAGATAGTGACACTGTTAAACTTCTCTACAATGTTCAAGATACACTGTCACAGCTTATTCGAACATCTTTTATTCCTAGTAAAGATAAGAAATTTATTGTTTGCGACTTTTCTGCTATTGAAGCTCGTGTTCTATCCCATCTAGCAGGTGAGACGTGGAGAACTAAAGTTTTTAATAAAGGGGAGGACATTTACTGCGCCAGTGCCAGTAAAATGTTCCATGTCCCAGTAGAGAAACATGGAGTTAATGCACACTTACGTCAAAAGGGAAAGATTGCAGAGTTGGCTCTGGGATATGGTGGTTCTGTAGGTGCTCTTAAAGCAATGGGAGCTATTGAAATGGGATTAGCTGAAGAAGAACTACAACCTCTTGTTGATTCTTGGCGATCAGCCAATCCTAACATCGTTCTGCTGTGGTGGGATATCGATAATGCCGTTAAGACTGCTATCAAGGAACAAACTGAAATAGAGAGTCATGGAATTCGATTCAGTGTTGAAAGAGGAATCTTATTTATTACTCTTCCCTCTGGGCGAAGATTAGCTTATGTCAAGCCAAGAATTGGAGAGAATCAATTCGGAGGGGAATCAGTAACTTATGAAGGGACCGGTTCTGCAAAACGATGGGAAAGATTGGAAAGTTATGGTCCAAAGTTTGTCGAAAACATCGTTCAAGGAATTAGTCGAGATATACTAGCCCATTCGATAAAACAACTAAAAGACAAGAAAATCGTTGGCCATATTCACGATGAGCTTATCATCGAGTGCTTACCAAAGCAAAATCTAGATGAAATATCCAATCAAATGTCCATTTCTCCAATCTGGATGAGAGACATCAATCTACGAGCTGAAGGGTATGAATGTTACTTCTATCAAAAAGACTAAAGAAAAATCCGTATCCTAAATAGGATAGCGGACTTCTTTTATTATTGGTTTAATTCTCTGTAGACTTCTTTGGCCATTGCTTGAGCTTTCTTAATAGCATCATAACCTTGAGTCTTTTTCATTCCAAGTGTAGATATAATATCTTGTTTTGCGATGTCCATATTCTCATAAATAAGTCTTAGAATTTGGCCATATTTCTTATTTCGACGTTCTACTTCTTCTATCAGTTCACGAATTGTTTCTAACATCATAATAATCTCTTCGTGAGAATCTACACCAGTTGGATCGAAACCGACTTCTTCGCTATTAGACATTTTATCCAACATCTCATCTAAAGATAAGTCACTAACTTTCGTATAACGATTAAGATACTCGTTAACATCCATATTGAAGATTTTAATGACATTGTCAAAGTCCTCAATAAAAACTGGTACAAAACCTACAAGTACAGCTTTCCCATAAAACTTAAATGTTTTTAAGTTTTTAGGATTGATATCTTTGCTCTGTCTCATCTCTTTATCTCTAATAACGAAAGGCGCGAGAACTTGATTAGGTCCACAAGGTACATCGTTATATGGCTTTTCACTTTTATAGCGATCTGGAGTGTATTTTGAATTGAGTTGTTGTTCATTAATTGGCATGTCTTGTCACCTATTCCTTCGTTCACAAAGGAATAACTCATGCCAAAAAAACTATTAAATTTTGTTTCTGACCACATCAGCATTTCCTTTGCTAAATCATGGTCAGTCGACTTCACAGACTGAACTGCTATTCACAACTTCCACCTTTGAAGTCAGAGGCCGTGATCAAGGGCAAGGTTTCGGTTGGATAGTAACTTTGTAAACGCACTCATTATAAAATTACAAAACCTTATTTTTCTGATATAATTATTAGTAAATAAATCTATATCTAGGGAGAGGTTTACATTACAAAGTATACTTTATTTGTAAGTTTAACCTCGTATGGTTTCGGAGGCTTTCGGATACTATCGGAAAAAAGGAGGTGATAATGAGTGCAATTTGCAGAATTCCTTAATTTGCTATACGTCAACATAGGGGGAGAGATGTCGAAAAGTGAATTTCTCAATACACTAATTGAAAATTCAATCGAGAATCCTGATGATAATCCCCTCTCCAATTTGGCGCCCGATACAATTAATAGGTATTTCTCGCCATCCGGCAATACAATATCTAAGAATAAAGCTAACAAGCTTATTAAAATTATTCAGCTCTCTGCTCTTACAACTCATATAGAAAATCAATTAACAGTAGACACCATTGATAGACTAGCTGATACCTTACATCAATATGGGCTCTATACAGACGATTCTGAACTGGAAATTTCTGAAATTTGTGCTCAACTTTTTCTTAATTTTTTGCAAGGAAAAGTAGGTATCCAAACTTTTAAAAAAGAACTACCATCTGTTGGTGAAATTGAAATTACAAAAGTCCGTTATGAAAATGGAAAAATAGTTATCGGCTCACAGTATCTTCAGTTACCAGAAAAAGGACCTATTCCTGATTCTCTAGTTGAATTTGAAGATGTTTACAGTAAGCAACTTTTAATTGCATACTCTGAAAATGATGGTAATCCAAAAACAGATTATTACAATGTCCAAAATCTCCCCCAAAAGTACAGAAATCACTTACATGATCAAAGAGTGAATTTCTTCAACGCTGATTATGTATTACGGGCTATTAGAGACGGCTTTAAAGATAGTGAACAACAAATTGCACTACTAAAGCAAGAAACCTATGATTCAATTAGTGATATTCTGTTTGAAGATTACAAAACTTCATTCAAAAAAATTACTGAAACACTCAAACATATCACAACGGTTTCATTTTCAAAACCTGAGATAACTCAAATCCAGAACTTCATTGGTAACTCTGAAAAGAAAGGTCTTTGTCATTCACTAGTAAACGATGGCAAATTTAACTGGGTAGATGATAATGAATAATATATTTGATACTACTTCAGAAGTAGCTATGCAATGTTTAATCACAATTAATTGCCTAAATAAAAAAAGCCTATCACTCGATAGACTTTGGTTAATTAATTTTTTAAGCTTATATGCTAAGGATTTCAAATTTAGTGAAATCAACCTGTATGGAGATAGCATTTATTCTTCAGTACAATTGACTGTCAGGCATGAAAAAGTAAAAAAAGCGATTCTACTATTGGTATCAAAACATCTTATAAGATTAGATGAAGGGAAAATAGGTAAAATTTCTATAACTCAAAAAGGTCAAGATTTAGTCGACAAACTGAATTCTGATTTTGCTAGTTCCTATAAGGTAGTTACCAATAGCATCTACAATACTTTAAAAAATATGAGTGATTTAGAATTGCTCGCATTTACTCATGAACATATTCTAAATAAGGAATGATTATTATGGAAGCATCTTACTTGAAAAAGTTAACTGTAACTGGAATACATAAAAAATCTGAAATAAATTTTAATAAAGGACTTAACATTATCACAGGACCTTCCAATGTCGGGAAAACCTGCATTGTTAAGTGCATCGACTATCTTACTGGTAGCTCTTCTCTCCCTTTTTCTCCTTCAACACACTACAATACCATTACTTTAGAAATTTCAGTTGACGATAGTCTAGTTATTTTAAGTCGAAACCTCGAAGAAGATACCATTATTGTTGAATCTACACTTCCAAGTATTCTTTCAGGGGAATACTACTCAAAAAACAAGAGTAAAAACAAAGAGCCAATAAGTAATGTCTGGCTTCAAGTTTTTGGAATTACTCCTCCAGTTACAGTGGTTAAAAATAAAAACTTTAAGACACAAAAACTTGGGGTTAGAACCTTTATAAATTCTTGGATAATTCATGAAAATGATATGAATCGTCCTACATCAATTTTACTACCTCAGATGCCAAACCAACGAACAGCTTACCTATCAGCACTTCTTTACTTGCTTTATGGAAAAGATTTTTCTGAAATCAAGAAACAAGAATCAGCCGAAGAAAGAAAAATACGACATGACTCTGTAAAAAACTATATTAGCTCAAAGATAGTCCAGTTTAATGAGCATCACAATCGACTAGCAAAAGAATTAGACCAAAAATCAGTCATAGATATTGAAACTGAAATTGATCAACTATCAGAAAAGTTACATAACTTGCGAAATACTCTCACTAGTACAAATTCAAAACATGAAAATCTACTGCAGCAAATTGCAAAAATTGATTCTGAACTATCTGAGAAATCCGTATTACTCAATCGTTTCAATGAACTTTCAAGTCAATATCAATCTGACTTCAATAGATTATCGTTTATTGTAGAGTCACACAATGAATTAGCAAATGTAGCAGACTCAGCTTTATGTCCCGTCTGTAATAATCACATCAATCAAGATTCATTGGAACATCATCTTGACTCTTTCAGTGAGGAATTGACCACTTTAATTAGTAAAATTGAAACTCTAAACAAAACGAATACTGATTTACAACAAAATATTTCAGTACTATTAGAGTCAAAAACTAATCTTGAACAGCAAAAGAAAATGATTTCAGCTGAAATTGATAATATCTTGCTACCTGATGAGAAAAAACTTTCCTATAGAATTCAGCAGTATAAATCATACATCAAAACAAAAAGTGATATTGAAACTATAAATAGATTGGTAGAAAATTGGTCTCAAGATATTGATGATTTAGAAAATGAGAAGAATGAAAAAGTCGAGTATCTTCCCAAAGACGAATACCCAGCTCAGTTTTGGCAGTATATGACTAAAAATATACAATCAATCCTAGCTGAGTGTGCTTTTGACAAAGCCAGCTTTAGTCGTTTTGATAGGAAAGAATTTGATATTATGCTAATGAATGAGAAGAAGATTGCCCGATATGGTAAAGGTTTTATTGCATATTTAAATACTGTTGTAGTTTTAGCTTTAAGAAAAATATTCTCTCAACAGGCTCAATATAAACCATTCTTCTACATTTTTGATACTCCTCTACTAGGCTTAGATGAAGGGGAAAAAAATGATACTCCAGAAAGTATGCAAATTGCCTTATTTGAATACTTTAAGTCTTCAGCTTACGAAGGACAACTAATCGTCATTGAAAACTCTAGAAATCTACCAAAGCTTAATTATAATGACATTAATTATATTGAATTTACAAAAAATCATAGCTATGGGCGCTATGGTTTCCTGAATGGGGTTGATGATGAACAATGATTTGAATAAACAAGTACCAATTCTATAAAAAAGCAACCATTAAGCTAGTTATAACTAAAATATATTAATCATTTTTGAGGAACTTACCATGAACCTATACACCACAATGCATAAAGAATTTGAATCAAACAAAGACTTAATAGAATTTTCTAGAAAATATGAAAGAAGTATAGATCGTTTTTTAATGATTCGAAGTATGAATAAAAAATACATCCTAGATTTTTATAAGGAAAATAAAACAGAAGTGGAATATTCTAAAGAATTTGATTTAATGAATGCACTGTTTAATTCTGATTTTGAAACCTCTATTATTGAAAAATTCATTTTAGAACAGCGAAATAAATTAGTTCTTGAGCGTGAAAAAGAGGCTGAAGGACTTAACGAGCTATTATCTCAAATCCCTATTCATAGTGCAGGAATCAGAGATGACAAGGTCGATTCTCTGTTAAAATCATTCGTTAGAAATAAAAATATAAAAGAGTTTCAGATTCTAGAAAATGAACTTGACAATAATCTATTAACAAAGGTACGAAACTACGCTCTTTGGTCTTTTTATAATCAAACCGCAAATGACTTGATTGAACTAACATTAGTAAAACATCCCAATGTCATACCTACGCTTAGAAAAATTCACGATATTGACTTTTTTGTAAAGATTGAAGATAAATTAATTCCTTTCGACCTTAAAATAACACATATCTCTGATGACTATTTTAACCTATTCTCAAAAGGGGTACATGAAAATACAGATGGATTTGATGACTTTATCCCAATAGAATCCGATGAAAAAAGCGAAAGCGAAAAGATTAAAAATATCTATAAGGCGAATAAAAAGAGACTATCTCTTCCTAAAATGGGAGGGTTGAAAACAAACCAATTAATACAAGAGCTGAAAGAAAAAGACAGTGATCCAGTGATATCAAAATTTTTATCTGAAATTACAGAAGCTAGAAAACAAATCGTTATTTCTACCATTGAGAATACAAAAATATTGGAATGGTGGAACTATAAATACCAAGGTGAACGATTGTTTTGTAATAATAACCGTTTCTTCATATTTCTTACCTATCTGGACAAATTTCAAGATGCTAGAAAATTGAAAGGGCATATCAGTCAAATCTCTGATAAAATTAATGAGCTCTTAAATAATATTACTTTAAATAAAGTTAATACTATCCAATATCATTATGAGAAGGAAAAAAGTTACGAAAAGGATTACACTGTCCAAGCTATGTCGATAGTTTATGTTAACGAAAATTAGTTCACTAAATTTCAAAAGTGGTCTGACTAACTTTTAGCCGGACCACTTTTGAATTTACGTATTTTTGATTGACCACACTTCATCAAAATATGCTACTTCAGATAAATGAGAAAAGATATTTGAATCTGTTACTGTTATACCTAAATTTAAAAATTCTTTTAAGAATTCAACAATTATAGAATTAGTATCTTTATGTCCTAATTCTATAACTCTAATAAATAAATCTTTTATTAACTGATTTTGTTCCTCTAATGTTAACTCAGATCTCCTATTTAATCCCTCCCTTTTTCTACAAACAATTAAAACATCACCTTTTATTGTATTCTTTCTATTTAATTGTCTTGGCGGGAATGTTTTTTGAGTTAATAATTTACAATCTTCTACTTCAAATCCATGTTTAAATAACGAATTTGTTATTGAAGACCATTCAAATCCAGATAATGAATGATAGGTGAAAATAAAATATTTATCTTTCTTTAAAACTCTATATATTTCAGAAATTGCTTGATCGATATCAATTTGAAATTGTTCCTTACTTTTTTTACGAAGTTTACTATCAGATATCACTATCTCATTTTCATAATCAACATTAAAGTTTAACCATAAATTCCACAAAGCACTTTGTTCAAAATAAGGAACGGCATCTCCATAAGGAAAATCTGTAAAAACTAAATCTATAGAATTTGAATTTATTAACAAGTCTTTAGCATCAAAACTCTCTATCTTTATCTTTCCTTTTGGAAATAAAGTAGAATACTCTTCCATAAATTCTTTTTTGCCATTTACTACTTTCCTAACTCTATTAAAAAAATAATGAAAAACATTGTTTTCCAAATAAGTTGGTCCAATATAAAAGCCTGTCATCCATGCGCCTTGTGACATATCTCCCCTACTTTTAATCGGAGGAACTAATTTAGAACAATTTGCTAGATTAGATGTAAAGGCAAGTAATAAAGCATCCTTCTCTTGAGAATCCTCAAAATTATTAATTATTGAAAGAAGACGCGCATGACATGATAAACTTCGTACATCAAATAAGTCTGATACCTTCATATCTACTTTTGCAGATATTCTAGAATTAGGAATTAAGGTATTGTTTGGGAACCAATCTCCTATATCATAATTTTCTTCCTTAACTTTCAAATTCTCGATATAAAGTTCTGATGGTACGACTTCAATAAGTTTATTATCATCATTTTTTATCTTTATTTTCTTTACTCTACCATTATTATCCCTTAATGTCGTTATTACCTCTTTTCCTTCATAGTAAAACCACTCTTCTCTTAACAAAATTGTTTTATCATAAATTTCTTCAATCATTTTGTCTAATTTCGAAAAATCAATACTTGTTGATGTTAATACTTTTGTTATAAAATTTGAAATTGGATTTAAATCATTAGAAATCGCATTGCGACCATTCAAAATAGCTTCACTAGCAAAACTACCGTAACCAGCAAATGGATCTAATAAAATATCACCCTCACTACTATATTTTAAAATTAAATCTTTCAGTTCACCAGCTGGTTTTTTCCCCCAGTATTTATGCATCATGTATTTCTTATTTCTCTTATCCATTATAGCCTCCCTATCTTTTTGTTTAATACATTAGTCATAAAAAAATTGTCAAATTAAATTATATCACAAAAAAGTCATTAGCTAAATCTTGTAAATCTTTCAAAAATTTGATAAAATTTTGTTGTTTTATTAAACAACTTACAAGGAGTAGTATACCATGTTTTCAGAAATAAGTCTAAAGAAAAGAAGACTTGAGAAAGATTTATCGCAGGTAGAAATTGCAGAAATGCTCAGCATAAATAAATCTTCCTACAGTAGTTGGGAATCTGGACGTGCCAAGCCCAATCAAAAAAATCTAGCAGCACTTGCTAAAATCTTAGATGTTGATGTAACCTACTTCGAGTCTGAGTACAATATTGTCAATAACTATCTTCAGTTGTCTCCTGATAATCAAGCAAAAGCTGAGAAATATGTTGATGAATTACTACTTTCACAACAATCCTCAAAAGTCACTCCACTCTTCTCAGTGCAGGTACTATCAGATATCCAACTTTCTGCCGGTCTTGGAGAATTTTTATTTGATGAATATGAAACTGAAACCGTCTTCTCAGATGAAGAACAGCTTGGATATGATATCGCTACTTGGATTAGTGGTAAGTCTATGGAACCAATCTATCAAGATGGTGAAGTAGCTCTTATTCGTTCCAGTGGATTCGACTATGATGGAGCAGTATATGCTCTATCGTGGAATGATTCAGTCTTTATCAAGAAACTTTATCGTGAAAAAGAGGGTTTTAGAATGGTATCCTTAAATGATAAGTATCCAGATAAGTTTATTCCTTATGAAGATGAACCACGCATTGTTGGCAAAGTCGTAGGTCACTTTATGCCTGTAATTGGAAGTTAAAACATATACAGGCATTATAGCAAATATTTCAAATAAGCAAGTACTGCTTAAAATACCAAGTAATTACGGGAACATTCCAATTTCAGACATCACCAATATCCAGTTAGAATCGGAGGGAAATCATGAGTCAGCTTGAATTTCATAAAAATGAATTGCAAATGGATTATTTCAGCGATAGCTATCGTAAGTTTGAGACAGACTTCTATAAATATTCTGCGTTAGACACACCTTTGACTTTCTTAACAGATGACATCATGCTTACCATGGCTAAATCTATGAAGAACTACTTCAAATTAAATAAAGAAAATGCCAAAGATAATCGTGATCACTACTTCATTTTTAATATTGAAACTGTGAAAGAAAGTAAGTTGACTAGGAAGTTCTCCTATCAGAAAACTGTAAGAAGTATAAAATAAAAGCAATAAAAACCTTGAATTTTTATGTTTCAAGACTTTTATTGCTTTTATTTGTGTAATCTAACTTCTACTTTTTCCTAGTTCAAACCCTGTTTACGCTTAATTTAGGGGGTACGTTTCTATTCCCACAAACTCCTTGTCAATGGTAACAACTCCGTACCCCCTAGGGTTTATGGAAATAGATTGACAGCCTATCAAACTATCACATCAAGATACTCAACTTGTATTCTCACTCTGATACTTCCCCACCTCAATACAAAAAGCCTTGCAATCAAGGCTTTTGATTACCCCTTTCGTTACAAGGTTTTTACGCTTTTACAAGCAAAGCTACACACTCCACGTGATGCGTCTGCGGAAATAGATCCACCGGCTGGACTTTCTTCAACTCATATCCCAACTCTTGGTAGAGTTTGATATCACGCGCCATGGTAGCGACATTACATGAAATATAAGAGATTCGGTCAGCTCCTGTTTGAACGCTTGCTTTGATAAAGCTCTCGGTCAAGCCTTTGCGTGGAGGATCAACCAATATAACGGTTGGTTGGATACCTCCCTTGAGCCAATTCTTCATGGCATTTTCAGCTGTATCACAAACATAGTGAGCATTAGTAATATTGTTCAAAGAAGCATTTTTCTGGCTATTTTCTACCGCTTCTGGAATCACTTCAACACCGTAGACTTCCTTGACATGTTTGGCAACGGATAATCCAATGGTTCCAATACCCGAATAAGCATCGATCACCACATCATCTGCTTTTAACTCCGCAAAGTCAATGGCTGTTTGATAAAGTTTCTCTGCCATTTCAGTATTTACTTGATAAAAAGCTGGTCCAGCGATTTGGAAGTCATTACCCAACATTTGGTCGCTAATGTAATCTTGACCATAAAGAGTCTTCCACTCCTTACCAAAAATCGCATTGGTATTTCGGTCGTTGATATTTTGCATGACAGACACAATCTCTGGGAACTGCTTGATTAGTTGTTCAATCAACTGCTCCACTCGGAAAACTTTAGGACGTGTAGTCACTAAGATAACCATGATTTGTCCTGAATAATGCCCACGTCTCACCACAAGATTCCGAATCAAGCCAGACTGCTCCTTTTCGTCATAAGGTTTTAAATCAAAACGACGAAGCAAATCTCGAAGAGCTACTACGACTTGGTCAATGACAGGATCCTGGATAAAGAAATATTCAAGAGGCATAAGGTCATGCGAATTTTTACGGAAAAAACCAGTTTCCAAGACACCATTAACTCGACGAACTGGAACCTGCGCCTTATTTCGATACTGGATTGGATGTTCCATGCCGAGCGTTTCAGCAACCTCTACATCTGTAATGCCAGCAATCTTGTAGAGACTGTCTTTGACTTGCTTGTTTTTAAACTTGAGCTGCTCTGGATAGGCAAGGTGTCTCAAATCAGCGATACCTGAGCGTAGATAAGCTAGGTCAAGGTCTTTGTTACGATATGGAGAATATGTAATGTATTCTTCAACTTTCCCGTAGCCAATCTTTTTATTGACTTTAAGGACTCGCATGAGGATTTTCTCAGTTGGTAGAGCATTTTCTACAAAGAAAACCAAACCATCTACCTTAGCAACCCCAGCACCTTCATGGGTCAAATCGACAATTTCAACTTCTACAATATCATTTTTCTTTAACATATTTTTCACTTTCTAGTGGCCGACAAAAAAAGACGGCAACATTTCTGTTACCATCTATTATATCATGAAATCACCTAAGCACCAAAACTCTTGAAGAAGTTGACAATCGCTTGCCAAAGAGAGCTAAAGAAGTTGCCCCCGTCTTCTAGCGCTTTATTGGCATCAAAGTTGAGGTTAATATTTTTGAAGCTATCTCCAGCTTGGGAAACAATGCTTTGCTTGAGATCATTTAGGGTTTTAGTGAAATCAGCATTGTTCAAAATGTCACTCTTTGAGAGATTGAGGGCAAAATTGATGATGATATTGACCTGGTTTCCTGTTATAACCTGATCGAGTTTATAGTTTTTCAGCGTGTCTTCAACGATTTTGCGGACATCCTCTTCTGTCAGATTACCTTTTGCTTCTTTTGCTTGTGCGATTCCTGCCTTGATATCTGCCAAGGCGACATTGAGTTTATTGGCATCGTAGCCTGACTTGTCCTTGTTTTCAGCATTGATATCTGACAAGGCTTTTAGCTCCTCTTGAGCCAAGTCTTTATTGGCTTGCGGTACTTTAGCACCATTAGCCTCTAACGAGTAGTAAATCCCTGCTAGGGCGCTCTCTCCTGTAACTGGAATGGGTGCTGCAACTGTGATTTTGGCATGCTCCACTCCCAAGGTCACAGCTGCGTTACGGTACATATCCTGCGTCACCTTGGTGATATTTTCAGGCGTTTCAATCTTGACTTCTAGAGGCGACTTGTCCCCCAGCTTTTGAATCTTAGCTGATGAATAGAGCTGTAGACTAGCATCATTTGCCACATTCATAATTTTTGAATAGACATCAGGTGTCATAGTTTTGATATCTTTGGTGTCTTTTGATGCGTCATAGCCAAGTTTGCTAAGAGTTTGATTTTTCTGTTCTTCCGTTAGAGAAGAACCTAGAACATATTCAGGTTGAACATAGGTTTCATCGATTACTTTTTGAACATCTGTTGCTGCGTGGACGCTCGTCATAGCTGCTGCAGCCCACAATACTGCAACGCTTGTTAGAAAGAATTTCTTTCTCATGGGATATTCCCTCCTTTACCTTTCTAGGGTAATAAAACAATCTTAAAGAAAACTTATAGCAAAAAAACACCTGGCAAAACCAGATGTTTAAAAGAAATTGAATAATTTCATGATATAAAGGTTGAATTGTACCTGTCTAGAATAGTAATAGTTTCCACCATTTTCATAAAGTTCGGCTCCGTGAAAGATAGAAATCGGGTTGATATAGGTGTAGGTCTTCCCAGTAGTATTACCAAGTATTGGAGCGACCGTTTCACGAGAATATTGTTTGGCTAAGGCGAGAGTGTTTTCCTTGCCATTTTGAGCGATAAAATCGATATAAGCAGGACCAAAATTATAGGCTTGCACGGCTGTCCAGACATCAACGCCCTTTTCCTGAGCTAGATAGAGATTATCAGTCAATGTCTGAATCCCCTGACGAATGCTCGTCACATTGTCATTGATAGTATTTGTAGTACCGCTAGCAGACTCGCTAGACTGCATGACATCGCCTTCTTTTCCTTTCGTTTCGGTATAAATCATGGCGAGCACAAGCTCTTCATTGGCTGGAGTATCTCTTTCACTCAGGATTTCTCGAACCATGGGTTGGTAGGTCATGACTTGCTTAACATCTTGGTGGATATGATAGACTTTATAGACAGCGAAAAGGAAGACTGCTAGCACTAGCACTCTTCGTAGTAATTTAAACATTATTTACTTTGAATATCCTCGATATTTTTGATTAAGATAGAATAGGTTCCATTGTCATTTTGAATAAACTCGACCGATTCTGCGTCTTGGTAAACATTATTGGGAACGATGAGCTCGATTCCGTTTGACAAGGAAAGTTTTTGGTTTTCAAATTTCTTGAGCTGACGACTGGCATCAATTTCATCGAACTGGACTGGTTCTGGTACAGCTTCCTTGACTTGGTCGATAAAGCTCAAGCGAGCTGTCAGATTGTTGTCAAAAAGGTCATTGGCCAATTTTTCAGGTGACAGTTCATTGCTTTCTTCTAGATTATTGAAAATTGCCGATTTAACCTTGGATTGAAATTGAAAATCATCTGTGTTAAAAGTTTCAGCAATTCTCTGGGCCGTTTTTTCCAGTTCCTTGATGGATTTCTTTGGTGAAATCTTAGGAGCGACAGCAAGAAGATTATCTGAAAAATAGTTCAAAAAAGTCCCGTTGTACTTGATTCGTTTTTCAATCAGATGGTACTTGCGACTTTGAAGATTGACCACCAAGGCCTCATCAGCCCCCGTTCCAAATCCAGGCAGGTTATTCTGAGTCAGCTTGATTGGATTATCAACTTCCCCACCGAGGTGGGTCAAGGTCTCACGCAAGGCAATTCGTAAGAAAGCAAAATGTTCAACGCCTTCTTTAGAAAACTGAACAAAAACCAAGTCATTGGTCTTGAGGTTTTCAGAAATGCTGAACTCCTCTTTCCAGAGATTAGCCAGTGTTACTGATGTCTCCAACAAATCATCTGTGATGTGATTGAAGAAGGGATTTTCTTTTTCGAAAATCCCAGTCTTGGCTTCATCTGAATACACACGTTCGATTTTCTTGCGCAGGTATTCTTCAATTTTTGGAGTGATATTGAGAAATTTATCCGCTAGGAACAGCTCGGTGTCATCTGAGCTGAACTGATGGATAATGGCTTTCTTAATATAAATGTCCATAAAAGTATTAGTCCTCGTATAGTGGGAAGGCATCTGTCAACGCTTTGACTTCACTTCTCACTTCTTCTAAGACAGCTTCATTTTCTGCATTCTTAAGGGTTTTAATGATGAGTTCAGCCACTTTGCGGCTTTCTTCTTCACCAAATCCACGTGCAGTGATGGCTGCAGATCCGATACGAATCCCACTTGTCTTGAATGGTGACAAGGTTTCGTAAGGGATTGAGTTTTTATTTAGGGTAATATTAACTTCATCTAGCAAGTTTTGAGCAACTTTTCCGTTTTCAACAACCTTAGTCACATCAACAAGGAAGAGGTGATTTTCAGTACCTCCAGAAATGATACGGAAATCAGGGTCTTGCAAGAAGACTTCAACCATAGCCTTGCTGTTTTTGATGACATTAGCAGCATATTCCTTGAAGGCTGGGTCCAAAACTTCTTTGAAGGAAACCGCCTTAGCAGCGACAACATGCTCCAAAGGACCACCCTGAATACCAGGGAAAATAGCTGAGTTGATTTTCTTAGCTAGGTCTTCATCATTTGTCAAGATCAAGCCACCACGTGGTCCACGAAGGGTTTTGTGGGTCGTTGTTGTGGTGATATGAGCGTATGGTACTGGACTTGGGTGAAGACCAGCCGCAACCAAACCAGCGATATGGGCCATATCGACCATGAGTTTAGCACCAACAGCATCTGCAATTTCACGGAATTTTGAGAAGTCGATAATTTGAGAATAGGCTGAAGCACCAGCTACGATCAGTTTTGGTTTTACTTCTTGGGCTTGTTTCAAGATCGCATCAAAGTCCAAGAGTTCAGTTTCAGGATCCACACTATATGACACAAAGTTGTAGGTTTGGCCAGAGAAGCTAACTGAAGCTCCGTGGGTCAAGTGTCCACCTGCTGCCAAATCCATCCCCATAACGGTATCACCTGGCTCAATCAAGGCCATGTAAGCCGCGCAGTTGGCTTGGCTTCCTGAGTGTGGTTGGACATTAGCAAATTTAGCACCGAAAATTTCTTTCGCGCGTTCAATAGCAAGAGTCTCTACTACGTCTACTACATCAGTTCCACCATAATAACGGCGTCCTGGGTAACCCTCGGCATATTTGTTGGTCAAGATAGACCCTTGAGCAGCCATTACAGCCTTGGAAACAACGTTTTCCGAAGCAATTAACTCAATGTTGTTTTGTTGGCGTTCTTCTTCTTTGGCAATAGCATTCCAGAGATCAGCATCGTATGCTTTAAAATCATCTTTGTCAAAAATCATAGGTCTTCTCCTTTATAGTGTGACTGGTCCTTTAGTTTGTTTTTACAAAATAAACTAAAAGATGCGAATAAACCGTTTCTGCACTTTATCACAAGTATAACCAACTTTTTCATAAAATGCATGAGCTCCCAGACGATGATCAGCAGAGTTTAAGCGGATAAACCCATAACCCCGTCTTTTTGCCTCTTCTTCCAACCCTTGTAGTAAGCTTTTACCGATACCTTGACCTTGTACTTTAGGCGAGACTGCCAAGGCTAAGATATTAAATCCTGCTTTGGAATAGAGGGATTCATAAACTTCAGCATGGACATATCCAAGCAAGACATGACTGGCTGCATCCTCATAGCCAAGTAGGAAATGATGTGAATCCTGAGATAATCTAGCTAGTTGACTAGCTGTGTCCTCTGGACTAAAAGTATAGCCCAAAGTCTCTTGGTTAATCTCACATATAGCTTTCACATCTGTTTCTTGCAAATCTCTTAGCATCTCATTCCTCCTCAAAAGAAATCTCTGGCAACTGTGCAAGAATATCTTCTCGCTTAATCGCCCCTTGGCGCAAGATTTTCACCTTGTCTCCAGACAAATCCAAAATCGTCGAATCCTGTCCAGTTAAAGAAACATCGTCCTCCAGACCCAGAACCTCTTGATCAAAATCTTCAAGGATTTGCTGAAAGGTCACTCCACTTGCCTGACCTGAAATATTGGCAGACGGTCCAATCAAGGGACCTGTCTCTCCAATCAAATCCAGTGTAATGGGGTGACTCGGCATCCGAAATCCAACAGTTGCTAGACCAGAGTTGACCCAATAGGGAACTCGGTCATTAGCTTCGAGGATAATGGTCAAGGGACCCGGTAAAAAGGCCTCTACAAGTTTTTCTAGATAAGTTGGCTGATTCTTTGAAAAGTACAAGATGTCCTCTAGAGAAGCGACATTAAGATTGAGTGCTTTGTCTCTAGGACGACGTTTGAGTTGGTAAACATGGTCGACAGCTTTTTCATCTAAGGCCTTAGCAAAGAGACCATAAACTGTCTCGGTAGGTAGAACAACAGCTCCGCCCTTTTCCAACTCTTGTCTAATCCTGTCCATCATCAACTACAACCATCCTATCTTGACCAAATTGGTCCTTGAGTGTTCGTACCCGTTTTTCAGGAAGATGTTTCCTAAAAAGCGCAGGAACACTTTGACCTTGCTTGTATCCAATTTCAAGGTAAATCTTACCACCATTTGTGAGATAGTCTTTTGCATCCTCCGCAATTCTGCGGTAAATAGCTAGGCCATCCTCATCTGCAAAGAGAGCTAGATGAGGTTCTGAATGCAAAACATTCAAACCAACCTCTGACTCATCTTCACGAGAGATATAGGGTGGATTGGATACAATTATATCATATTTTTCAGAAATTTCTGTAAAACAATCGGATTTTTTTAAAAATATCTGTAGATTCTGAACTTTAGCGTTTTCAGTTGCCAAATCTAGTGCATCCTGTGAAATATCAACTGCTGTAACCAACCAATTTGGTCTATCTTTTGCTAGGGCGAGGGCAATAGCACCACTTCCCGTACCGATGTCCAAGACCTTGAGATTTTCTTCAGGATTTTCTGTGAGGATGAGTTCCACCAACTCTTCTGTTTCTGGACGAGGAATCAAAACCCGCTCATCTACTTTTAACTGCATTCCAAAAAAATCTGCATGTCCAATGATGTACTGGGCAGGTTTATGAGCTGCTAATTGCTGGAAAATTTCTTTTACAAATTGTCTTTCTTTCTCTGTTACCTCTTGCTGAAGGGCAAAGACAAAGTCTGTAAAAGAGAGATTTTTCAAACTTCTATAGACAAAAGAGAGGCTTTCTGCTTCCTCTCCTTGTCTTATCAACTCTTCTTCAAAATCTGAAAATAATTGAGCTAATTTCATTATTTGTTTAATTCTTCTAATTTTTGTGTTTGGTCATAGAGCACCAAGGCATCCACAACTTCATCCAATTTACCAGACAAAATGGTATCTAGTTTTTGGAGGGTCAAACCGATACGGTGGTCTGTGACACGGTTTTGTGGGAAGTTATAAGTACGGATCCGTTCTGAACGGTCACCAGTACCGATTGTGGACTTACGCTCAGCGTCTTGTTCATCTTGTGCAATTTGTGCAAAGTGGTCAGCAACACGCGCACGGATGATCTTCATGGCTTTCTCACGGTTCTTCTGCTGGGTACGTTCTTCTTGCATCTCAACCTTGATATTGGTTGGCAAGTGAACGATACGAACGGCAGTCGCAACCTTATTGACGTTCTGTCCACCCGCACCAGATGCGTGGTAGATGTCGACACGAAGGTCTTTTGGATCAATATCGTATTCTACTTCTTCCACTTCAGGCATGACAAGAACTGTCGCTGTCGAGGTGTGGACACGGCCTTGGCTTTCTGTCACAGGGACACGTTGGACACGGTGGGCACCAGATTCATACTTAAGTTTAGAGTAAACTGACTGACCTGATACCATAGCAACCACTTCTTTAAAACCGCCGACACCATTCATAGAAGCCTCCATGACTTCAAAGCGCCAGCCTTGGGCTTCCGCATACTTTTGATACATGGTTAGCAAATCTCCAGCGAAGAGCGCTGCTTCGTCTCCACCAGCGGCTCCACGGATTTCAAGGATGATGTTCTTGTCATCGTTTGGATCCTTTGGAAGGAGCAAGATTTTGAGTTTTTCTTCGTATTCTTCTTTTTCAGCCTTGGCATCTTTGAGTTCTTGCTTGGCCATTTCTTCCAAGTCCGCATCTCCGCCAGATTCCTTAATCATCTCTTCAGCATCGATAATGTTTTGAAGGACTTGCTTGTATTCACGGTAGGCTGTTACCGTATCACGAGTAGAAGCCTCTTCTTTTGAAAGCTCCATGAAACGCTTAGTGTCTGAAACGACATCTGGGTCACTCAGCAATTCTCCTAATTCTTCATAACGGTCTTCTACAGCTTGTAGTTGATCATAGATGTTCATTTTTCTTCATTCTCCTTATTGATTTCAGGTGCAAAATAATGTTTACGGCAAACCGAGATATAGGTTTCATTACCACCAATCTGAATTTGTTCGCCCTCATAGGTAGGCTTTCCGTCTAGGGTTCTGAGTACCATAGTCGCCTTTTTCTTACAGTACTGACAAATGGTCTTGATTTCGTCAATCTTATCTGCTAAAAGCAAGAGGTGTTTGGAACCTTCGAACAATTCATTACGAAAGTCATTTTTCAAACCAAAAGCCATGACGGGTATGTCTAACTCATCAACAACACGAGCTAGGTCATAAACATGGTGACGCTTGAGAAACTGGGCTTCGTCGACCAAAACACAGTATGGTTTCTCAGGTAAGTCTCGGATATAGCCGAAGATATCCGTCGTTTCCTCAATCGCAATGGCTGGGCGTTTCATACCGATTCGACTCGACACATAGCCAACACCGTCACGTGTATCCAGAGCCGAAGTCATAATCACAACTCCCTTTCCTTGCTCCTCGTAGTTATAGGCCACCTTGAGAATCTCAATCGTCTTACCAGAGTTCATGGTCCCATAACGATAATACAACTGTGCCATGCTTCTACTTCACGTCCATTTCTAAATTTTTGCTACATTCTAGTATATCATAATTTTCTAAAGCTTTAAACGGCAAAATGTGGTAAAATAGAAGAAATCAAAAACTAGTGGAGGAAGCTATTATGCCATTTGTACGCATCGATTTATTTGAAGGTCGCACGCTCGAGCAAAAGAAAGCTCTTGCTAAGGAAGTAACGGAAGCTGTTGTTCGTAACACTGGAGCACCTCAGTCTGCTGTTCATGTCATCATCAACGACATGCCAGAGGGAACTTATTTCCCTCAGGGTGAAATGCGCACCAAATAAACTAGCTTAAGCAGAATTGCTTAGGCTTTTTCAATCTCCAAGTGACATCCATTGAAGAAATGGTCTAATTTTGTTACAATTTGAAGAGATGCTTGGATACATATCCTAAGAAAAGAAATACAAAAGGAATTAGTATGATTACACGTGAATTTGATACCATCGCTGCTATCTCTACTCCACTAGGTGAAGGGGCCATTGGTATTGTCCGCTTGAGCGGAACTGACAGTTTTGCCATTGCGCAAAAGATTTTTAAAGGAAAAGACTTGAGCAAGGTTGCTAGCCACACTCTTAACTACGGTCACATCGTTGACCCTCAAACTGGTAAGGTCATGGACGAGGTTATGGTTGGGGCTATGAAATCTCCAAAGACCTTCACTCGTGAGGACATTATCGAGATTAACACCCACGGTGGGATTGCAGTGACCAATGAAATTCTCCAGCTAGCTATCCGTGAAGGAGCTCGGTTGGCAGAACCTGGTGAATTTACCAAGCGCGCCTTTCTAAACGGTCGTGTGGACTTGACTCAGGCTGAGGCGGTGATGGATATCATCCGTGCCAAGACAGACAAGGCCATGAATATTGCGGTTAAACAATTGGATGGTTCCCTTTCTGATCTTATCAATAATACTCGCCAAGAAATCCTCAATACGCTTGCCCAAGTAGAAGTCAATATCGACTATCCAGAGTATGACGATGTTGAGGAAGCTACTACTGCCGTAGTCCGTGAGAAGACTATGGAGTTTGAACAACTGCTGACCAATCTCCTTAGAACAGCCCGACGTGGTAAGATCCTTCGCGAAGGAATTTCCACCGCCATCATCGGGCGTCCCAACGTTGGGAAATCCAGCCTCCTCAACAATCTCCTGCGTGAAGACAAGGCTATCGTAACAGACATTGCTGGTACGACACGAGATGTCATCGAAGAATACGTCAATATCAACGGTGTTCCACTCAAATTAATTGATACAGCTGGAATCCGTGAAACAGATGACATCGTCGAACAAATCGGTGTCGAGCGTTCGAAAAAAGCCCTCAAGGAAGCTGACTTGGTTCTACTAGTGCTAAATGCTAGCGAACCTCTGACCGCCCAAGACCGCCAACTCTTAGAAATCAGTCAGGATACCAATCGCATTATTCTTCTTAACAAAACTGACCTGCCAGAAGCGATTGAAACTTCTGAACTTCCAGAAGATGTCATCCGTATTTCAGTCCTTAAAAACCAAAATATCGATAAGATTGAAGAGAGAATCAATAACCTCTTCTTTGAAAATGCTGGTTTGGTCGAGCAAGATGCTACTTACTTGTCAAATGCCCGTCATATTTCCTTGATTGAAAAGGCCGTTGAAAGCCTACAAGCTGTTAACGAAGGTCTGGAACTGGGGATGCCAGTTGATTTGCTTCAAGTTGACTTGACTCGTACTTGGGAAATTCTCGGAGAAATCACTGGAGATGCTGCTCCAGATGAACTCATTACCCAACTCTTTAGCCAATTCTGTTTAGGAAAATAAGAAAAATCCATGATCGTTCTTGCGGTCATGGATTTTATTATCTTTATTAGTAATCTGGTCTTAGGACACCTGTTACAGTTGCCTTTGTTGCCTCATAGTCGCCGTCAATAACGACCTTTATAATGCGTTTGGCATCTTCTTCTGGTGCTGGAACTAGAGGTAATCGAGTTGGTCCAGCATCAAATCCCATGTAGTTAAGTACTGCTTTAACAGGAGCAGGACTTGGATAAGAGAAGAGCGCATTGACCTTAGGAATGAATTTACGCTGAATAGCTGCAGCCTTCTTCATATCGCTTTCTGCAATTGCAGTGAACATTTCGTGCATTTCATCTCCATTTGTATGAGAGGCAACAGAAATAACTCCGTCAGCTCCGAGATTCATCGCATGGAAGGCATCGCCATCTTCACCTGTATAAATCAAAAATTCTTCTGGCTTGTGTTCAATCAAGTAAGCCATATTTGCCAAGCTGGTACATTCTTTAACACCGATAATATTAGGATGGTCAGCCAAGCGAAGCATGGTCTCGGGAGTCAATTCGACAACCACACGGCCTGGAATGTTATAAATGATAATAGGCAAATCTGATGCATCTGCAATAGCCTTAAAGTGCTGATACATCCCTTCCTGAGAAGGTTTATTGTAGTAAGGCACGATAGCAAGTCCAGCTGCGAAACCACCAAATTCTGCTACTTCTTTGACAAACTCAATCGAGTCACGTGTGTCATTGGTCCCTACACCAGCAATCAAAGGAACGCGTCCATTGACAACCTTCTGAACAGCCGCAAAGAGTTCCAACTCTTCATCGTGGGTCAAGGTCGGACTCTCTGCGGTAGTCCCAGCTAGCAGAATACCATCTGTATGGTGGGCCAACAAATGCTCAATCAAGGCAGGAATAGCATCAAAGTTAATGGAACCATCCTCATGGAAAGGGGTAATGAAGGCCGTGATGATTTTACACTCTTTTAAATCTTGGTAAGACATGTGAAACACCTCTCTATTTCAAAGAAGGAGTTCATTCGAACTCCTAAACCATTATTTCAATTCAAATTTAAGCTCAGCTGTTGGACGGACCAAACCACGCTCATGAAGCGTTTCTGCAATCTGTACAGAGTTCCAAGCAGCACCTTTGAGAAGGTTATCTGACACAACCCACATATGAATTCCTTTCTCGGCATCCAAGTCTTTACGGATACGACCAACAAAGGTATCACGTGAACCAACTGCATTGATGGCTTGTGGATAGATTTGATGAGCTACATCATCTTCAAGAACTGCACCTGGGAAGGCTGCGATAGCTGCTTTCACTTCTTCGATTGGGGCTACTTCTTTTGTTTCGATATAAACTGACTCAGAGTGAGCTGACAAGACTGGAATACGAACACATGTTGCAGACACTGCGATGCTATCATCTTCCATGATTTTCTTAGTTTCCTTGGTCATCTTCATCTCTTCATAAGTGTAATCATTGTCCGTGAAGACATCGATTTGTGGAAGAGCGTTAAAGGCGATAGGGTAGTGTTTCTTGTCACCACCTGAAGGTAAGATTTCCGCATGCAAATCACGTGGATTCACACCGTCATTCAAAACTTCACGAAGTTCACGTTGTGTTTCAAGAATCGCACCCATACCAGCACCAGAGACTGCTTGGTAAGTTGAAACGATGATACGGTCCAAGCCCCATTTTTGACGAACAGGTTCAAGAGCCACCATCATTTGGATTGTTGAACAGTTAGGGCAGGCAATGATTCCGTTGTGGGCATCAAGTGCGTGAGCATTTACTTCTGGGACAACCAATGGTACATCTGGATTTTGACGGAAGTAAGATGTGTTATCAACCACTACAGCACCAGCCTTAACTGCGTATGGTGCATACTTAGCAGATGTCGAACCACCTGCTGAGAAGAGTGCAATATCAACACCCTCAAAAGCGGTCTCAGTCGTTTCTTCAATCGTAATATCTTGGTCTTTAAATTTCAAAGTCTTGCCTGCTGAACGTGCAGAAGCAAGGTAACGGATTTTATCAATAGGAAGTGTAGATTCTTCCAACATTTTTATCATTTGAGCTCCGACAGCACCTGTCGCGCCGACTACAGCAACTGTATATCCCATAAATAACCTCTTTCGGAATTTTCTAAAAATTTCTATAATAGATGTATTATACTACTTTTTCCAGAAATTGAAAAGCATTTTTAGACTATATTTTCTGAAAACTAAAAATCCCTAGCCATTCGACTAGGGACTAAGAGGCATCTTCATGTGATGAGCAGGTTCACACAACTCATCAAGGTCCGCTCCTGCGTTATGACCTCCTTATGCTCAATAGTAGTCCGAAGACTACCTATCGACTCATCGCAACTACTATTCTACTAGATAGAGTCACTTTTGTCAACAGCCAAAATGCTTTAACTTCATTTATACAGGTAGATAAGAAAAACCTTGGTCTCCCAAGGTTATTTCGTTTCTATCATGCTAATTGCCGGGATTGAACCGGCGACCTCATCCTTACCATGGATGCGCTCTGCCAACTGAGCTAAATCAGCTTACCTAAAAAGTATACTATAGTTCTATGCTCTTGTCAAGCGCTCTCTTTTAATTTTATGGAATGAAAAAAGCTAGATTTAGCAAGAATCTAGCTTATAAATTTCTTATTTTGTAAGATCGATTCGCTGTCCCAGTTTATTGATCAAAATCGCACCTACGATAAGTGATGCAAACTCACCAATTCCAGTAGAAAACCATGTCAAGAAGAATGGAGCTTCTGCGACAATATAGAGTTCTGCTGCAATGGTAATCATTGAAATGGAGAACAGGATTGAAAAGAAGAAATGATCTTTTCGAATCAAACCATTGAACAGATAGTCTTTCTTGTACTTGCTAAAGAGCCATACACCTAGACTTAGGAAAACTAGGGTAGAGCCCCCACCGACAAAGACATCTATTAGACCAAAGCTAAAGAAATTAGCAATCATACAACCAATCGTCACACCGATGATATATTTGGGATTGTAAAAGGCCAAGAAATTCATCATCTCAGAAATACGGAACTGGTAGGCACCGTAGCTAATGGCATTAAGGGGTGGGGTGATGGTCAAAACCACATAGATAGCAGCAACAATAGCGATGTCTGCCATATCACGAACAGTTAATTTTTTCATGTTTTCTCCTTTGGCGGTTTCCCGCGTAAAATATGCTTGGTGAAAGAAGCTAAGCACCAAGGGTTGATTGAATCAACCTTACCAGTATAGCACAATAGCCAGCTTTATGCTATACTAAAATCATGAAAAAACTAATAAAAACTTTCTTTGATAACGAAATCCTCTCCTACTTATTTTTCGGTGGAGCTACTACTCTGATCTCGATTTTATCACGTTTGCTTATTTACCATATCAGTCACCAGGAAATCCTAGCAACCGTACTCGCAAATATCATTGGGATTCTCTTTGCTTTTATCACAAATGACACTATCGTCTTTAAGCAAAAGAGAAAGAATTGGCCGACTCGCCTGGCTAAGTTTTTCTTAGCTCGTCTCTCTACTCTTGGTCTTGACGTTCTTTTAACTTATATCTTTGTTACATCTTATCCCGATATTATCGGGCAATTTGTCAACGATCAACTAGATCAGGTTAATGCCATCGAAACGCTAATTGCGCAGGTTTTGATTATCATTCTTAACTATATTTTTAGTAAAGTATACGTTTTTTATAAATGAAATGGATGTCATTAAGCATTAAGGTTGCAATATTTAGGTATTTCAGGTACAATTAAGATTAGTTTTTGAAAGGAAATTATGAAAATGTTAAAAGATCTTAAAGAATTTTTGCTTCGTGGCAATGTCGTTGATCTCGCTGTCGGTGTGATCATCGCCTCTGCTTTTGGTGCTATCGTTACTTCACTTGTAAATGACATCATCACTCCACTTATCTTGAACCCAGCTTTGAAAGCGGCGAACGTAGAACGTATCGCTGAACTTTCATGGAATGGTGTTGGTTACGGTAGCTTCTTGAGTGCTGTTATCAACTTCTTAGTGATTGGTACTGTTCTTTTCTTCGTTATCAAAGCTGTTGAAAAAGCTCAAAACCTTACTAAGAAAGAAGAGCCAGCTGAAGATACACCTGCTGCTCCAACTGAACTTGAAGTCCTTCAAGAAATCAAAGCCCTTCTTGAGAAAAAATAAGACAGAAAAAGGATCTAGCTTCATGCTAAATCCTTTTTTCTTTAGTCTTTTGGTAACTTCCCAGCCTTTTCGAGCATTTTCTTAATTAAGTAAGGCATCTTCACATTTTCACGGCCTTTTTTCTCAATGAGCTTTTTGACAAATTCTGGCATCTGAAGGTCGTCTGTCTCCTCCATGATGTCCTTTGTAGTTGCTGAAGGTGCTAGCTCATCAAAGGTTTCTTCTTCTGGGAGAAATTCCTTAAATTTTTTATGTTCATTGGCTCCTACAGTAGCAACTAAAGCGTCAATTAAACGGCTATCTGTATTGGGCATAGCTGGTCGATGGTAGGTTACACCTAATTCTTGACATAATTCATAACATTCTACATCGTTATCAAAAAGAACTTCAATATGTTCACTGATAAAGCTAATTGGTACAAAAATATAATGCTCTGGATGTTGCTTTTGTTCTCGCAAATACTCGAGTACATCTGGCTTGATCCAAGGGATTCCAATATCACTCTCGCTCTGCCAAGTATTGGTATACTGGTCGGCTGTTAGACTGAGTTGCTCTGCTATCAACTTGCTATTATCAAAAATCTGATCGATATAAGGATCTCCAAAGTCCAAGGCAAAAATTGGAACACTATGGGCTGAGAAGATTACCTTAAAAGACTCTTCTCCCACATCGTTTCGTAAAATTTTGCTAATCTCATCTGTCCAAAAGTTCAGCAAAGATTGTTGCTGATACCAATCCTTAATGACTAAAAATCGGATCTGCTGGCTTTCCAGAAACTTCTCATACCCCATGACTGAGTAAAAGGAATAATGAGGTTCTAAAATCAAGCAAATACATTCTTCAACACCATCAGCCTCCATCTGCTTGATCACATCAGGGATAAAGGGCCGAGAAAATTTGTTGGCAAAGTAGATGCCATACTCTTCTCCTAACCGTTCCTTGACTAGACTGACCTCCTCACGTGTAATCCTCTGCAGGGGCGTACCACCTATACGAACATAATTGTCATAAAGAGTCTGAACCTCGTGATCTCTGGGTCTGATTCCACGACGAATATTGGTAAAAAAATCCGCCACACTCTCAAAGGTAATCTCTTCTGGCGAACCGAATGTCATCATTAAAATTGCTTTTTTCATTGATAAGTCCTTGTGATATTTTTTTCAATTACCATTTTACCATGAAATATATAATAAATAAACGCTTTCATTCATTTTATTTTTATTTACTCCTCTTTGTTTTTCTCTCCATTCTATGATACAATGAAAAAAATGATTATTAAAGGAGTTTTTATGACTTATCCCAACCTTTTAGAGCGTTTCTTGACCTACGTTAAGGTCAATACGCGTTCTGATGAACACTCGACTACTACTCCAAGTACGCAAAGCCAGGTAGATTTTGCGAACAATGTTCTTATTCCTGAAATGAAACGTGTTGGTCTGCAAAATGTTTACTACCTCCCAAATGGTTTCGCCATTGGTACCTTACCAGCAAACGATCCCAGCCTGACACGTAAGATTGGCTTCATCTCCCACATGGATACTGCTGATTTTAATGCTGAGGGAGTTAATCCGCAAGTTATCGAAAACTATGATGGTGGAGCTATCGACTTAGATGATTCGGGTTTTAAACTAGATCCAGCTGACTTCAAGAGTCTTGAGAAATATACAGGCCAAACGCTTATCACAACTGATGGCACAACCTTGCTTGGAGCTGATGACAAGTCAGGGATTGCTGAGATTATGACTGCTATCGAATACTTGACTACCCATCCTGAAATCAAGCATTGTGAGATTCGTGTTGGTTTTGGACCTGACGAAGAAATCGGTGTTGGTGCCAATAAGTTTGATGCAGAAGACTTTGATGTAGACTTTGCCTATACAGTCGATGGTGGACCACTAGGAGAACTGCAGTACGAGACTTTCTCAGCAGCTGGTGCTGAATTGCATTTTCAAGGTCGCAATGTTCACCCTGGTACTGCCAAAGGGCGGATGGTTAATGCCCTTCAGCTAGCAATTGATTTTCATAATCAACTTCCAGAGAGTGACCGACCTGAACTGACAGATGGCTACCAAGGTTTCTATCATCTTATGGATGTGTCAGGTAGTGTCGAGGAGGCGCGTGCAAGCTACATCATCCGCGATTTTGAAAAAGATGCCTTTGAAGCGCGTAAGGAAGCTATGCAAGCCATAGCTGATAAGATGAATCAAGAGCTTGGGAATAATCGCGTTAGCTTGACTCTGACAGACCAGTACTACAATATGAAAGAAGTTATCGAGAAAGACATGACACCCGTTACCATTGCTAAGGCTGTTATGGAAGATCTAGGCATCACGCCTATTATCGAACCAATCCGTGGTGGCACAGATGGATCTAAGATTTCCTTTATGGGAATTCCAACTCCAAATATCTTTGCTGGTGGAGAAAACATGCATGGACGTTTTGAATACGTCAGCCTTCAGACTATGGAGCGTGCGGTGGATACCATCATTGGCATTGTAGCTTATAAAGACTAAAAAAGACGAGGTAGCTCAGCTACTTCGCCTTTCTTTTTATTTGTTTTATTGAGCACTTGGCTCAGACTCACTTTGCGCTTGCTTTTCTGGCGCTTGAGAAGCAGCTGTTTCACTGTCTTTCTTAGACTTAGATTGGCTATCAGTTTCACTTGCTTTTGAACGGAGTTCCTGGTTCAAGCTAATGATTTCTTTAGCTAGAGTGAAGAGACCTTCTTTATCACTGCTTTTGGCTGCAAGTTGATCAAATAGGGCATCAACACGTTCAAAGTCAGCATCGGATCCTTTGTTATCCTCTAAGTACTTGTGAAGAGAGAGCAAGACATTATAGAGTTTTTGATAGATAATCACGGTTTGTGGATCTTGTTCTGCTTCTTTTTTCTCTCGTTGGATAGTCGCTGCAATACGATTTAAAAGATCCTCAAGTTGTGTTTTAGCTTCGTCAAGGTCTGCATTTTCCTTTTCAGTAGCCGCTTTGATATTAGCTGCTTCTTCAGCTAGGGATTGTTTGACACCATCTTCTTTGACACGTGCTAGGAGTTGAGCAGCTTTAGTTAGGAGAGCATCCACTTCTTCCTTCTTAACATGGCCAACCCGCTCTTCTGGCATAAAATCACCGTAGAGTTCTTTTAGGAATTCATAGATGGCAGTCTTAGCAGTTTGACTATCTACTTTTTCCGTATCTAGAATAGTCTTACCAGCTTTTGTAGAAATGGGTTCTTCTTTGAGAGCTTCTTCTACTTCTAGCTTAGTTTGGTAAATAGTTGGGAATAGCTTGTTCAAGTCGGTCGCTTTGAGGAAAGATTGTGACTGGTAAAGTTCCCATGTCAACTGAGCAACACGGTTCCGAAGTTCTTCTCTCAAACGACCATCAGACACATGTTCGTAGAAGTACTTGATGTACTCTACTGTTGTAACCCCTGTCCGATCTCGGAAATCTTGCAAGGCCTGAAGTTTCGCTTCAATGGCAGCCAACTCTGTCTCATCCTGTGCTAGTTTTGCTTCCTGCAAATGTACCAAAAGATCTTTCTTAGGCAAGCCATAAGTGTCTGTATCCAGTGTATTGATCTTATCTACTAGAGCTTGGTACTTCTTATCTAAAGGTGAAGTTTCGACCGGTGCCACACTTTGATCCACATGGATATACTGTTTATCAAAGAGATCCAAGGCTGCTAGGTATCCAGTAGTCGAGTTTGTTGCCAGTTTTTTCATATTTTCGGTAAACTGCCCCAAAGCAAGTTCAACCCGTCTCTGCATGATTGGCTGTTCTTTGTAAAGACTTCTACTTTCCGCTAAAAGTTGATCAACTTTAGAAAGAACAGTTTGTTCATCAAAAGCCCCAGGTTGATAGGTCGATTGTAGGGCCGGAATCTTGTTTTTCAGAGCTACTTCATAGCCTTTGGTTTGAACCTTGATGTAGTGATTGTGGTCTCCGTGAGGAATCACAAAACTACCATTTTCTATTTGCAAACTATAAGGAGACACTCCATCGCGTAAGGCAGTGGTATAGAGTTCATTTAGGAAATCCAGTTCTGGATTCCCAGTTTGGAGAGGAATACGAACATGTTCTTTTCGAACAGCATAGGGATGGATATGTGTTGGGTCATAGGCTTGATCCGGATTTCCAAAGACAAAGAATCCATTTGAAATTCTAATCGCTTCGAGCGGAACTCCGTAGGTCTGTGAGATATACTTGATTTTTTCTTCATCGCTAGCATCTCTTGAGAAACTTTCCACGGTCTTTGCCAGTGGTTGAACGTGCTGAGACTGATGATTTTCTTTCAAGTGATCCTGGGCAGCTTTGATTTGGGCTGCAGTCAAGTCCTTCTTAAAGAAATAATGAGCGTGATCTCCATGAGAAACTACAAACCCTTGCTCATCCTCACTGATGACACGGTCTGCTGCAAAACCATGATCATGTTCTTCACCGTGATGGTGGTCATGCTCCTCTCCATCGTGGTCATGGTCTTCATGGTTGGTATCCTGACTTCTATGATCACCGTCTTGGTCATGATGATGATTCGATTGAGCTGGATGTTCTGCTGGTTTACTTGGATTTTCTAAAGGTGTTGGCTTCCCACTGTCGCTAGATAAAGGAATCATACGCGCAATCTTTTCTTCCAAGGCAGAAAGCTTTGTATATGGAATGAAATGATAGTGATTTCCGTGAGGAATCGCCACACCACTCGGCGTTCTACTTGAAATCTTAGCAGGGTCAAAAATCAATCCATCTGATTCAGCATAACGTTGAGTACGTGGAAGAGCATAGAGTTGTTGCAATAGACTCTGTAAGCTCTCTTCTGGATTGATTGGCGTTTCAGCTTCTTGACTCAGATTGCTAGTTTGACTAGTTGCATTTGGACTCGGACGATAGTCAGTCACACTTGGTTGTTTTCTAGTTCCAGAGAGGTAGGCTTGGGCAGCAGCCAATTCGCTAGCAGACAAGGAACTCTTTGGGATATAGTGATAATGTCCACCATGAGGGACAATATAAGCATCACCAGTATCCTCTATAATATCAGATGGATTAAAGATGTACCCATCATCAGTGGTATAGCGACCTTGCGATTGAGCAAGCGCCACTGCACTGTTAGAGGTTGGTGCATCATGAGTATGACCTTGTTTTTGGCGCTCAATTTCGTCCTTCGTACGAATATTATCAGCATGAGCCGCATCTTTAAGGTAGACATAATACTTACCATCCACCTTGATAATATAACCACCTTTGATTTCATTGACAATATCAGCATCTTTCAGTTGATAATTGGCATCTTTCATCAAAAGCTCTTCGCTGAAAATCGCGTCAAAAGGAACTTTACCATTGTAATAATGGAAGTGATCACCGTGTGAAGTCACATAACCTTGATCGGTGATTTTCACGACAATTTGTTCAGCCTGAATGTCTTCTTTTTTGCTAACTTGATCTGGTGTCTGGGTCTCTGTTTTTTGAGAGTCTTGTTTCCCATCGACATAAGACACACGGTTATTATCTTTGTTTCCTTCCATCTGGTGTTGGTTCAATGCATAGATGCAAATGCTTAGGGAAAGGACAAGAGCCGATCCTGCTGCAAGGTATTTCTTCTTCATTTTTATCATCTCCTCATTTTAATTCTTCTGCAAGAACATTCATGTTTTCTTCTAGATTTTCTAAGTAAGTTTTGTCATTCTCAGGATCTGCTTCCAAAGGATTGAGTGTCTTTAGGCTAACTCCCGTTGATTTGACCAAGGTCTCAGCGACTTTAGAAGAAGCATTGCTCTCAGTAAAGATGGTTTTGACATTATAAGTTTTGACAAATTCTTGGATTTCTGTCAACTGTCTCGGACTTGGCTCTTGTTCAGGGGAAATCCCTGCAATACCAAGTTGTTTCAATCCAAAACGTTTAGCGAGATAAGAAAAGGCTGTGTGTTGTGTAACAAAGGTCTTTTGACTCGCTTTTTCAAAAATAGGCTGGTACTTCTTAGTCAATTCTTGGGCTTTAGCGATAAAGTTTTTAGCATTCTTTTGATACGTTTCCTTATTAGCACTATCAATCTCCGAAAGTTTATCCGCAATAATCTGCGCCTCTTCACCTGCTTTTTCTGGATCTAACCAAGTGTGAGGGTCGTAGAGTGTTTTTTCATCAATACCGTCACCAGCTTCTACATCTTCTAAACCTGGAACACGCTCCAACGTCATTCCTTCAGAAGCTTCTAAAACCTTAACTTTTGAGTTTTTCAAGTTAGGATCTAGACTTCCAGCCCAAGATTCGAGCGTATGAGAATGGTAGACAAAGACATCCGCGTCATAGATAGCAGCAATGTCATTTGCTGACGGTTCAAAGGAGTGAATCCCGTTACTTGACTGAATCATCCGTACATCATTCAAGTCCCCCGATACCTCTTTGACCATGGCATAGATTGGGTAAAAACTTGTTACAATCTTCATCCCTTTTGCTTCTTGTTTTTCTTTTTGACTACATGCTACTAAGACAAGAACCAACAGACCTGCCATTAATAATAGAAACGTTCTTTTTTTCATCATTACTCCTTAACTAGTATTTAACCGTTTAATTAACTAGTAAATAGTTTATCTTTATTTACACTATATGTCAAGATATTTTACATATTTTCATGAAAAAAATGAGAACTAGAACTCACATTCTGTTCTCATTTTTCGATTTTAACTTTTCTAGCTCTCCTATCCTGTTTTTAGGATCTAGAAAATGCTACTACGTCTATTTGCTCTCCTTTAACAATGCCAACAACTTTTGAGCTTCAGCCATAATGGTATTGTTATCCTGAGCACCAAATAGCAGGTTATTTTTTAAGCCAGTGAGAGTTTCTTTGGCATTGGACTTGATAATGGGGTCTTGGATCTTTGTAAGTAGCTCTTCAGCCTCTCTTAATTTCGCTTCAACCTTTTCAGTCTCGACCTGAGGCTCTTCCGGCTCCTCTGGTGATTCTTCCTCCGGTTCCTCAGTTGGTTTTGGAGATTCTGGTTTCTCGCTTTGCGGTTTTTCTTCGCGTGGCTTTTCTTCCTCAGGTTTGTCTGTCTGAGGTTTCTCCTCGTTTGGTTTTTCCGTTTGATTGGTATCAGCTTGGCCATTTTGGTTTCTTTGAACATGGTCACTTGCATTTCCCCAACCACTATCTGAATGCGGACGTTCGTTTGGATGTTCGACATAGTACTTGACAGTCGCAAAGAGGTCTTCTAGACTATACCCCTTAGGTGCCTCATAAAGTCCTTCGTCAAACCACTCAAATTTGATGTTATGGTAATGGTCATAATGAGGAATGATTAAACTACCGTTTTTGACTTCCACAGTATGTTGGAGATTATATGGAATACGATCAAGGGGCACCTTCTTAGCTGCTTTCACGCGGTTGTAGATAGCTTCTGCTCCTTTAGCCTCAGTATTTCCTGAATCCTGATGGTCTGTTGAAGGAGGAGTCAAACCTTTCTCTTTAGCATAAGCCTGGGCTGCCACTCTTTCGTCTTCAGACAAACTATCTTTCTTAATCCAATGACTATGGGTCATATGCGGAGTTACATAGGCATCCCCCTCATCACTGGTGATATCACGAGGATCAAAGATATAGCCATCTTCTGTTGTATACTTGCCTGCCAACTTGGCTACCTGAATCTCATCATCAGTGTAGGCAATTTGCGCATTTGATTTTCCTAAACGTTCTGGATGACGAATCGGTGCTAGAAAGACCAGAATATCATCCACCAACTTAGCTTTATCACTTGAGGCATCGTTGAGTCGTTCCAACAGTTTATCCAAAGTGTCAAAATCAGCTTGGCGCCCTTTATTATCAAGTAAGTCTTGATGAACTCTTGCTAGTAAATCATAAGCCTTATTGTAAAATCCTCGATTAGCAGATGGGAGGTTGGTTTTCTTAGATCCTAGCTTATGGGTTAAACTTTCTTGCTTGGCTAGTTTACTATCAATGGCTGCTGCTGTTTCTGCTGAAAGTTCCTTGGCAGAAATATAACGTGAGGCTCCATTCTCCTCAAATACATAGCCATCAGCTACTTTTCGAATCGCCTGTTTGACTAATTTCTCATCAATTGGATTGCTTGGAGTTGGTTGAGGAGTTGGTGCAGGTTGCGGGCTTGGACTAGGTTCTGGAGTCTGTTGTGGACTTGGTTCTTCTGGCCTTGAATCCGGCACCCAATGGTTCGAACGATAGCGAAGAGGAATAATGCGAGCGATTCGTTCTTCCAATTCAGACATTTGTTCATAAGGGATAAAATGGTAATGGTTCCCATGAGGTACAGCAACTCCTCTAGCCGTTCGACTTGTAATCTGCGCTGGATCAAAGACAAGGCCATCAGATTCTACGTGTCGTTGGCTCAAAGGCAGTTTGTAGAGCTGTCTCAAAAGACTATCAATGTCATCACTTTGACTTGCTTGACTGTTAGTGTTGCTGTTGTTGTTTGTGTTCGTATTTGTATAGCTGTTGCCTTGGTTATTATAGGATGGGGTCCATCTATCTACATCGCTGCTAGCACTGTTGTTATTGGTACGGCGATAAGTAGGCGTATTTGATTGGCCACTTCTACCAGTTAGAAAGGCTTGTGCAGCAGCTAACTCGCTAGCTGATAATTCATTCTTAGGAATATAATGGTAATGGTCGCCATGAGGAACGATATAAGCATCGCCAGTATCTTCAATTATATCAGAGGCATTAAAGATGTAACCATCATCTGTAGTATAGCGTCCTTGCGAACGTGCCAAGGATAGAGCACCATCGTTTCTTGGATCCCCACCTTCACGATGCTGATTATGCTCTTGTTTTTGCCGATTGATTTCTTCTTTTGTACGGACATTATCAGCATGGGCAGCATCCTTAAGGTAAACATAGTATTTTCCATCTACCTTGATAACATAACCACCCTTGACTTCATTGATAATATCCTCATCTTTTAGCCTATAGTTTGGGTCCTTCATTAGTAATTCTTCACTGAAAATCGCATCATAAGGAACCTTGCCATTGTAATAATGATAGTGGTCGCCATGTGAAGTGACATAACCTTGGTCTGTTATCTTGATGACGATTTGCTCCGCATTGATGCCTTCACGCTTGCTAACCTCATCAGGTGTCAGATTCTCCGTTTTTTGCGCTGCTTGTTTTCCATCTATATAGGAAACACGATTATTTTCCTTGACTGTTCTAGCTTGATACAGTCCCAATTCATAAGAACAGACACTTAAAATTAAAGCTGCCGCAGAACCAGCAAGGTATTTTTTATTAATTTTCATTGAAACTCACTTTCTTTTTGATATTTCTAGTTGCAATTCATTTCTAAATTGCAGAAACTCCTCTCTATTACTTAACTGGTTAATAGTTTACTCCTAAATTTGCAACTTGTCAAGAATTTTATGAACCAGTTAAGTATTTTTTTGTTCTGCTCCACTACTTTTTCTTTAAAAGGGGTCATATAATCCGTTTTCCTGAAATTTCTTTTAAAAATACCAAAAAAAGTCCCTGCAACTTAGTTACAGGGATCTTTCGATTAATCAAAATTAACGTATTCTTTTTGAAGTTCAAGAACTTCTTCCATCGTTGAGCATTCTGTAAGGGCACGGTTTGCGTACTCTTCCATCTTAGCTGTGTCGAGTTTCTTCATCAAGCTACGTGTACGAAGTACAGATGTCGCTGACATAGAGAACTCATCCAAGCCCATTCCGACAAGAAGTGGAACAGCTTGTTGGTCACCAGCCATCTCACCACACATACCAGCCCATTTACCTTCAGCGTGAGCTGCCTTGATAACGTTGTTGATCAAGCGAAGGATTGATGGGTTATATGGTTGGTAAAGATATGAAACTTGCTCGTTCATACGGTCTGCTGCCATTGTGTATTGGATCAAGTCGTTTGTACCAATTGAGAAGAAGTCAACTTCTTTAGCAAATTGGTCTGCAAGCATGGCTGCTGCAGGGATTTCGATCATGATACCAACTTGGATATCATCCGCAACTGCAACACCTTCAGCAAGAAGGTTTGCTTTTTCTTCGTCAAAGACTGCTTTCGCTGCACGGAATTCTTTCAAGAGCGCAACCATTGGGAACATGATACGCAATTGACCGTGAACAGACGCACGAAGAAGGGCGCGGATTTGTGTACGGAACATAGCATCTCCAGTTTCAGAAATAGAGATACGAAGGGCACGGAATCCAAGGAATGGGTTCATTTCGTGAGGCATATCGAAGTAAGGAAGTTCCTTATCTCCACCGATATCCATTGTACGAACGACAACAGGTTTACCGTTCATTCCTTCAAGTACAGCCTTGTAAGCTTCGTACTGCTCATCTTCTGTTGGGAAGTCTTGAGAATCCATGTACAAGAACTCTGTACGGTAAAGACCAACAGCTTCTGCACCATTGTCATTGACACCTTCAACGTCTTTTGGAGTACCGATATTGGCAGCCAATTCAAAGTGTTTACCATCAGCAGTTACTGTTTTGGCATCTTTCAAGAGAGCCCATTCCGCTTTTTGCTTCGCATAAGCTTCACCAGCTGCCTTGAATTCTGCTGCTTGCTCATCAGTTGGGTTGATAATAACCTCACCTGTGATACCGTTAACGGCAAGAATGTCACCGTCTTTAACGATTTCAGTGATGTTGTTTGTACCCAATACTGCTGCAATTTCAAGCGTACGTGCCATGATAGCTGAGTGGCTTGTACGTCCACCGATGTTTGTTACAAAAGCTTTAACAAAGTTTTTGTCCAATTGAGCTGTATCAGAAGGAGTCAAGTCATGTGCAATGACGATTACTTCTTCATTGATAGAAGCTGGGTTTGGCAATTTTTTACCAAGAAGATTTGCCAATACACGTTTTGTCACGTCGCGGATATCCGCTGCACGTTCTTGCATGTATGGGTTGTCTTCCATACCTTCAAAGATAGTGATAAACATGTCTGTCACTTCTTTCAGACCTGCTTCTGCATTCACTTTCTTAGCACGGATAGTTTCTTTAATTTGGCTGATCATTTCAGGATCAGCAAGCACCATTAAGTGAGCGTCAAAAACTTGAGCAGCTTCTTCCCCTAGCGTACCTACTGCTTTCTCACGGATAACAGAAAGCTCGTCTTGTGATGCTTGTAAAGCGGCATCAAGGCGAGCTTCTTCTGCGTTTGTATCTTCGACTGTAACAGTCTCGAATGACAAATCCGGTTGAACGAGTAGATATGCTTTAGCAACTGCAACACCATCTGACGCTGCGATTCCTTTAAGCATTTCTGTCATTTCCTTATGCCAATCCTTCTTTTTCCATTGTTTCTGAGATAGCAGCGATTGCATCGTCAGCATCTGCACCTTCAGCTGAAATTGTAACGTCAGCACCTTGGCCAACACCAAGACTCATAACACCCATGATAGATTTAAGGTTTACTGATTTACCTTTGTACTCAAGAGTGATATCTGAAGCAAATTTGCTAGCTGTTTGAACCAACAATGTTGCTGGACGTGCGTGAATACCTGTTTCTGCCACTACGTGGAAATCTTTAGAAGCCATAGTTTGACTCTCCTTTAAGTGTTTTCTATTTGAGTTATAAGTGATAACCCTTACAATAGTGTATTATATCACCTTCAAGATAATTTTTCAAGTATTTTATGGACTTTCTTCAATTTCCTTTCAGATAACTTGCTGAAAATCTTCTATATAAATTACCAACATACAGGATATAGTTTTTTTGTTTTAATAAACTTTGATAGTTCAATGAAAGTCAAAGCTTATGTTTCAAAAACCACTATATCTTGTATTTTAATTTTAAAACTGTAACTTTTAGGCACAAGATTTAGTTTAAAAAGTTTGACAAAGTTTTTTTTTCTGATATACTAAGAAAGTAATCAAATTTTATGAGGAGTTACGAAAATGGTAACGGTTTATTCTAAAAATAATTGTGTACAATGTAAAATGACCAAACGTTTCTTGGATAGCAACAATGTGGCTTATCGTGAGATCAATCTCGACGAGCAACCTGAGTATATTGATCAAGTTAAAGAGCTTGGTTTCAGCGCTGCTCCTGTTATCCAAACACCAACTGAAGTCTTTTCAGGCTTCCAACCAGGAAAACTGAAACAATTAGCATAATCTTAGTACATCATCCAGAAGAAACTCGCTTCTAGGGCTAACTTAGAGGCCTTTCTTTTGTAATTAGATAAGGGAAATTTTATGGGATTAAAACATCTTGAGGACGTAACTTACTTCCGTCTCAATAACGAAATCAACCGTCCTGTTAATGGACAAATCATGCTTCATAAAGATAAAGAAGCCTTGGATGCCTTCTTTAAAGAAAATGTGGTTCCAAATACCATGGTTTTTGATTCAATCACTGATAAAATCAACTACCTTATTGAACACAACTATATCGAAACTGCATTTCTCAAGAAGTACCGTCCAGAGTTTTTGGAAGAATTGCATCAATTTATCAAGGATCAAAACTTCCAATTCAAATCATTCATGGCTGCCTATAAGTTTTACAACCAGTATGCCTTGAAGACTAACGACGGTGAATACTACCTTGAAAATATGGAAGACCGTGTCTTCTTTAATGCCCTTTATTTTGCTGACGGGGATGAGGCGATTGCTACTGATATTGCCAATGAAATCATCCACCAACGCTACCAACCAGCTACTCCTTCCTTTTTGAACGCAGGCCGTGCTCGTCGTGGGGAATTGGTATCTTGTTTCTTGATTCAAGTAACTGATGATATGAACTCTATTGGACGTTCTATCAACTCAGCTCTTCAACTTTCACGTATCGGTGGTGGTGTGGGAATTTCCCTCAGCAACCTTCGTGAAGCTGGAGCTCCTATCAAGGGCTATGAAGGTGCTGCTTCTGGTGTCGTACCAGTTATGAAGCTTTTTGAAGACAGCTTCTCTTACTCAAACCAATTGGGACAACGTCAAGGTGCTGGGGTTGTCTACCTCAACGTCTTTCACCCAGATATCATCGCCTTCCTTTCCACTAAGAAAGAAAATGCTGATGAAAAAGTTCGTGTAAAGACCCTTTCACTCGGTGTTGTAGTACCCGATAAATTCTACGAATTAGCGCGTAAAAATGAAGAAATGTACCTCTTCAGCCCATACTCTGTAGAACTTGAATACGGGGTGCCGTTCAACTACATCGACATCACAGAAAAATACGATGAATTGGTCGCAAATCCAAACATCCGCAAGACAAAAATCAAGGCACGCGATTTGGAAACGGAAATCTCTAAATTGCAACAAGAATCTGGCTACCCTTATGTGGTCAACATTGATACGGCTAACCGTACAAATCCAATTGATGGGAAAATCATCATGAGTAACTTGTGTTCTGAGATTCTTCAAGTTCAAGAACCAAGCTTGATCAACGATGCTCAAGAATTCCTTCAAATGGGAACGGACGTTTCATGTAACCTTGGATCAACAAACGTGGTCAACATGATGACTTCACCTGACTTTGGTCGTTCTATTCGCGCTATGGTTCGTGCCCTTACTTTCGTTACAGATAGTTCACACATCGTAGCTGTCCCTACTATCGACCACGGAAACAGTTTAGCTCACACCTTTGGTCTTGGTGCCATGGGACTTCACAGCTACCTAGCGCAACAACTGATCGAATATGGATCACCTGAGTCAGTTGAATTTACAAGCATCTACTTTATGCTTATGAACTACTGGACCTTGGTGGAATCAAATAATATCGCCCGCGAACGTGGTATTACCTTCCACAACTTTGAAAAATCAGACTATGCTAACGGTAGCTACTTCGACAAGTATGTAACTGGCGAATTTGTTCCAAAATCAGACCGTGTTAAAGAACTCTTTAAAGATGTCTTTATTCCAAGCGCTGCTGACTGGGCTGAACTTCGCGAAAAGGTTCGAGAAGATGGACTTTACCATCAAAACCGTCTAGCTGTTGCTCCAAATGGTTCTATCAGCTACATCAACGACGTTTCTGCCTCTATCCATCCGATTACGCAACGCATCGAAGAACGTCAAGAAAAGAAAATTGGTAAAATCTACTATCCTGCCGCAGGCTTGTCAACAGATACTATCCCTTACTACACTTCTGCTTACGACATGGATATGCGTAAGGTGATTGATGTTTACGCTGCTGCTACTGAACACGTGGACCAAGGGCTTTCACTCACTCTCTTCATGCGTAGCGACATTCCAAAAGGTCTTTACGAATGGAAGAAAGAAAACAAACAAACGACACGTGACTTGTCTATCCTTCGTAACTATGCCTTTAACAAGGGGATCAAGTCTATCTACTACGTCCGTACCTTTACAGACGACGGTGGAGAAGTTGGTGCTAACCAATGTGAAAGCTGTGTGATTTAATTATTATTTTAAAGGTAGAAATTTATGAAAAGAAAGTTAACAATTTTTGAATATTCAGGTTTTTGTTTTTGTGAATCAGCTGGCTTTCTAATTATACTAGGAATAGTAATATCTTTACTTAATAATTTCAAATCACAGATTTCTGATCGTGATTTAATGATCATATCAGCTGTTGTTTTGGGAATTATCTACATTATTCTTAAAATTATTTCTAAGTTTTTTTCAGAAAAACCTTTAATCGCAATGCTGCCAATTAGTTACTTAGTAGGTTTCTATATGATACAATTTCTAATGGTAAGAGATAGTTTTAGTATGGATATTGACTATTCACAACAACTAGGCTTGTTAACTATGTTCTTCATTACAGTAAGCGTTATTGATAAAATGTTTGATTTTTACCTAGAGGAGAAGTAAATCTATGGAAACTTACTACAAAGCCATTAACTGGAATGCCATCGAAGATGTCATTGACAAATCAACTTGGGAAAAGCTGACGGAGCAATTCTGGCTCGATACGCGTATCCCCTTGTCAAATGACCTAGACGACTGGAGAAAACTATCAAACAAAGAAAAAGACTTGGTTGGAAAAGTCTTTGGTGGTTTGACCCTTTTGGATACCATGCAATCTGAAACAGGGGTTCAGGCGCTTCGCTCAGACATCCGTACACCGCATGAGGAAGCTGTTTTCAACAACATCCAGTTTATGGAATCTGTCCACGCAAAATCTTATTCTTCTATCTTTTCAACCTTGAATACTAAGGCTGAAATCGAAGAAATCTTTGAATGGACCAACACTAACCCCTACCTACAAAGAAAAGCAGAAATTATCAATGAAATCTATCTCAATGGTAGCCCACTTGAAAAGAAAGTTGCCAGTGTTTTCCTTGAAACCTTCCTCTTCTACTCTGGTTTCTTTACCCCCCTCTACTATCTCGGTAACAACAAACTGGCCAACGTTGCGGAAATCATCAAACTGATCATTCGTGATGAGTCTGTTCACGGAACCTACATCGGTTATAAATTCCAACTTGGTTTCAATGAATTACCTGAAGAAGAGCAAGAAAAGCTCAAAGAATGGATGTACGACCTGCTCTATACTCTTTATGAAAACGAAGAAGGCTATACAGAAAGCCTCTATGACGGTGTTGGTTGGACTGAAGAAGTTAAAACCTTTCTTCGTTACAATGCCAACAAGGCTCTTATGAACCTAGGACAAGATCCACTCTTCCCAGATTCAGCTGATGACGTCAACCCAATCGTTATGAACGGTATTTCAACAGGAACTTCTAACCACGACTTCTTCTCTCAAGTCGGAAATGGTTACCTCCTTGGTGAAGTTGAAGCCATGCAAGACGAGGATTACAACTACGGTTTAGACTAATTTGGCCAATCATTCAAAATATCATGGTTTGTTTAAAACAACCATGATATTTTTGTTTTTGTTTTATTTTGTTTTTTTCTATTTGAATGATTGAGAATTTTATGGTAAGATAATAATAGTAGAAATCGAGGTGATAAGGATGCTAAAGCAAGAAAAACTAGATAGTATTCTAGAAGCAGTAAACACAAAAGGCACTATTACTGTAAAAGAGATTATGGATAGTCTTGATGTGTCAGATATGACAGCCCGTCGATACTTACAAGAATTGGCAGATAAGGATTTGCTGGTTCGTGTGCACGGTGGCGCTGAAAAACTTCGTACAGGTTCTCTCTTAAGCAACGAACGCTCAAATGTCGAAAAACAAGGCTTGCAGATTGCTGAAAAACAAGAAATCAGTCGTTTTGCGGGTCATTTGATTGACGAAGGAGAGACCATTTTTATCGGCCCAGGAACAACCTTAGAATGTTTTGCTCGTGAACTCCCTATCGATAACATTCGTGTTGTAACAAACAGTCTTCCTGTTTTTCTTATTCTAAACGAACGAAAACTAACAGATTTGATTTTGATTGGTGGAAATTATCGCGCTATCACTGGTGCTTTTGTGGGAACACTCACCTTGCAGGATTTGGCCAATCTTCAGTTTTCTAAAGCTTTTGTTAGCTGTAATGGCATTAAGGATAAGGCTATTGCCACCTTTAGTGAGCAAGAGGGCGAGGCTCAACGAATCGCCTTGAACAATGCCAATAAAAAATACTTACTGGCAGACCACAGTAAGTTTAATAAGTTTGATTTTTACACTTTCTACAATATCTCAGAGATTGATACCATCGTTTCAGATTCTAAACTGAGTCAGGAGACATTTGAAGATTTGTCGAAACAAACAACCATTCTTTTATCAAAACCATAAAAATTCCCCTACCTTTTGGTGGGGAATTTTTGTTAAATTTTAGTCAATAAGTTGTGTCTCAGCTAGTTTTTTATACCAATGAGCCGATTTCTTTGGATAACGCTTCTGGGTTTCAAAATCAACATAGAAGAGGCCGTAACGCTTTTCGTAACCATTTGACCAAGAAAAGACATCCATCAGCGACCAGATAAAGTAGCCTTTGACATTGGCTCCATCAGAGATTACTATCCTTATACCTTCCTTGTGTTAGAGCTTGATAAGAACAGTAAATATGATCTGTCAAGGTCACATAGAGATACTCTTGAATCGGATAATGATATTTCTTAGAAAGCTTATCAATAATCTCATAGGTCACTGTGATAAAATCAAGCGGAACATCTTTGAGGAGAGCCATAAAATTTTCTCTGGACTCTTCGGTCTTCATCCGAAAGATTTTCTCAACCTGATGTTCTGCAATCAAATCCCCCTTCTTCTTTCCGAATGCAATCCCCTTACCAATTACAATCACCTCTTCTCCTTTGTCATTTCTGACAAGCGAGACATTGTGATTCATTGGATTTAGAATTCGATACATGTCAACCTCCTTTTATATCTTAAAGGTATATGAGTACAAAAAATGACCACAAATGAACTAGAAAATCCTTTGATTTCTAATTCACCTGTGATCATGCCTAATATTACTTAGTAACACTCACCTTGTATTAACTTGTGATCTAAGTATAGCACAAGTAAGTTATTTTGTAAACCTTTACATGTAACTTTTTTTAAATTTTTTTTAGATTCATGTTCCTAAACTAGGAGGAAGATTTTACACGCGTTCTTTCCATGAAGTCGCTGTTGTTTGAAGAACCTTGTTGAGTTCGTCAATGTTCTCGAAACCTGTTGTACGTAGCCATTCGCGAGCTGCTGCTTCACCATCTTTGATGTAAGCTTCAACTGATCCAGCCCAGGTTGCACGTCCACAAAGAACGCCGTTGAAGTTTGCGCCTGATTCGTGGGCAAAGACAAGTGTTTCTTGGAATAGTTTAGCTGATACACCAGCACTCAAGTAGATGTATGGCAAGTTAGTTGCTTCATCTTGTGCTTTGAAGAAGGCTGCAGCTTCTTCGCGAGTATGGACGATTTCACCATCACCAAAGCCTTCAACGTATTTAACATTGATTGGAACTTCTACTTTCAAAACATCGATGTTGAAGCGTGGGTCTGAGAAGACCTTCATAGCACCGATAACCTTGTGTGGTTTTACTTTTGCGTATTCAGCAGAGCCAGCGTCAGCGATTTTTTCATCGTAAGCCAAGATTTCAAGGAAAAACGGAATGTCTTCCGCCACACACTCAGAGCCAATGCGTTCGATGTAGGCTTGTTTTTGTTGATTGAGTTCGTCAGAGCTGTCTACGTCATAGTAAAGCAAGAATTTGACAGCGTCTGCACCTTGTTCTTTGATACGTTTGGCAGACCAAACATCCAAGCAGTCAGGCAAGCGTTTGGTGCTTGTTGTGTCATAACCTGTTTTTTCATAAGCAAGGAGAAGACCAGCATTTGGTGCAAGAGCTTTTGTAGCTGGAAGTCCATACTCAGGGTCGAGAAGCATAGAGGATGCGTATTTTGTCAATTCATCTGCAACCAAGACTTTGAGTTCTTCCATTTGATCCACTGTTGGCTCTTCTGTTTGATATTGAGCCATGAGGCGTTTCAAAGCACCACGTTGGTCAAAGGCAAGAGCTGAGATGATTCCATTTTCATCTGAAAGTTTTTCTAAGCATGCACGTTTGTTTTCTGTTAAAGCCATTTTATACCTCTTTTACTATTAATTGATCATATAAAGCTTGATAGTTGGCCATATTCACATGACCTGTCATTTTTTCTTGAGCGTTGAGCATACCAAGGACATTTGCCTTGATGAGGAGTTCTGCATCCGATTCCTTATGAAGAAGTCCTGATGAAATCCCTGCCACAGTAGAATCACCAGATCCGACAGGATTGACTACCTGAATTCTCGGAATATCTACCTTGTAGAAAGTATCTCCATGTTTTGCAAAAGCACCATTTGCACCAAGTGAAACGATAATCCACTCAATCCCTGCAAATAGAGGCTCTTGAAGAACTTCTTTTAATTCATCCAAATCCTCAGAAACTTCTTTCCCAAGAAGCTGAGACAATTCTTCGTTATTTGGTTTAATTACTGTTGGTTTATGTGGTGATTCAAGGACAGCCTGAAGAGCTGCACCTGAGCAATCCAGAACAACTGGTTTTCCTGCGCGATTAGCAAGTTCTACTAAGCTTGCATAGTAGTCAACTGGAAGACCTGCTGGCAGGCTACCAGAGATGGCAACTACTTCCACAGTGTCAAGGAGATTTTCGAAATGAGCCAAGAAATCTTGCCCTTCTTGTTCTAGAACTTCAGGCCCTTTCTCAAGAATTTCTGTTTGGTTTTCACCGTGTAGAATAGCGATACAGTTACGAGTCTCTCCTTGAATGGAGAAGAAACGTTTCGTTACTTTATCGTCGATATGCTCTACTAAAAACTCACCGAGTTTGCCCCCAAATAGACCAGTAGCAGCAACAGAATCACCAAATTCTGAAAGTACTCGCGTAACATTGAGACCTTTCCCACCAGCTGTCTTGGTCACGTCCACCACACGGTTGACAGTGTCAATTTTTAATTCATCCAAAGGATAAGAAATATCAATGGATGGATTCATTGTGACTGTTAAAATCATGCGTCACCTCTTAGTCGTGGTATTCACCACGATCCCATTTTTCAAGGAATTCTGTAAAGAAGTTTGCATCTGCTTGATGAGCATTGTGAGTTTCAACGTGCTCGATTTTAGCAATCAATTTTTTGTTTTCTTCAGATGGTTTGTATTCAGCATTGATGAAAGCTTCAATGATGTCGCACATGAGCAATTCGCCAGTGATTTTACCACCAAAACCAATAACGTTAGCGTTCAACTGTTCTTTTGCATAAAGAGCTGTTGTCATATCACGAACCAAGGCAGAACGGACACCAGGAACTTTATTTACAGCGTTGTTGATCCCAACACCAGTACCACAGATACATACCCCAAGATCAGCTTGACCGCTTGTAACGGCTTCACCAACTTTTTTACCAAAGATTGGGTAGTGTGTTCGAGCATGATCGTAAGTACCAAAGTCAATGACTTCATGTCCTTTTGATTTCAAAAATTCTGAAACCGCCATTTTTTCATCTGTTACGATGTGGTCACATCCAATTGCAATTCTCATTTTTATCTTACCTTTCTTACTGTAATCTAATTAGCACATTTTGTTCAACATATCGACACGAATCTGGTGACGACCACCGTCGTACTTACCGTTAACAAATCCTTTAGCGATGTTTTTAGCCAATTCGTCACCAACTGTTTCTGCTCCCATAGTAATCATACGAGAATTGTTGTGGCCACGAGTCATATAAGCTGAACGTTCATCTGAAACTTCTGCGGCAACCATTCCTTTGATTTTTGTTGCGACCATAAATGGACCAGCACCATAAGCATCAATCACGATACCAAGATTTTGTTCTTCTTTGTTTACTTCTGCAGCAACAGCAAGAGTCACATCGACAAAGTCTTGACCTTCAGCTGTAACATCCACAACGTGGAAGTTTTCTTTTTCCAAGAAGTCTTTCACAACTTCTTTTAATCTCAAACCTGCAGCATCTGCACCGATAACAATAGACATATTGTTTACTCCTTTTTATTATTCTAGGCTAGTAAAGACTTTTATAGCTAGCAGTTTACCTACAAAAGACTTTCTAGCAGTTTATTGACAAATTTGATTGAATGAGATGAATAACACCTTATCCAAGTCCAGGAAATCAAGTTCCTAGAAACAAACTTTCTCCTCGAAAGAGAATATAACAAGCGATTATTTGTTTGTTGCAAACATCATTTGTTGCTTACAAACATAATATACTCCTATTTTCGGAAAAAGTCAACAGTAAATGTTTGTTTTTGTGTTTTATCTTTTAATCTAAAAGATTTCAATATCAAAACCAATTTGATCCACTTGACCGGGTTCCAAGAGACGAACGTTTTTCTTATCTTCTAAATGATCTCCTTCTTCAAGAGATGTTGACAAGCCAGACCATGGTTCAAACGCAATGAAAGGTCCCTTATTCAAAGTTGACCAAACGATGAGATTTGGGAACTCTTGGAAGTGTACTTTTAATCCCTTCTCATGCTTGCGCGAACGAAGGGCAATTGTTCTGGATTGCAACTCATCCAAAGTCACTGCATCAACACTAAACAGATCGTAACTGAGGTCCACTTCCTTTTGAGATTTCAACCATGGACTTCTATCCTGGAAGTCTAGCATTCCTGTTTCTGGGAATGGACGAGGAACAGAGCAAGTCTCTTCTTTCTCAAACTCTAAATAGTAATCTTCATAAGTTTCGCCATCTAGCAAAGGGCAATTAAATCCTGGATGACCACCAATAAAGTAAGGCATGACCTTGCTAGTTCCTTTATTGAAAATCTTGTATTGAGTCCGTACTGTCTTTCCAGTAAGGATATAAGTGATTTCTAGGCGGAAATGATAAGGATAGTTTTGATAGCTATTCTCATCATCTTCGATAGCAAAGGTTACGCTGTTTTCTGTTTGATCAACTAAGTCAAATTCTTTTTTACGGACCAAACCATGGCGAGGAATGTTTCCTTTCGTCTCTGTTCCATCTTCGTGACTATAGAAGGCTGTATCCTCTCTCAAAGAGCCACAGATTGGAAAAAGTACTGGAGCTTGCCCACTCCAGTAAGTGGGATTTCCTTGCCAAAGATACTCAATGCCATCTCGATCCTTGATCGATGACAAGGCGCCACCTAAGGTTTTAAACTGGACCGTTAACTGATCTGATTTTATTTCAATTACCATTATGTTCTCCAACTATTTTTGATTTTTATATAAAAAACTAGGTTGCCACTCCCAACATCGGAAATTGACAACCTAGTTTTCACAATTTACATTTTATAGGAGCGAATTATTTAGCATTTGCTGCGTATTCTTCGTTACGTTTGATCATTTGTTTTCTATACCAAGCAAAGATACCTACATAGAATACAAGGAAGGCTGCTGCACCAAGGATTGCTTTAATATCACCTGTTGTAGCATTACCGATTGCCCAACCAAATAGTTTTTCGATTGGTCCTTCAAGAGTTGAGTGAGTGATCAATTGAGTTTGGCTCACACCTTCTGGGAAGGCACCTACACCTTTAGCAAGTTCAGTTGCAAATGGAGCGATAAGAGTACCTGAAAGAAGGAAGAGAGGCAACAAGAGTGTTCCGAAGATGATCATACGGAGCAATTTACCACGAGTAACAACCAAGAGAGCTGGAGTTACACCCATAGCGATGATACCTGCAAGTGGCAAGATACCATTTCCGACGTTTGAAAGAAGCACTGCTTCTACTAGCATGATTGGAGCAAGTACGTTGGCACAAGCCCAGATTTCAGCACGACCAGCGATGAAAGGCCAGTCAAGACCGATGTTGAATTTACGTCCTTGAAGACGTTTAGTAGCAACGTTTGTAATACCTTGTGAAAGTGGTTCTACGGCTGCGATGAACCAAGATCCGATAAGTGAGAAGAGCTCCAAGCAGACACCGGCAGTCAAACCGAGGCTCAACCAACCTTTAATAACAAGTTCCCATTTATCGGCTCCTTCTACACCAGCAACTGGGTGTGGAGTTCCCATCAAACCAATAACGATACCAAGAATGAAACCAATGAAGAATTTAGATCCCCAGAAACCGATTTTCTTGTTCAATTTTGCAGCATCAAAGTCATATTTATCAAGACCTGGCAATACTTTATCGAAGATCTTATCCAAAACCATGATAACTGGGTTCATCATGTAGTTCATGTGAGTTGAAGTCATTGGTGATGAACTTGGTGCATTAAGAAGGTCGTCGAATGTTGGTTTCATCAAGTCAGAGTTGATGATTTTCAAAACACCTACAAGGACAACTGCTGCAGTTGCGATGAAAAGTGAAACTCCTTGACTAACACCATTGTTGTCTGCATACCATTTGATCAAAAGACCAGTGATTGACAAGTGCCAGATATCAAAGATATCGACGTCAAGTGTGTCCGTTTTCTTCATTGCAAGCATCACAACGTTGACAATCAACATTACAAGCAAGAAGTAAAGTGTCCAAGCAGATCCCCAAGTGATGGTTGCAAGTGGTGCCCAACCAACGTCAGTGATGTTCAATTGAATACCAGTATTTTCAACGAATTTCGCAAGAGATGCTGAGAAAGCTCCGTTGAGCATACCGATGATAGCACCGATACCAGTAAGAGCGATGGCAAGTTTGATACCACCTTCAAGCGCTTTGGAGAATTTCACTCCAAATAGTAAGGCCAATACTGTCAAGATGATCAGCATGATGATAGGACCACCCATTTCCAAGACTGGCTTGAAAATCTTATTGGCTAGTTCGATAATGACATCCATAATAGTTCCTCCCTTTATTTTTATGGAATCTTACAAAATAATAATTAGCTTAGTCCGTGTTCTTTGATAGCTGCCTCAATATTGTCAAATACTGGAGCGCTCATTGCTGGAATACGGAACAAGATTGGTCCAGCTTCAATAACTGGAATACCTGGTTCAAAGCCAAGATCTGTTGCAGCGATTGGTGTAAAGATATCGTAGCCTTTCATAAGGTCTTCATTCACATCTTTTACCATAACTGCATCACAGTGAACATCGTAACCACGATTTGAAAGCTCTTCTTCAAGAGCACTTTTAATTTGGTGACTTGAGTTAACACCTGCACCGCAGGCAGCGAGAATTTTGATCATTTGGATTTCCTCCGATTTATTTTTTATAATGTACGATTTAAGCTGTTGCTTCAGAGATATAGGCATACAAGGCTTCTGGTTCAGAAATATTTGATAAATCTTCTAGGTGACCATTTCCTGTAAAGAAGTCCATCAACTGAGCAAGAATGTTGGTTTGACTCGAACTTGAGTTGTTTATGATAAAGAAGAGTAGAGATACTTCCACTTCCTTATCAGGAGCAATCATATTGTGAAAAGTTACTGGTTTTTCTAATCGAACAACCACCACTTTCTCAGCCAGATTATGAATAATATCTGTATGAGGAATCGCTACGTTTGGCAAGTCCTTTCCCAGAAATTCCATATCTAAGCCAGTCGGAAATGACTTTTCACGCGTGATCAAGGCTTCACGATAAGTTGGAGTCACTATTTCTTGTTCTTCCAATAAGGTTGCTACCTGATCAAAGAGTTGTTCTTGATTATCCGCTTCTAAGCAAAACACGAGGTCTTTGTCAAAGAAATGATCTAATCCCATAACAGTTTCCCTTCTTTCAATTAACTTTTACGTTATAAGTATAACACTATATGAAATCGTTGTCAATACTTTTTGTTTTATTTTGTTTCTTTTTTGTTGATTGTGTTTTTTTAATTAATTACAATCATTATCAAACAATCTTTTTAAATTCTATTTTCGTGCATTTCAAACAAAAAAAGACCAAAATGGGTCTTTTTGTTACTAATTCTAATGTTATTTAGTTAATGGAAGATAAAATTTCTTCTAGCTTTTGATAGTCCTTAACACTATCGATTTCATAGATGCTGTTGCCTTCTAATTCTTCGACATACACATCTAATTCTTTGATATTATCCTTAACCATATTGTCCCAATAGAGATCAACAAATTCGCCGCTTGCATAGGCTTTGTCAATAAAGCCAACAATCTTTTCTGCAGTTGGAGCATCCCAGAATGATACGCCGCTCAGAATACGACCAGCCTTGCTATCAACGATGATGTCTTGAACTTTATAGTCATCACCATAAACCAAGAACCATTCATTCTCACAGTCTTCACGATAAACACTGAAATAGGTCGAACGTTTAAGATTATTTCTAAACATATTTTTGAAAAGATAGTTATCCGCATCAATAACATAGCTGTTAGCTAAGTCTTCTTTAACGAGATAAAGTGAGTAAAAATTGTTGTAATCTGCGTACTTGTCATTAAAGACTAAACGAACACCATATTTTTCTTTTAGGTAGTCAAATTGTTCTTTGAGGTAGCCAACAACGATAATAATCTCATCAATTCCTCTCTCTTTCAAAAACTCGATTTGGTATTCTACCAAAGGTTTTTGGTTGACCTTAACCAAGGCTTTGGGGGTATTTTCAGTCATAGGACGCAGACGAGTTCCCAACCCCGCTGCCAAGATAATTGCTTTCACGCTATTCTCCTTTATTCTTTAATAATAATATAAACACCAGCCATGACAACAAGCGATGTAATAATAGTCACCATATCGAGTGGTGTTCCTAAAAGCATTGCTGAGAACAATACTGTCCATACGACATAGCTTACGTTCAAACCAGTTGCTTTTGCTGGCTGCAGACGATTGATAGCAATATAGTAAGCTAAGTAAGAAATCATATTACATGCTGCAAAGACTAACATCAAACCCAGCAATTGTCCATCTGCTACTTCTGCAAATGAATGATGAGAAAAGAGGACAATGACAAGATATGACAAGAATGAGGTTACTTGGCGGATTAATAGTGCTTCAATTTCACTTAAGTCACTTTCCATGGCGTAGGAACTAAGAACACTCTCACTTCCCCAAGCGATGGCACAAACTAATGCACAAAGAATTCCGATATAAAAAGAATTAACCTGCTCAACTTTGTAAGTCTGGGCAATAATACCTGCGATAATCAACAAAATACCAAACACAGTATTCTTAGATACTTTGTGTTTCAAAATGAAAAATGCTAGTAAAACAGAAACTGCTGGGTAGATAGCTGATACGGATGAAGCTAGAGAACTACCGATATACTTAACCGCATAAAGATTGGCCTGCATGCCAATGGGACCAGCTAGCAAGGCTCCGATAATAACACTGACATTTCGAATATTTAGAAAAATCGAGAGTCGAACTTTTCCTTCTTTTACCAAAAGAAAAGCTAACAAGATAAAGATACTCAAGAAATCATGAGCAGCCGCCACCACAAAGGGGGAAAGATTGGTAAAAATTGAAAAGATATAAGAACTAATTGTCAGACCTAGTCCCCAGAAAATACCCGAGAGCAGACCGAAAGAGACACCATTTTTATTCTTCATCCTAACCTCCATAATAAGTCAAACCTTCGACAGCTCTTTGGTAACGATTGACACCGTAATCTCCAAAATCAGCCCCTTGAGCTTCTTTGTACACTGTCCACAAACTCCAAATAGTATCTTGCAAGATTTTATAGATACGAATCTTCTCACGAGATACTGGAGTTTTGTCACTCTCATAGTAGGTTAGGAAATCTTCTTCTTCCTGATTTGTAAATTCAGACTCTAAAAATAGAGCTGCCAAATCCCACATCGGGTCATTCATAGAAGAGTATTCCCAGTCGATCAAATACATGCGTCCTTGGGGTGACTCGATAAAGTTTTCTGGAACTAAATCGATATGACAAGACTTTCTGTCAACACCTAAGTCAGCCAACCTTTTCTCTAGTGAAAATACTTCTTTTTTCACAGCTTCATAGTTGGCGTAAGGGATATTTCCCTCAATCAAAGATTCGTATTTTTTGATTTCCTCAAAAGGAGCAAACTCTCCTCTTAGTTCTTTGCCTGATGCATGAATGGTCTGTAGAATCGGGGCAATCTTTTCAAATTTGGTCTTGATTGATGTTGAATCAAGAGTTACTGCTGATTCGATGTACTCATTTACCTTAATCCCAGACTCTATATCAAAGAGATAATTTTTGACATCAAGATTCAAGTCTTTCAACAATTCAAGATTGTATTTTTCATCTTGACGATTGATGAGCTTTTCAGTTCCTTTTCCGAAGAACTTAACAATATAGGGTTTTGAAGTTGTTTTAACCAAATAATTCTGATTCGTCATGCCACCCAGTTGTTCAACACTGAGGACTTCCTCTTCTTCAGATAGCAAAGAAGAAATTTTTTCTTTGATGAGTTTCTCCACAAATAACCTCCATCTTCTACACTTCCCACTTAAATACTGTTTTAAAAGCAGTATTTAGGTCGGTGGCAAAGACACGGTGAATGTCCTTGATTTCTCTCACTGGTTCTTCGATATAAAGAATATTTTTCAAACGATTCGCAAACTTTTTAACTTCCATCATTTGAATGGCCTTCTCAAAATCAATGCGTCCTGAGCGAGATGAACCAACCAAGAGCAAGCCTTTTTCTAAGGCATCTCGTGTATTGATATTGACCTTGTATTCACTCACTCCCATCATGAGAATCGTTCCCTGTGGACGAATATAGCGAATCAAGTCATTGATAGCTGGACCCGTACCATCACCACCACAACATTCAAATCCATGATCAAAGGTCAAATCCTCTGGAATATTATCCGTGATGTAGCACTCTTTTGCAAAAGAGAAGAGCTCCAGTTTTTCCCAATGGCGACCAATCACGATAATCTCTGCTTCTGGCAAGGTGTAATTGATAATATTGGCAACCACAAAGGCCAAGCTACCGTCTCCGATAACTGCAATGCGCTCTCGCTTGCTATGAGCGAGATTCAAGAAACGATCCACGGCATGCATACCGACACTCACAAACTCGGTAATAGCAGCAACTGTGTCCTCAATGTCATTATAAGAAACAACTCGGTCTTTGGGAAGAGAGACAAATTCTCGCATAAAGCCATCATAGCCACTAGATAGGAAGTAGGTTCCTGTCATGTAGTTTTCGTAGAACTCCTTGTCACTCTGCATAGGCGGTTGATTTGGAATCATAACTACCTTTTGGCCGACTTCATAAGTCCCAGTTGGATCAGAAATAACAGTTCCACAAGACTCGTGAATCATAGCCATAGGGAGCTTTTTAGCCAATATCTTTGGATCACGTTTGCCTTGATAGTAACGTTGATCTGCATGACAAACCGCCATATAATTTGGACGAATAAGGATATGATTTTCCTGATCAATGTCCTCTTCTTGGTATTTTACATTGATAAACTTTGGTTTTGTCAGTTGATAAATTTGATTAATCATAGCCTTAGTCTTTCTCAATCATGCTTTTTGCAATTTTCAAATCTGTCACAGTTGTGATTTTAAGGTTTGAATATTCCCCTTTAGCTAGGGCAACATCCTTCCCTTTGATGACAAAAATCTTACATGCATCGGTCAGAATTTCCTTTTCTTGATCAGATAAGGAACCATACAGATCCATGAAATCCTTGCAGCGGAAGGTCTGAGGTGTTTGACCTTGATAGAGGTGAGCACGATTTGGAATATCAGTGATAAACTGACCATTGGTACTTTCGACAATGGTATCAACCGCTTCTACTACTGTGTCAACTGCATCATGATCTTGAGCGAGCTTGATATTGTCCTGAATCATGCGGAGCGTGATAAATGGACGAACAGAGTCATGCGTAATCACGATATCTTCTGGAGCAATTGGACGGTAGGCATCAATGGCTTCAATAATCTTCTCAATACTGCTATTACGATCAGCACCACCTTTGGTAATGATGATGCGATCCTTGTGGAGAGAAAGATACTTGTCAACCAGGTCCTCAGCGTGTGAAACCCAATCTCCATGAACTCCAACTACAATTTTTTCAATACTTGGCTCCAAGACAAATTTTTCGATTGTGTGGATCAAAATAGGACGATCACCCAATTCTAAGAATTGCTTTGGTAAATTACTGATTCCCATGCGTGTGCCAGTTCCTCCGGCTAGAATTCCTGCATAGATCATATATATTCTCCTTTAGTTTATTCTAAAAAACTCATTACCATCTATTATATCACAATCTGCCTCTATCATGAAGAAAAGACCGAAAACTATCTATTTGAGAAATAAAATTAGATTTCCCTCTATATTTTTTTACTCAAAATTCGGTTAATATAGAGTCCTTTAGAGTATAATAGAAAACTTAAAGAAAACTTAAAATTATTTTTAAGAATACAATAAAAAGCTAGGAAACTGCTCACCTAGGCCTAAACAGCTACAGTTCCTAACTTTCTTGTTTTTATTTATGATTATGGAATAGATTACTTTTCCTGATCTTGGTCACCAACTCCTTTAACTGCCTTTTTAAATTCAGACAGCATTTTACCGATTGATTCACCAAGTTCTGGTAACCGTTTTGGTCCAAAGATTAAGAGTGCCCCTAAAACAATGATAATCAATCCTGGAGCACCGATATCACGTAAGATTCCCATTCTTTTCTCCTTTCATTTTTTTCTTTACAATACTCTTGCTAATTGCAATACTAAGCTCATAGAGCGAGATTAAAGGAACAGTCATAGCTAGATCGCTGATAAAATCAGCAGGTGTCAAGATAACAGCTAGTACCAATAAAATAAAGTAGGCATAACGTCTATAGGTAACTAAGAGCCTTGGTCCCATCAAGCCAATCGACGTTAAAAAAGCGATGATGACTGGCAATTCAAAGATGAAACCCAAGGGTAGGGTTGTTTGAAAAACAAAGGCTAAGTAGTTCTGCGCCGTTAATTGAGTTTCAAATAATCCTTCCCCAAGACCTAAAAGCACTTGAAGTAAGGCTGGTGTCACAAAGTAGAATCCAAAGGCCAGTCCAAGTAGAAAGCAAATAAAACTAGCTGGAATATAAGCAAAAATTGCTCTTGCTTCTTCTTTTTTTAATCCTGGTTTGATAAAACTCCAAATCTGATAAACTGTAAAAGGTAGCGTAATGGTAAAGGACATTAGACTCGCCAAGCGCAAATAAATCCACAGAATGTCATTTGGACCTAATACAATCAACTTTTGATTAAAGGACTGAGTCAGGTAGTAATAAAGCTGATCAGCAAACAATAAAGCTCCACAAAAGACTATAGAAAAGCAGGCTATAACAGCAATGAACCTCTTTCTAAATTCTATCAGATGTTCAACGATTGTCAATTCTTTTGTATCCATCTACTTTTCACCCTGTCTCAATGTGACAACCAAAACAATTATCAAAAAGACTAGCTGACTTCCAATGCCTTCCAAACTTGGATAGATTCCCAAAAGATCAATAGTTGGAAAACCTGATATTAAGTGATTTGGAGCCATATTAGTCAGCTGGAGTGCATGCAAACTAACACCTAGCATCTTGAAAGCCAGAGCATAAATCATCCATGTCAGGATAAAGAAGATCTTGTGAGGGAGAATAAATTGACTCGCCTTGTTCATCAGAAATGCGATAACTAGCAAGACGAACAAAGCCAGAGAAATACCTAGAATAAAGTCAAAACTAGATATTCTCGGTAACATCCCTACGTAAAATAGAACGGTCTCTGCCCCTTCACGAAAAACAGCTAGAAAACTAAGAGCAAACATGGAAATGAAGGAGCCTGTCTTGGTTACCGTTTTCATCTGCGAATCCATAAAGTCATTCCATTTTTTGACCGAGGATTTACTGTGAAGCCAGATACCAATCACAATCATCATCGCTACTGCGAAAATGCCAACAGCACCTTCGATAATTTCACGATTGGCCCCCGATGTTACAGCAGGAAAGGCAATTTGTAGTATAAATGCAATCACTAGACTCGCAACGATACCTGTTTGGGCTCCACCGTATACCCACTTGAGTCCTTTGCGCATCTTGTCTGCTTTTAAAGTTGTGACTAGAGCCATGACGATTAAGAGGGCCTCTACTCCTTCACGTAAGAGAATGAGCATGGCATCAAAAGCATTGTAGCTTGCAGTCGTATCAATTTGAGATAAATCCGCAATCAGTTTTTCTAATTTTTCTTGATATTCCTTCTCACTTCCCTTGACCATGATTACAGGACTTTCGCTTTCGACTCGGGTGTAGAGGGAAGGATTGGTCGTACTAACAGAACCTTCAACAGTTGGCCATATAGTAATAAACTCTTTCATGGCAGCTGTCCCTGCCGTTGGGTTTCCAGCTTTAAATTCTTCCAAGGCTTTTTTGAGAAGGGAAATGCCATCTTTGAGATTTAGATTGGAGGAACTTTTCTCCACTTCTTTGCCATCTACGAAGTTATCGATGGCAGTTTTTAAGTCATTAAAAGAAGACTGGATAGCATCATAATCTGTCGGCTCCATTTCAATACTACTGCGTAAGAAAGAGATAGCAGTTTCTACTTGACCGTAATGTGTTGTACTGTTGTCGCGGACGACACTTTCATTGATCGTCCAAGTTGAATTCATTTTTTTATAGGCTTCTCTGACTTGCTCTATATCTTTTGAAGAAATTGCCTTATCCAAAGTCTCAAAACGTGGTCTTAAGCGACTGACAAGTTTTTCCTTTTCAGCATCAAGATCTACTGGATTTTGCTCTTTTTCAAAAGCTAGAAGGGCAGAGGAGATCTGTGTCAGATTTTCTTCACTAATCTCCCCTGACAGGGCAAGTTTTTCCTTGACAGCCTTTCCAGCATCTGAATCAGCATGTTCTACTTTTTCAAAATCCGTCGCCATTTCTCCAACTAGGGCCTTGGCTTCTTCCTGATTTCCATTTTTTAAAGCCTGAGAGGCATCTGTAATCTTTACAAAATAAGAACTCAGACTTTCCTTTGCACGAACAGGAGACATAGCTAACAAGAGAAAAGACAAAGCAAAAAAACAAATACTAATCTTCCAATAATTTCTGACCAATATAGCCTCCTTTCTCTACTCCACCAAAGCAGGCAAAAAGACCGCTACCGATGTGGGTTACATACTCATTCATCTTGTCTGTAGCTCCGAGGTTGGTTTGAACCTTGACAAAATTGTCTGGATCTTTCTGGAAAGAGATAAAGAGTAAGCCTGTGTCAAATTGTCCAGTCTTTTCATCAATGCCATCTGAGTATGAATAGGATCGTCGTAAGAGTGGCTTATCTACCTCTTTGGCTAATCGAACATGCGAATCATCTGGTAAAAGACTCAAATCAACTTCATCAAACTCATTCTTCTTACCAAAGGGGGCGCCACTTTCCTTGTAGCGACCAAAGGTATTTTCTTGCTCTTCAAGGTTGGTTCGATCCCAGGTATCGAGAAACATCTGGATGCGACGAACGGCCATATAGGATCCATTTTCCATCCAGTCCTTGCTGTCGGCCCAGACAACACGATCAAAATCCTTTTCTTTGGTCACATTGGCTGTTCCATCTTTGAAACCAAAAAGGTTGCGTGGTGTCTCCATACGATCCCCAATAGCAGCAAATCCAGATTGGCTCCAACGGAGGGTCACTGCATTTCTCCCTTTACGAATGAGGTTGCGAATAGCATGAAAAGCAACTTGCTCGTCATCTGCACAGGCTTGGATAACAATATCTCCCCCAGTATATTTTTCACGCAGTTGCTCCTTTGGAAAGGGTGGAAAATCCCTAAAAAGTTGAGGACGCTTGTGCTCCAAATTCATCTTTTTCAGGAAACTAGCAGACACACCAAAAGTCAGCGTTAAACGATAAGGATTTAGCCCCACGGTTTCTCCAGTGTCACTAGGAGGCAAGAGGGCATTCTGACCATCCTTTTTGACCAATTCTCCTTCTACCAACTTACTACTATAATCTGTCCAATCCTTAAAAAGCTGGATAATCTTATCTTTATCTGTCGTATGCAAATCTAGGACAATAAAATAGATATTCTTCTGCATAGGGGTCGTGATACCTGCTTGGTGTTTCCCATAAAAGTCAATCTTTTCATTACCGTACGAGATTTTTTCCTGCTTGTCTAGCTTAGGCGCTAAAAAAGCGGAGGCACCAGAGAGACCAAGTGCTAGACCAGCACCTCCAATACCCGCTTTTTTTAGAAATTCTCGACGGTCCATTTTTTTCTCAAAAAACTTTTCGTCTTTCTTAGTCATACTGCCTATTCTCCATCAAGAAATTTGCCCATTTGTGATAGAGGTTCACCAAGTTTTGTCACAGCTTCAGCCAATTCTTTAGTGTCTTCTTTTGTTAAGTCTGTATAAAGTTTGTAGTGTTCCTTGTCTGTCATATGTTTATCCAACAAGCTATTAACAGATTTGAAATCAGCTTCTAATTCTTTGACTAGGTCAGCATCTGATTTTTCTAGTAAAGGTTTAAAGAGTTGGAATATCTTTTCAGCTCCCTCAATATTAGCGCGGAAGTCGTACAAATCTGTATGAGAGTAGATTTCCTCTTCACCCGTAATCTTGCTTGTCGCCACTTCATTGAGCAAGTCAACTGCTCCAGTCAACATAATCTTGTGATCTACTTCAACAGTCGCTACCTTAGCCTTCAACTCTTTGATATCATTGACAAGCTGATCACCATAACTTTCGGTTCCCTTAGTTGTGTTTTCTTCCCAAAGGATACGCTCGATACGGTGGAAACCAGACCAACCTTCCTCGGTCTTATTTTCATCCACATAGTCTGCTAGACGAAAGTCAATCTTAACATCTGACTCACCAAAACTCTCAGCGATTGGTTCTGAACGTTCATAAGCCATACGAACAAGTGGATAAGCTTTCTTGGCTTCCTCCAATTTTCCGTCTTTTAAAAGTTGAACAAAGCCCTCAGTATCGGTCAAAAGTTTATCAATTTGCTCTTGTACAAAAGTCTTATAATCTGCGGTTGCCTTATCAAGTAGTTTTTGTTTGTCATCTGATAAAGCTGTCACCTTAGAGGAATCATTTGTCTCGGTTGATTTTTCAAAACGGACTGCACATGCTGTCAATAGCAAAGCAGAAGATAAAAGGACAACACCTAATTTTTTCATTATTTACTCCTATTGGTTCAGGAAGCCTGAATTTATTTTACGTTCCATTATAACATCCTTTCCTTAGTTTTTCAACAAATTGTCAGAAAATTTAATATTTGAGAATTTGAAGTAGCATTTTTCGGCAAAATTAGAAAGGGCTTAAAAATTAGAATCGTAGAACTTTTTTCAGATAGTTTAAAAAGTTTGTATTCCCCTACTCTTTTCTCTATAATGGAGAGAAAGGAGATGACTATGACAGAAATAAAACATGAAATTGATGCAAACTTTGCAGGACGTCTCAATATCCTGCGTGCAGGTGTTCTCGGTGCCAATGATGGGATTATTTCCATCGCTGGAGTCGTTATCGGTGTTGCTAGTGCGACGAGCAATATCTGGATTATCTTTTTATCAGGATTGGCTGCTATCCTCGCTGGTGCTTTTTCTATGGCCGGTGGCGAATATGTCTCTGTATCCACTCAAAAAGACACTGAAGAAGCCGCTGTCGCTAGAGAGCAATTACTCTTAGATAAAGACATCGAATCTGCAAAACAATCTCTCTATGCTGCTTACCTGCAAAATGGTGAGTGTGAAACGTCCGCCCAACTCCTGACCAATAAAGCATTTCTTAAAAATCCACTCAAAGCCTTGGTCGAGGAAAAATACGGTATCGAGTACGAAGAATTTACCAATCCTTGGCATGCTGCTATTTCTAGCTTTATCGCCTTTGTACTGGGAAGTCTTCCTCCTATGCTTTCGATCACCGTCTTTCCAAGTGACTATCGCATTCCAGCTACTGTTCTTATCGTAGCCCTTTCTCTTCTCATCACAGGCTATACCAGTGCTAAACTAGGCAAGGCCCCTACGAAAACTGCTATGATCCGCAACCTCTGTATCGGACTTCTTACTATGGCAGTAACTTACCTATTTGGACAACTCTTTAGTATTTAAAATAAAAGAAATACCTAGATGAAATGGCACTACTTACATAATAAAAGATTCGCATCTACTTAAATATAACAAAAGAGAGAAATTTGTTTCTCTCTTGATGTGGTTTTTATATATTCAATGTAGACAATGATTCTATAATGTGTGTGTTTCTAATAACATTTTGAGTTCTTCTAAGATTTTATAACGTTACCAAAAAAGATCATCCGCCTGAATAGTTGAAAGTTATTTTATTTGCAATTATTTTAATCAATAACATCAATCATTAAAAGTGAGAGTATTTTCAATAATATCAAAGCGATTCCTTTTATAAGAGATAAACGCTTAAATGGAAGCTACTCTATTAACCAACCTTGCCCCTTAGAAAATTATTCTCATTTTCTAAGAGCCACTGACTATAAAGTTCTTGATATCGTTCCTCTTCGTTATCACTGTAACCTTTAAAAAGAACCTTATCAATATTTTCTTTATTAAAATATAAAATTTGTTCAGCGTCAAGCCCTACTGGGTATATGCATCCTGAATAATCAAAAATTACTTTTTCTCCATCATTGTCAATGAAAGCTCCCCTATTAAGAATCATAATTTTACGGGTTCCATCTTTTAAATAAACAATACTTCCAATAGGTAACATAATCTTTTATTCCTTTCGATATTTAAGTAGTAATTTTATTTTTTTAAATAATAAGTCTCAATTATATAAAAAATATAGCACTGAATTTAGGTAAAACAACATTTTATTTCAACTCTGATATAACATCAACTATCTCATATTCCCGTTCTTCTCCGGGTGCAAAAGCAACGTTTATGGTTGCTAGAAAAATGAACATTGTTAAAATCATTATCAAAAGCATGGCAACATTTTTTATATAAATAAAAGCTAAGGCAAATATAAGAGCTAAAGCAAAGAAACATAGTCGTAAAAGAAGCATTTTTACGTAAAAACGCGATGAATTTACTGGTTTTATTTTATAATAATTAGATTGCCCCAATGATCTATTGAGTAATTTTTCCAAACTTTTTTTCTTTTTAGAATATAAAAGCTGAAGCAAACTAAAAGAGAATAATAGACCAATAACTACTAAAAGCAAACTAGTTACTATCGAAAAATTCACATAAAAGTTGGCAAATAAATCAATATGATTCATACGAGCCCAGGCATTCACAAAAACTGCCAATCCTGCAGCTAATGATGTTGGAAGGATAAATTTGCTTGCCTTAGAATTTTTTTCTTCGATTTTAAAAAGTTCTTCATCTGAGATAGCATAAACTTTCTGATAAAAATACCAGTTTAAAGGCAAACAGAAATATCCGAGAAAATGTTTAGGAGATCTATCTAATAGATACTGTTTCCCCTGATAATGAAATAATAGGTATCGAAGATTCCCTTTATAATATAATTTTATTTTTTGCATTTTAATCCTTACTAATCTAAGAAAACATGTTTTTTTCCAAACTATGAAAAGTATCTCGATATCGGCTACATCTTATTTTAGTTTCTTATCATTTATTTTATATAAGTGATGACTTTCAGTTCCAAAGGCAACATTAGAAGCCAACAAATATAAAAAGATGATTGCATTTGCCATTAAGCCAAAAAGTAAATTTCCTGAGTAAAAATAATACAATGCCATAAAAAATGCTAGTCCACCAAAAACCACTATAAATCCTAGCAATTGTTTAAAGTCAATTTTTACTGGCGTGATTTTATAGTATTGTAAATGCCTAAGTTCGCGCCCTAGCACAGAAACCATCCTTCTTTTCCGAGAATAGTAACATAATTCAACCAGAACATATGTTAAAAGAAAAGTAATTAAAAAGAGTGCCAATTTCGTAAAACTTGAAAGATTCGCTTCAAAATACTTAGTGATATCAATCTTGTTAACGCGTAACCAATTGTATAAAAAGATACTCAGCCCAGCACCGAGAGAAGCTGAAACAGTGAGTTTTGTAGCACGTCCATTTTTTTCTTTTATTTTACAGTAGTCATCCGATGTAATGGGATACACATGTTGAAAGAAAAGCCAATTTATAGGTGGAAAAAGATAGCCTATCAAATGACATGGTCTTCTATCAAGTAGATAGTATTTATGATTGAATTCAAACACTAAATAACGAGAATTTCCATAAGTAAAAGGAATTTTTTCCATCATTTCTCCTTAGTCAAAGGGGTTGAGAGCACTTAGCCCACCTGAAATGGCATTTCCTACATCACTTACTACCTCACTGGCCCAATTTTTTGCACTTTCAACACTATTTGATATTGCCTGACCAACGTTTTTCCCTACATCATCCAAAAATGCCCCTGTAGCGTCTAAACCATCTTTAAGCCCTAAAAAGTTATTTTCATAGGCTTTATTAAACAACCAAGTAACTCCAACTCCAATAGCAAATGATGCAGTCGCTACACCAACAGCAGCCCAACCAACAGGATTACTTCCCAAAGCTGCTCCTACAGCTACTGTAGTTAGCTCCGCAGCCCCAAAACCAATCCCTGTTGATAAACCATTATGCACAACTGCCTGACCAATACTTTTATCTTTGTTAACAATATCATCGTACATTCCAAGACCAAAGCCAATTCCCATTAAGGCACGTCCACCCCATTTACCCCAGTTCGCTATATTCGTACCTTTTTGAACCAAAGCTTGACCTATACCATTTTGTTTAACTAAAACAAATGAAGTTGAGGCTCCGTTTAAAGCAAATGTACTAGGGCCTTTAATTCCTTCTAAAATAGTAGCTAAACCACCAAAACGTTGAACTCCTATTCCAAGTTGCTCAATTATAGTTGCAAGTAAGTCAAACTGCGTACTATTTTTATCATAATTCTCTCGAACTAACTCTAATGCATTTTTTAGTTGCTGAATCAAGTCAGGTGAAACTAACTCTTCTGGATGGGACCGAGCATAGGTAAGTAAAGCTTCAATGTCCTCTATTGTTAATCCCTCTCCTGATTTCAACTTTTCTTTATCCAATCGTCTTCTCCAAGACTCGTGGACCTGTTTAACCCACATCAATTCCTCTTGAGGTGGAATTACAAATGTTTTTGTCTCTTCATTCCAAGAGCATTTTGCTTGAGATAACCCTTGCTTTACTACTTGATAAAGACCATCTATATTTGAAAAAAGACCTGATGATGAATTATGAAATGTCAAAAGTTTTTGAAGCTTATCCTCCAATTTTTGTTTGACTTTCTGTTGAATCTCAATATGTTCTGTTAAACTATTAATGAAAAAATAGTCTGGTTGTTCCACACGATATTCCATGTTTCGTAGTTTCTGATAGTAAACAATACTTTTATGTGCTTGCGCAATTTTTTGACGCAACTCATCTTCTTTTAAACTTACACTATCCACTTCACTAATGAATTTATCCGGAAGACTCAATGTTGCTTTTTCTATTTCCTCATTTAACAAAATGCAGGCTTTTGTTAATGGAATCAATATTTGACTACAATAAACTTTTGCAGAATCATAAGCTAAACCAGATAAATCTCCACTATTTGATGAAAAATCATTAAGAGCCTTCTGTAAAGATTGATAGGCTTTATTTTGATTCTGTAGTGCTCTTGATGTACTACTTGCTTGATTCTTGGATTTCCATAAATACATATCAACCCCCATTTTTTTCTCTCACCTCTCTTTCTAATTGTTTTAATTGTTCTTTATCAACTTCTAATAGTTTTTGTGACTGTTTAAGGGACTCTTCCTGTTCTTGAAAATAGGTTTGAAGTTTTTGCGATGCCTGGAGATGTTGTGATTCTAAATCTTTAAAATAATAACTATCGTCAGATTGACTCATCAACTCTGCAACCTCACTAAAAAAGAATTTACTTTTTTTAGTAAGTTGCTCATATTCATCTCGTACAATGTATAGATGACTTTTCTTTGCTTTTAGAGATTCTTCTCTTTTTTTGAGTGATAACTCTAAATTAATGATATCTCGATTAACCATTTAACGTAAACCTCGTGCTAGCATCGTCAATGCGTGACAATTGGTTTGCTACTTTCTGATCCATAGCATGAAAAGCTGAAGAAAGATTATGAATATTCGTTGACATCGCTGATAATACATTACCCATTTGACTCGCAGTAGTTTGCGCTAAATCAATTGCAGAGGAAGCTTTTGCATTCCCCGCTACAGTTGTCTGATTATCTTTTTCAATTGCTATAAGATTAGCAAGACTTTCTGTAGCTTTTGCAATCGCCGTTGCTCTTTGAACAGCTAAAGATGTTACACTTTTTATTTCACTCATTATCGGGTTCCTCTAAAACATTTAACTATCATGATTATATCATAAAATTTTTGAAAAATATTATAATATTCTCCAAATATGATTGAATACAACCTCAATATTTTGAAATTGGCAATTTATTGTGATTTTAACTAGAGCTTGCAGTTTTTTTAAAAATAAGAAGGCAATGATTAACTATATTTTTCTACAACAAACGAATTAAAATCAAATCATGACCACCCGTCAAACGGATGGTTTGCACCAGGGCTATAAGCCTAAATTACCAGCCAGCGCCTAAAGACGCTGGATAATTTTTTTAATCTTGAATATATTTCTTAATTGTAGCTTCATTAAGTCCCACTGTACTCACGTAGTAACCTTCTGCCCAAAAATGCCGGTTGCCAAACTTATACTTGAGATTAGCGTGTTTGTCAAACATCATGAGTGCACTTTTACCTTTTAAATATCCCATGAAACTTGAAACACTTATCCTCGGTGGAATACTTAC